>CAVIXW010000071.1:0-9995 GCA_963646785.1 Acutalibacteraceae bacterium
GCCCTCACTTCGTTGCATGCGTCTTCGGAAAATTCTCCCTGGACGTCTTTCAGCTTCTGCGCATATTCGACGATGTTCTCGGAGTAGTCTCCGACCCTTTTGACGTCGATCGTGGTACGGAACGATGTGGAAACCAAGCGGTTGTCCTTGGCGCTCAGTTTCATATTCGAGAGCTTCAGTAGGAATTTCGAAAGTTCCCGGTTGGTATATTCCAGCTGTTCGTCGTTCTTTTTGAATGTTTCCAGCTCGTCGGTGTTCCGCGTGATCAGGGCGTCGACGGAGATCCTGAAATTCTTTATGGCAACGGAGGTCATGTTCATGATCTCGTTCTTGATCTCGCCCACGGCGACGGCGGGGGTCGATAACATGTGCTCGTCGACGAAATACAGGTGGGGTCCGTCGGAATCCTCGCCGAATTTTTCTTTTTTGTCGGGGAGGATCCTCATGACCAATGCGATGAGCCTGTTGGTGAGCGGGAGCATTATGATGACGGTGATCAGGTTGAATGCGGTGTGGAACATGGCAAGGTCGATCTGTCTGGTCGGGAATAATCCGTCGAACAGATCGCCGTATGTCACTCCGAAGATAATGTTCATGAAGAAACCGAACAATACAAACAGAACCACGCCGAAGACATTGAAAAGCAGATGGATAAGCGCCGTTCTCTTCGCGTTCAGACCGCTCGACATTCCCGCAAGTATCGCAACGATGCACGATCCGATGTTCGAACCGAGAGTAAGGTAAATGGCCTGGTTGAGGTCGATGAGGCTCGATCCGATCATTGCGATGAGGACTGCCGTCACCACGGAGGAACTTTGAACGATGGCCGTCAGCAGGACACCGATGATTACGAGGAGGATGATGTTCTCGATATGCGACAAGAACTCGCTGACAGCGGGTTCCTGTGCGAAATCATCCATGGCATTGCTCATAAGCTGCAATCCGACGAACAGCATTCCGAAACCCGCGAGGACATTGCCTATGCTGCGCGTTTTATCTTTCTTCGCATAAGCAGAGAGGAATGCGCCGACACCGGCCAGGGCCGCGAATAAGTACATAAGGAGATTCGATCCGCCGCTCGAACCCCAGGCGACGATCTGGGCGGTCACCGTCGTACCGATGTTCGCACCGTAGATGATGGTCGTCGCCAGGGCAAGGGACATGATCCCCGCATTCACGAACCCTATGACAAGGACCGTCGTGGCTCCGGAACTTTGGATGGCGGCGGTAGCAGCCGCACCGATACCGACACCAACGAGTTTTTTCTCCGAGGCCCTGGCAAAAAGCTTTCTCAGTTTGCTGCTACAGATCGTTTCTAGGTTCCCGCTCAACATGGTACAGGCGATAAGAAAGATGCCGATACCTGCGAGAAGCGACAATAATGCGATTCCAATGTCCATAACTTCACTTTTCTCTGGAAATGGTTACTATCTGTCCGAACAAATCGTTCCTTATAATGATGACTATATAAATTTCGGATTGGATTGTATTTTTCGCAACTGAATATAGATAAAATCGTTTCCAAATCGGTTTGTCAATAATAATTTTCCGAATACGTAAAATTAAAAATGACAATATACTCATTACATCTTCGGATACCGATACCCGAACGCCCCCATCCTGTTTTGCCGACTATTCGTTTTTGTATCATTTTTGTCCGACAAATCATTATTTAGGCAATACACTTGCATCAAAACATTATTGGATGTGCACCGATGAAGTGTAATAATTGCGGCGACCTCAATCCTGACGATGCAATTTACTGTTCAGGATGTGGTTGTAAAATCACCCATGTCCTTCCGACCTCCGAACCGATGGTCCCTTCGGGAGAATATATCCGGTTGAAAGATGATATCAAGGCCAAGGACAAGATCATCAGGTCGCTCCAGTCTTCAGATGCTTCCAAAAAATACATCATTATGCTTCTCGCAGGGATCCTGGTGCTCCTTCTCGTTTTCACTCTGTACTTCGTACACGAGTTGAATCAGCCGAGCGTCAACGAATCCGATCCGGTCTTCCTGACCCGGTGCCCCGACGGCACTTACGAATACGATGTGGAGATCCGCGATCCGTATGTCACATATAACATCACGGCAACGATCGTCATAAAGGACCATACGGTAGCGTCCGTCGTCATGAACAAGAAAACCCCGGAGGATATAACGGAGAATTTTCCCGACGTCTATTCACTGCTGGTCAAAGTTTCTGCCGGCTCGGTATGGGCCGTCGATTCCAAAACGATCGAATCGACAAGATTCGTCTATTACGGCGGAGAGGTACAGCACCTTGACGACGGAAGAATAGTCTACATTGTCATCGAGGAAAGCGACGAGGACGGCGATACGACGACCACGACGTTCACCCTCAAGGGAGCGACCAGGGACTGATACGGTGTATCCCGTAACATGCGAAAACTGCAAAACCCTCATTCACGCCGACGACGATCTCGAATTCGTCTATTGCGGCCGGTGCGGCACCAAGAACGCCGTGGACAGGACCCTTCCGTACTGCAAATTCTGCCGTCGGGCTTCGGAGTCCAAAGAATCCCTGTTCTGTTCTTACTGCGGAGCGATGTTCAGCACGGAGTTCAAGGAGCTCATTCCGGTCAACGTGGTATCCCCCATCCAGGCCACATGCAAATGCGGCAGGGTGATGAAATTCAAGGACGATGCCGATTACGTCTTCTGCAACTACTGCGGTGCGAAACTACTCAAAAGCACCAACTCTTCCTTCTTCGATTTCATCGTGCCGTTTCCGGTCATCGAGAGATACCAGAATCTTACGTTCATTCTCGATTATTCTCAGATCACGATCAACAAATTCGGACAGTACCGCCTTATAACCAATTCGACAAATCACAATATCGTGATCGCCCGTAACGGACTTACATTATGGAGGCATGAAGGGACGGGTACCGACCGTCAGAAGTTCGTTCTCCGGTACGACAGCGAGACCGACGAACTCGCGGTAACGAAATACGCGGTCGGCGAAGGGTCTCCGCTTCCTTCTCTCAGAACGACGGATGTCCGCGGATCTCCTGAAACGGAGGAGTAAGAATCGTCGCTATCGAACCGTATTCCCGCCTGTACCTCGAAGGGGCCATGAAAATCTGGAACCAGGTAGTCGGCGACGGTGTGGCCTTTCCGCAGTTGGATACACTCGACGAAACCGATGCCGATCCGTTCTTTTCCTCGCAGACGTTCACGGGGGTCGCCGTCGAAGGAGATACAGTACTGGGCCTTTACATTCTGCACCCCAACAACATAGGCCGCTGCGGACATATCGCGAACTGCAGTTACGCGGTTGCGGGAGATATGCGCGGAAAACACATCGGAGAGATGCTGGTCAAGCATTCTCTCGAAATGGCCCGCGAGAATGGTTTTCGTCTGATCCAGTTTAACGCCGTCGTCGCATCCAACGTTCACGCCATCCATCTTTACGAACGTTGCGGATTCAGACGGATCGGTTCGGTTCCGGGAGGATTCAGGATGGATGACGGAAGCTATTCCGACATCATCCTGTTCTATCACGAGGTCCGAACTTAAAACCGGTGAGTGACAAACCTAATTAATCCCTAACGTGCTGTTATCGTATGAAATCTCTGGAAGAGGCAAGGTCCGAGCTCGGGCTGGTTCAGATCTACACCGGAAACGGCAAAGGAAAGACGACCGCGGCGTTCGGGCTTGCGGTCCGTGCGGCCGGACGCGGCCTCAACGTGCTGATCCTGCAGTTCCTGAAACCCTCGGACGGTTTCGGAGAACAACTCGCGGTTCAGAGGTTCCCCAACATCGAACTCCGGTCTCTGGGTCTCGATCATTTTGTAGGAAGGAACCCGGCACCGGAGGATATCGCTGTCGCACGGGATGCTCTCGGTAAAGCATCCGAGCTGATGGCCACGCGGAAGTACGATGTCGTCGTTCTCGACGAGGCGGTCAACGCGGTCCGCCTGAATCTCATCACGGATTCCGAACTGATAGACGTGCTCAGAGGACGTCCCGAACACATCGAAGTGGTTCTTACCGGCAGGGGTATAACCCCGAAACTCGCCGAATATGCCGACCTCGTGACCGAGATGGTACTGGTGAAACACCCGTTCGACAAAGGGATCCAGGCCCGTGTCGGCATAGAGTTCTGAATGACATGATCAACCTAGCGAACGAGATCGACCGTCTCCGCAGGACATGCATCAACTGCGGAAAATGCTCTGCCGTCTGCCCCTCCCGGAAACACGGGGGTTTCGATCCGAAGGAGATGATGGTGGCAGGCACCGGAGACATCACGCTCTGCATCCAATGCGGAAAATGCTCCCAGGTCTGCTACCGTACCGATCCGTACCGGGTCATGCGCGACACTCTGGCCCTCTTCAAAGACCAGCATCCGAGCGAGATCTATCTGCAATACGGGTTCATCCTGCCCCCCGCGGAGGAAGCCGTCGATCCGGGCTGGGACGGTGACGAGGTGTGCGTCATTCCCGGCTGTGTGGTGGAAAGTAGACTTCCGTATCTCAAATATGCCTGCCGCGTCGCTCTTGATTCCCTTGGCAAGACCTCGCACCAGATCGCGGAAAACGCCTGCTGTCTGAAGCCTTCGATGTTCAGCGAACTCGGAGATGTGGGCAGAAGACCTCTTCTGAAGGGGATGACCGCGAACGAGAAAGGCCGTCTCGTATCCCTGTGCGGGGGCTGTGCGGACGAATTCGTGCATTACGGAATCGATGTCAGACATATCGTCGAGTATCTTTACGAGAACCTGGATTCGCTTCCCGTCTCTTCGACAGGTTACAAAGTCGCGATCGAACCGGGGTGTGCGATGGAATCTAAGTTCAACGAGATGAAAGTCGTCGTCGAGAAGATGGGTTTTACGGTGGTCAACAGGACATACGGGTGCTGCGGTGCCAAGAAACCCTTCCTCGACCGGATGCTGCCCGAGCGCGAAGCCGAGTGTGCTGAAGCGGATTTCATCATCCTGAACTGTCCCTACTGTCTGACCAAATACGACCGTTACGATGGCGGAAAGCCCTGTATGCATATTTCGGAACTGGTCGCCCTCGCAGCAGGGAATTCTTCCACTCTGGGTCTTCATCAGATCAAACCCAAGTTATAAGCGATGCCAGTTCCGACCCCGACCTCCTGGTTTTATAGATGGTTCCCTTTCTACCTTTATTATGTCAGGTACCGCAGATCATTCAAACAGTTCCTCGGATCATTCCGATCCTTTCTTTCCGATCGGTGATTCCGAATGAAATTCTGTTCGGTCTGCGGCTCGATGATCTTCCCCGGTTCCCACACATGCAAGGCCTGCGGCTCGAAGACCGGCATGGTCGCTTCCGCCCCCCAGCGGACCGAGATCCCCGCTCCGAAGATCGTCACGCAGACGAATTCGTCCGCACCCTACCTCCCCTACGAACCGCGGGCGATGCAGGTCGATATCATTCACGATATAACGAGCGCCCTCGACAAAGGCAAGCACATCGTTATCGAATCCGGAACCGGTACCGGAAAGACCATAACCTCCCTCGCCGGGGCCCTGGCCCATTCGAAGACCTTCGGAAAGAAGATCGTCTACATCACCCGGACAATTTCCCAGTCGGACCAGGTTATGAAGGAGTTGAAAGCGATATCGACCCTCAAACCCGTTTCCGGACTTACGCTCACCGGGAGGAACAAATCCTGCCCCCTCCTTCAGGCGAGGCCGGACTTCGGGAATCTTTCGCCGACCGTGCTTTCCACCATATGTTCGGATAAAAAAGTTAAGACCCAGCAGGGAAAAAGCGGGGGCTGTCCGTACTTCAGCAGGGTTCTCAATATGGTCGATTCGGTCGAGGCCTTCACCAAGAAGAATTTCCCCAAATCCGAAGAGCTTGATGCCTACTGTTGCTCCAACAACGTCTGCCCGTACGAGGTCAAGAAGGTCATGATGAGCGATTTCGACGTTATCGTAGCGCCGTATATCCACATAATCGATCCGGATATCCGCAACAATTTCCTCACCAATCTCGGGGTTGACGTTCCGCAGATCGTTCTGATCATCGACGAGGCCCATAATTTCATGGATGCCGTCCGCGAGCAGGAGAGTTTCACCATCACCTCCAGGATCCTCGGCTCGGCCGTGGACGAATGCTCCTCGTTCGACAACCCCGTCGTCGGTTCCGGCATAACCCTGAATACGTTCTTCAAAGCGGTCAGGACCGCGGTCAACGCGCTTTCGACCAAGTATATAGCATTCAACACCACGGAGGCGGTCCTCCCGCCCAATTCGCTGGAAGACGAGATCGCCCGCATACTCGGAAAGAAGGTTACCGATCTCAAGCCCATGATCGAATCGTCTATCTCCCTCGGAGAGGACCGCGAGAAGGCGATCTCCGACACCGATGCCCCGCTGTCGCCCCTCCTGGAATTGGCCAATCTGCTGTCGTTGTGGGTCAATTCCCCGTCCGACCGCTATGTCAAGTCGATCCGTGCCGGCGAAGACGGACCCAGTATCAAGGCTTCCTGCATAGATCCAGTTGATATCGGCCGTTTCATGAACCAGATAAAAGGGGCCGTCCATATGTCCGGCACATTGCGGCCGCTCGACACTTATGCCAAGGTTCTCCGGCTTCCCGCCGATGCGGTTCCGCGCACCTATCCGTCCCCGTTCCCCAAAGAGAACAAGCTCGTGGTATACTCGAAAGATCTCACCACCAACTATGCCGAACTCAAGAAAAATCCCGGAATGAAGGTCCGTCTCGAGCAGACCGTGGCACGGCTCTGCAACGCTGTCGATAAGAACATTCTGATCTTCATGCCTTCGTACAGGGTGATGAACGAGATGCGTCCGTATCTCGAGGAATCCGTCAGAAAGAAGATGTACTGGGAGGAGTCCGGGCGTCAGAAACGCACCATGGATTCCCTGGACCGTTTCCGTTCGGGCCGCAACGGCGTGTTCGTCTGCGTGATGGGCGGTTCTGTGGCGGAAGGAATCGATTTTCCGGGCGAGGAGCTGTGTTTCGCGATCATAGTCGGTATCCCCTATCCTCCGCCTTCTCTCGAGATCAAGGCCATGAAAGAAATGTTCGACAGCAGATACGGTCCCGGAATGGGGTGGAAATACACCAGCGAGGTCCCTGCGGTCAGGAAGATGAGACAGGCCATTGGCCGTCTCATCCGTACACCGGAGGACCGGGGTATGGCGGTCATTCTCGATAACCGCGCATCCCGTAATGCCAGGGAGCTGGAAGCGGTTCCTTCCGACGATCCGGTCGCCGATGCAGTCGGGTTCTTTATAAACTCCTGAACTTCGGTTTTTATAATTCCGATCGAATCCGTGATGCATGTTCATAGATCTGGGGGAGACCAGGGTCGCTTACGATATCAGCGGAGACGGCGATCCGCTCGTTCTTGTCTGCGGTTTCGGTGCCAATCGTAGATTTTGGAAGGATGAAGTGCCGCAACTCAACGATAGGTTCACGGTTGTGACCGTAGATCCGCGCGGAGCGGGGGAGACCGAGTATTCCGGCAGTTTCACCATCGACGACATCGCCGATGATGTTGCGGCCCTCATGCACGGACTTGGTTTCGACAGGTTTTTTGCGATTGGGTGGTCGATGGGCACCAGTATTCTCCAATCCCTTGCCGCAAGATATCCGGGGAAGGTCATCGCCCAGGCCCTGATATCCACGTTCAGTCAATGTCCTTCGCGTTCTTCGTACCTTCTTGGAGAATTCGCACGGATGGTCTACGACGGGACCGCATCCATGGAAAGTTTTTGTGTGGCCGTCAACGCTTTCTGTCTTCCGGAGAGCACATTCAGGAATGCGGAGAATGCCGGGGTCAAAATACCTGTTCCCAGGCACCCCGGAGATCCCAAGGGCCTTCTGGACCAATATTCCGCGACCGAGACCTTCTGCCCGGGCGAATATCTTAGCCGTATCACCGCCCCGACGCTTATCGTCCAGGGTACCGAGGATATCATGACGCCGTTCCGCAACGGCGAATCGGTCAGAGATATGATAGTAGGAGCCGAACTGTATGCCGTAGAGGGTGCCGGCCACAAGATCCCTTCGGACGAATATCTGGCCCGGGTCCTGGATTTCTTCAGACGTCGGGTCGGTTGATCTTCGACCGATTTCGGTCCGTAACCCTGGGAATAACCAATCGTTGTTAATGGAAAATCCGTATATATCTGACTATAAAATGCGGGTATCATGGCATTTTGGGACCTTGCCACGGACGTACGTATATTCGTGGTCACTGGTATCATATTGGCGATGTTGATCGGATCCGTCGGTCCGATGGCTGCGGAATTATCGATCGTGGTTCTTATTCTGCAGATGGCCGCATCCCTTCACGGTCTCAAGATCCGCAAGGACGATTTCAAGACCGATCTCAAACCCGCATTGTTCTCCATCGTGTGCTGTTTCGTCATCAGCACGGCCTCGGCATTGCTGATGGGTCTGTTCTTCATAAACTCCAACCAGGCCGTCTGGTACGGGTGGGTCATGCTTGCTTCGGTCCCTTCGGCGGTTTCCATCATCACCATCGCTCTGATGATGAAGGGAAATATGCCGATGGCGATGATCTCGATGGTCCTCGTCTATCTCATCGCTTTTGCACTCACGCCTTTTATGACGCATATGCTCATCGGGTCGGCGATCAGCCCGATGGAGATCCTGAAGTACGTGGTCCTCTTCATTGCCGTTCCCGTGCTACTTAATCTTCCGCTTAGCAGGTTCCGCATAGAAAGGAAGTACAAGGTGATGTTCATCAACTGCATGATGTGCCTTCTCATCGTCATCGCGTTCGGTAAGTGCAGGGAGTGCCTCTTGGATAATCTGGGTCTTATCGGGATCATCATCGTGATGTGTGCGATCAGGACGTTCGGGGTCGGTTCGGTGTTTATGTATCTGCTCCGGAAGAAGGGGGTTCCCCGCGAGAACATAGTCATCTACACCGGTTTCTGCGTTTGGAAGAATTCCGGATTGGGAAGTTCCATGTGTCTTCTTCTGTTGGCAGCCTACCCGGAGGCGGCGCTCGTGTGCACCACGTCTCTGGTCATGGAATCCATCTGGTTCGCTGTCACCAACAAGTCACTCGCCACCTATTGGCCCGCAGACATATATCCGGAAGAAACGAAGGAATTTCCGAAGAGCACAGATTGAGCTTCGGGTCCCGCACCCGATCTTCGTCCTGCATCTCGTGCAACGACGAAGAACCTCGGTGCGGACATTGCTCCTGATAACGTTTAAATATTGATGTAATTAAAACTATTTTTTCGTCTATTTTTTGAAGGAAAATCCATATATTTGTCGATTAGATGCGGGTGTATGGAATTGGGTGATCTTGCCTGCGATCTGCGTTTGTTCGTGATCTTCGGCATTGTGTTTGCGATGCTGGTGGGATCCATCGGTTCGATCGCCGCCGAGCTCACCATTGTGATTCTCATTCTGCAGATGACCGCCTCGCTCCACGGCCTCAAGATCCATAAGGACGATTTCCGGTCCGAATTCAGACCGGCTGTGTTCTCCGTTTTCTGTTGTTTCGTCATCGGCACCGCATCTGGATTGGCGATGGGACTCTTCTTTATTAATTCCGATCAGGCCGTCTGGTACGGGTGGGTCATGCTTGCTTCGGTCCCAGCGGCCGTTTCCGTCATCTCGATCGCGATAATGATGAAAGGGAACATGTCCATGTCGATGATCTCGACGGTCTTCATCTATGTTGTCGCTTTCGCCTTCACGCCTGTTCTGACGCATCTGCTCATCGGGGAGGCGATCAGCCCGTTCGAGATCCTCGAGTCTATTGTTCTTTTCATCGCGGTTCCCGTGATCCTGAATTTCCCGTTGAGCAGGTTCCAGATCAAAAAGAAGCACAAGGTCATTTTCATAAACTGTACGATATGCCTTCTGATCATCATCGCTTTCGGCGAATGCAAAGAGTGCCTCCTGGATGATATCGGGCTGCTTTTCATTCTGATCGTGCTGTGTGCGATCAGGACCTTCGGGGTCGGTGCTGCCG
>CAVIXW010000072.1:0-9936 GCA_963646785.1 Acutalibacteraceae bacterium
GTTCTAATTTTTTATCAAAATTTTTTGAATTCAAACGTACTATCCGCCTTAATGAATACCGATATCTGCTTTTTTTGAAGATATTTATCGAGATCGCAAAGGGATTGCAACGTTAACATCCGTTGTATCCATAAATGTCCATGGATTTAATTTGTGTTTAAAGTTTTAAAAAAATTCTTCAAAAAAATTAATTACAAAATTATACTGACATAGGCTGATTCGCCAGGATATCTGAAGAAACGCTCACTGGGAATCCGTTTTTTCGTAAACCGAATCGATGATGAACGGATATTCGGTCTTCAGAAGGGTCTTCAGCCCTTCCTTCAGGAAACCTACCAGAAAATCCTCCGGCCACGAACCCCAGAGGGTATCGGGAGAACGGGTAAGGCGGATCTTGATCGGAAGATACCTCATGACCTTTGCCTCGTCGGGGGCGGAGATCATGCTGCATGAAAGATCGACGAAATCCTGGGGGTCCATATCGGGGCGGTCCTGCAGCACGGTGGTGGCCGCATGCTTTCCCGAACGGATGAACATCTTGTCGAAATGTATCCCCATGCAGGAGATCGCCTCCATCGCATAGGTGATCACGGCAGAATAATAATCCAGTTTCCCGTCGTGGAAATCGGCGACGATCTTGCGGAGGTTTGAGAAATTCTCGGGTTTCGGTTCGGTCGTGAACAGAAGGGGCTCGGCCAAAAGCACGTATTTCTTCGGAGTTCCGGAATTCTCGTCCAAACAGATGGCTCCGAGATCCACCAGTTTCGCCAAAGACACGTAGATGGTCGCTTTCGGCAGGGAAAGCGCTCTTTCGAGATCGTTCAGACTCAGATTGTCTTCCGTGAGGGCATCGAGTATCTCCATCATGGTGGAATTGGTGAACAGCATCGCCTTTCCGCCCACCGAGTAGATGGAGAACGGATCGTCGGCCCTGAACGATTCGGACAGATCGGTATCGTATATGCCCGTGGAGAAATCCTGCCCTTTGTACGCGCCGGTCATCAGTTTTACGGTGTGACCCCCGTCCTCGACGGAAAGCTGCGTATCGTGGCAGAGATTGATGCCGAGAAGGGCTTTGGAACGCGAACGGACGGCACCGATCATGGGAACGGTGATCAGGGGGATGTCGGAGATGTCTTCCCTTTCCGAACGGAATGTCAGAATGAATTCCTTGGTGAGGTCGATCTCGGAGAAAATACCCTCGGGTTCGCACTGCGTATTGAGATTGGCAAGCTGCTTTCCCCACCAGCTCAGATCGGTGATGTCGCCGACCAGGGCGGATCCGACCCCCGAAAGCCCCGGGACGATGTTGAGCCCGCTTTCGATCAGCGATACGCCGTAAAGCGAAAGATCTTCCCTGGGAGTGCACCTTCCGTTCTTGAGGATACGGTCTATGGATGCCTTCCTGGCGTAGATCTGCCATTCCTCGGGGGTGTCGCTGCTGAACAGAAGCATCGCATCGGTATGATAGACGGCGCTGCGGGCGTCGTCCACGCAGGTATCGGAATCCACGATCCCCATACGGAAAAGCTTTCCGAGGTTTCCCTGGATGGTGGATTTGGAAACGGAGAACTCGACGGCCATCTCCGTCGGAGTGATCGTACGGACGCGCATTTCCTTGAGGATCGACAGGCTCAGCTCGTTGGTGACTATCTGGATGCCGTTCCGGCGGGTCAGATAGACCTCGTATTCCGTGCTGTAGCCCACTTCTGCCATACACGGCCGCAAACGCAGAGCAGGAATAAAAAGAATACCTGGGTTCGGGCCGGCGGGAGATCGGGGAAAGAAACGGGTTCTCCGATATGCGGACGGCCTCCCGTCCGGCGGTTCAGGACCTTTTTCTGACTATCGGCCTTGCCGGATTTCCGACCACCGTCGTATTGTCTGGAACGTCGTGGGTAACCACGGACCCGGCCCCCACGATGCAGTTGTCTCCGATTGTTATTCCCGGAAGAATTATGGCTCCCGCGCCGAACCAACAGTTTTTCCCGATGCGGACGGGTTTTCCGCCGGTACGGAAATTCCGTCTTTCGGCGGGATCCAGAGGGTGATGGGCGGTGACCACCATGCAGCCGGGCCCGATAAGGCAGTCGTCGCCTATGGTGATCTCCGCGGTGTCCAGGAAAACGCATCCGTAGTTGACGATGATGTTCTTTCCGAATCTTATGTTGTATCCGAGATCGCAGCGGAAAGGCGATTTTACGAAGACCGTGGGTTCAGTTCTGTATCCGACGAGTTCGGAAAGTGCGGAATTGATCTCTTCGTATCTGTTCCCCGGGATCGAATTGAATCTGTGGAGCCTTTCGGCGCAGAGGTTCACGTCTTCGAGGTAATATTTGTAATCCTCGTCGTCCGTACCGATCCAGCCACCTTCGGCGATGCGCTCGTTCCAACCTGTCATACTGATGCATAGATCTGAACATTGATTAATCTATCATCATCGGCATTTATCTTTAGAATAGAACAACGAACCCGACAACATCGTGTGGGCTTTACCGAACAGGCTGACGGAGATCGTCGGGTATCGGATTCTGATGCCTGATGACCCGGCGGTCGAACGGATCATTTCATTTTGCGGACCGATACGTCCAATGCGGGCCTTTTTCTTTCCCAATCTTCCCTGTCGGAATAATAGGGTATTCTGTTCTTGCAACGTGCGCATATCACCTTGCTGGTGACTGCAGTGTAAATAAGGTAGAAAAGAATCAGCCCTAATATCAAAAATACAAAAAACCAAAGCCAATTGATCCATTTATATCCGGTCATCTCTTCACAGATCGGACACCAGCATTCTCTTTTCAAAACGAAGTCTCCCCGGAGCGACCATTTCCGTTGATATATATATATATATATCCAGACTTCGACGCGCGGCCATGCACGATGCCGAGCATATCCCCGAACATCATTCATTCACGGAACGGATCTCCCGATGAATGATGCGGGGATCTGCTTTCAGGGAAGGATCAGCCTGCCGTCGTCGGTCAGCACGATCTTGCCGCCCTCGATCTGCATGTCGATCACCTTTCCGATGGTCTCCTTGATGACGGCCCCCGTGCGGTTATACTCCAGAGTACGGGCGACCGCCGTCTCCGCATCGGTTCTCTTGACGGAACCTGCGGCGCCGACCGTATCGATGACGGCCGCACGGAGTTCCGGCAGAGATATCCACTCGATCTTGCGGTTCACGGTCGGATCCTTCGAAACCCTGTAGTAGTCGCATTCCGCCGGCGTATTGTCCTTCCAGTAGGTGACGAAGTCTCCGCACTTCTCCGGAACGAATGTGCCGGAGATGTTCTTGAGGATGGTGTTGCGTCCGTTCTCGGAGATCTTCTTCATTCCCATCAGTTTTCCGACGATCTTCACGAGATACTTCTCGTCTATGGGGGATTCCTCGTCGATGACCCTCTTGATGATGGTCTGGGGATACTCGTCGGTCATGACATACGCCGGGTCCGAGATGATCTCGCCCGGCATGTACTCCCTGCGGCGCGATGCCGAGGCGGTGACGCTGGCGCTCATCAGCTCGCGCTTTGCGGGTCCCGCTTCGTCCTCGGCGTCCGATTCCTCCTCGACGGCCTGACCGCTCTCGATGGCATGGAGGCGCTCGAGGATCTTGTTCACGACCTCCGTCCTGTTGGAATACCATTCGTAGGACCATACGTGGATCAGGTTCCAGCCGAAGTTCTTCAGGACCTCGGCACGCGCGTACTCCCTGTCGCGCGTGTTGTCCGAATTACGGTAGGATTCGCCGTCGCTCAGGATCCCGAGGAGATACTGACCGGGATGGTTTTTGTCGACGACGGCGACGTCGACGTGGAAACGCGATTCCCCGATCCCGAAATGACACAGATATCCGTTGGCCTGGAGTTCCGCGGCGATGCTGCCGAGGATGCTGGATTCCCCTTTGCCCTGGACGGTGCGGTCCTGCTTCTCGAAACGGCCGTTGTTCTCGGCAAAGCGGAGGAACTCCCTCATTCCCTTGACGCCGGGCCCGGCGGTCGGCGTGATCTTCACGTCCGTGAAGCTCATGGAGGCGAACACGATCATCTTGCATCTGGCACGCGAAACGGCCACGTTGAGCCTTCTTCCGCCGCCGGACTGGTTGAGCGGTCCGAAGTTCTGGTAGACGGTACCATCCTTCGTGCGGCCGTAGCCTATGGAGAACAGGATGACGTCCCTCTCGTCTCCCTGGACGGTCTCGAGGTTCTTCACGAAGACGCCTTCCGGCATCGCGTTGAGGCGTTCGAAGAACACCGGGTCCTTTCCGGCACGGTCGTCCAGCATATCCTGGATGCAGCCCTGCTGCCTGGTGCTGAAAGCTATGACCCCGATGCTCATCTTCGAGAGCTTGCCGTCCATGACCCTGCGGTAGATCTCGTTGACGACGGCCTCCGCTTCGGGATAGTTCCTTCCGCTTCCCCTCTCGTACACTCCGGTCTCGACCCTGACCTCCGATACTTCCGCCTCCCCGTCGTTCGACGACGGGAACGTCAGCATCTTTCCGTCGTAGTACATCCTGTTGCTGAACGCGATGAGCGACTCGTGATGGCTCCTGTAGTGCCATTCGAGATAGGTCTCCGGCATGTTGAGTGCCAGACAGTCGTCGAGGAAGCTGTCCACGTCGATCATGTCCTCCTCGTCCTCGCTGTCGAGCTTCTTCTGGAAGAAGGAAGTGGGCGGAAGCTGTTTGTTGTCTCCTGCGATGATGGCGTTCTTCGCCCTTCCCAGCGCACAGATCGCCTTGGGCGTCGTTATCTGCGAGGATTCGTCGAATATGACGAGATCGAATTTGGGGAAATCCTTGCTCAGATACTGCGAGACGGAAAGGGGGCTCATGAGGAAGCAGGGGCATACCTTCTGGATCACGTTGGGGATCTGGGATATCAGCGAGCGTATCGACAGCCTCATGCGGGTAGACTGTATCGCCTTGTTCAGCGTGTAGGTCTCGGTCCCGGATACGCTGCGTTCGTTGTTGGGCAGGTTCAGGAACAGATGGCATTTCAGAATGTTGCGGTTCAGCTCCGTGTACTTCTTGTCGTATTCCCTGAACTGCCTTATGGACCTCTCGAATGCGACGGGACCGAAGGTGCGCATGCCCTCCAGCGACCTGCGGCAGTAGTCGAGGCAGGCCTTGAAGAAGGCCCTGTATGCGGAGTGTATGAGTATCTCCTCGTCGGCACCTTCGAGAACGTGCGGCGTGAGTTCGCCGAGCCCTGCGGCCTCCAGATGATTCTCGGCATCATGCCAGTTCACGATGTCGTATATGGACTCGGATATCGCCCTGAGCCTTTCGCACAGCTCCTCGGTCTCTTCGAACAGTGCGGGATAGACCGGCAGGACGAGGTCCATCTGCAGAAGCCCGGACAGCGATTCGTAGCGGTCCTTCCAGACCCCGTATTTCTCTTTGAATTCGGAGATCTGGGTCTCGGCGGTTCCGATGATGCCGTGGTATTCGAGAAGCTCGGACTGCGGGATCGACAGTTCGTTCTTCAGATCCGTAAGCGTGCGGATGTTCTCCTGCAGATCAGCCAGTATGCCCTCCGGTGCCGAAGCGGCGGTGAATGCGGAACAGCACCTTGCTATATCGGGCGCATCCTTGACGATCAGTCTGACGGATTCTTCGTAGGCCTCGTATTTCTGATTCGGATTGACGAGATATGCGGACACTGAAGCGAGGAACGCGCGCCTCTCTCCGCCCTTTTTCAGGAATCCCGCGTGATTGGCGGCATCATAGCGTTGGTAGAGCGAGGCCACCCCGTTGTCTTTGAAGATATCGTTGTTCCAGTAGGCTGCGATCGTCTTGAGATCGCCGATCAGAGGGGGGAAGATACTGCATACAGTATCCGCCGAATCGAGAAGGTTCGCTATGCCGACATCGGGTTCGAGATATCCCCTCGTGACGAATTTCTGATATTTCTCCCTCGTATCGGATACGAGGGAGGACAGGACGGAAATATCGCCCAGCGGAGTGTTCTGCCAGGTGATGTGTATCGTATGCAGCCTGTCCGCTACCGCCCTCAGGCCGTTGTTGAGCTCCTCGATGTCCCGAAGGTATTTTTCGGCATCCGGATCGGCGATAAGTTTCCCGGATATTGTTCCCAGCCTGTCGAAGAACAGCTCTATCTTCTCGAATTCCGTCAGAGGATACGGGAGTCTGATGCCGTCCAGCCTGCCGTTGGAATCGGACAGCTGTTTCAATGCGTCTTCCAGCGCCCGGATGTGCTCAATGGTTTCCGTCTCGATCGTAAGGCTGGGTTCGGAAAGACCGATGAGGTCCAAATCCTCCTGCGAAACGGAACCTACCTTCTCGCCCAGTATGAAGGCGTCCGACACGCAGGACTCGATGGATTCTATCATCTCCTCGGTATGGTTCTCCACCGACACCAGATAGTGGATGTCGATCACATCCTCGACATCGTGTTCCTCGAACGAGGAGATTAGGCTGTACATCGAGCGCCCGGCCACCATCGGGCAGTGAAGCTCCTTCGCATACTTGTCAAGAGATTCCTTGGCCCGCTCCAGCCTCGCCTTCATGGCGCTGAGCTCGTTCTCGTCGTACTTCTCCACGCTGCCGAAGGCGTTCTTGAGCTGCGAGATGAATTCCGATTTGACCGCCTTGTTCGAGTGAAGTTCCAGACAGTGGTTTCCGATACCTACCTTGTCGAGACGGTTCTTCACGACCTCCAGGGCGGCACGCTTCTCGGCGACGAACAGAACCGTCTTGCCGTGATCGAGGGCGTTGGCGATCATATTGGTGATGGTCTGGGACTTGCCGGTTCCCGGCGGACCGTGCATCACGAAGGAATGGTCGAGACTGGCATTGATCGCCTTCACCTGGGATCCGTCGGCCGGAACCACGAGGCATCCTTTGTAGGGGTCCGCATCCTCGTCGATATGCTCTGCGGGATAGGGCACGGAATCGGCAAGACAGCGCACCACGGGATTCTCCCTGAAATAGTCTATGTTGGAATCGAGGTCCTTCCACATGGCGTACTGGCTGAAGGAGAATATTCCCAGGCCCGATCCGTTGTAGACCTCCCATCCGGACATCTTCTTGATGGCCTGGCGGACGGTCTGGATTATGGCCGATACGTCCACCCCGCTGTCGTCGGAGGGAAGCTGATCGGGTATCGGGAGATCGATATCGTATTCCTGCTTCAGCTTCTCCTGAAGGGTCACGTTGAACAGCGTGTCCTCGTCGAGTTTCTCGATGACGAATCCCTTGATGGTCTTCTTCATCTGGATCGGAAGAAGGATCAGAGGGGCGTAATTGGGGGATTTGGACCTGGCCTCGAACCATTTGAGCACCCCGATGACCAGGAACAGCGAGTTGCATCCGCTCTCCTCCAGGTCCTGGTTGGTCTGACGGAGGATGGAACGCAGGGTCTTCTCGGTCTCCAGATCGGTCAGGGGGGTGTGGAGGTATCCCTTGCCGAGATTGGAGGAGAAAAGTTCCGAGCAGTTGCCGAGACATTCGTCGGTCTCGAAAGGTGCGGACATATAGCGCTGGTTTCCGTCCCATTCCTGCGGCTTCGACATCAGAGTGAACGTTCTTCCGTCGGAAAGCCCGTCCTCCATCGAAGCGAGGTCGGAGATCAGAAGAGGAACGATCTTCTTTCCGAGACTCATCTTGATCAGATAGTTGCGCGTCGAGAGATCGAGAAGCTGGCGTTTCCATTTCTCGACCTTGGTCAGCTTAACGTCGTAATCCATCGCAACGTCGACATGACCCAGCTGCTTGGGTGCGGCCATATCGGCCACCGCGGCATCCCTTTCGACCACCCAGGACGTTCCCTCCATCCTCCTTGTGGGAAGGGGCCTGATCTTCTGACGGGCATTGTATATCTCGACGGCGAGCTGGAACGTATCCGAATCGGACAGATTGTCGTACCCCTTCTGCCTGGCGGCATCGAAGGAAGCAAGATTGGAGTTCACGGCCATGGTGCATTCGATGGCGCACATGCTGTTTCCGACGATGTCGGCGCGATAGAGGGTGTTGCTGAACTCTATCATCGAATGAATGGCCTCGTTGACAAGGTGGACCCCCACGAACGCGTGTCCCGTGGTGAAGAATATGACCGGTTCCAGATTGATCGATTCGAACAGGGAGGCGAAGAGAACGGCGAGGTCGACGCAGGTACCCGTCTTCGTGTTCAGGACCTCGTCCGGCATGCGTATGCGCTGGCCTTTCTGCCCGAAATCGTTCGGAGGCAGGGAATAGTTGAGGTTCTGTTCGCAGACCGCCTTGTAGATCGCGGCCACCATCTTCATGACGGTATCGTTATCGCTCAGATATCCGTCGAAAGAGCTTGCGTATCCCCATTCCTTCATGATATCGGAGGCCCTCGCCTTGACGGTGCTGAGGCTGTCGGCGTTGGGGGTGACGAACGATGCGATCATTTCAGGCATGATGCCCAGTCCGGACCACATGTCGTAGGTCTGCAGCTCGACGGGGAACGAACGGGTGACGACGTTATCCTCTCCGAACGACAGTTCGATGCTTACCTCGCTGTGCATGTTCTCGGTGAGGTTGGCGAACAGATTCGGGTCCAGTCCGAATTTGAAGGTGGGATCCGAGAGCAGATCTATCGTGGACCTGGCCGCGATGCGGTCCGCTCTGATCTCGAAAGGTTTGAAAAACGACGAATCCGAAGAAACCCTGATGACGACGTTCTCCGCGGATTCCCCTTCGTTCACTATGGCGAATTTGGAAACCACAGGCAGATTGTTATGGTACATCGCATAGCTTATCTTCTCACATATCTCGAATTCTATTTCCATTGTCATTGTCTCACCTTCTTGCCTTTATCCAATGCGGCCTCGATCAGGGCGCGGTTCGTCAGCGTGACCCGCGTGTAGCGCAGGCTGTTCCACAGCCCGTCGAAGGCCAATCTGACGTCCTCCACCGCGGCCGCCATATCCTGCTCGCGGATCTTCACTTCCCACTCCTCTCCGGTGGTAAGGGCGGAATGGGATATGTTTGCAGAACCCACATATACCGTGCTGGCACATCCGGAACGGTTGAACAGAAACGCTTTGGCGTGCAGGCGGCGTTCTCCGCTGTTGAGCTCTATCTTGACCTCCGTGTTCGGCAGACGGACAAGCTGTTCCAGGGCTTCGTATTCCGTGTTGCCCATGTAGGAGGTCGTTATCACCCTGAGCTTTCCGTGCTTCGTGAACGCCCTCAGCGAGTCGATAAGGTCGTTCAGGCCCGAGCAGAGTATGAACGAAACAACGATATCTATGCTTTCTGCCGTGGAAGCCTGTTCGATCAGCTCGTCTTTCAGGGTGATGCTGTCGAAAGTGGTTATAACCCTACAGCGGTCTTCCGCACAGCCGTCCTCCCGATTACGGGATACGGCCGATTCGCAGTTTTCCCAGTCGATGCCGCGGTTGGCATTATGATATACCTTTATCTGGTATAGACTGAGTTCCGAACGCTTCCCGAGAAGCTCTTTCGGCATGCAGGCCCCGCATACGGATCCGTCGAGTATCGAGAACACGCCTTCCCGCTCATTGCATATGATGCAGGGATTCTTCGGTCTGACTCCCCAAAAACTCAACAGATCACCTTTGACGGTTCATTGCCTCACAATATTAAAAAAATTCAACCGTAACTGAAAAATGTTACAAAATCCGACGTAATAATATGTGTTATGTACAGATTTTGGTGCAGAATAAAATCCTTGGGTAACCCTGTCATGTGTCGGATCTGCGGACCGATCATCCGGATCATAGGTTTCTCGCGCAATTTGCAAAGCGATGATGGGATCGTCGATTTCTGCCCACTTCTCCGATTCCGCGTATCACGGACGGCCCCTGTGCAACAGGGGCCGGAATATTTCGTCGACGGTGGGTTCCTGAAAACTATCATCTTTCCAATTTCCCGTCAGATACGGCGAAGCCGTCGCCGTTCATGACAGAATCGATCCTGAT
>CAVIXW010000073.1:0-9919 GCA_963646785.1 Acutalibacteraceae bacterium
AAGACGGGCTTCTCGCTCGAGATGATACATACCACATAATCGGTGTGTTAGAGTTATAAATCAAAGGCACTGCCCTGGAATACCCTTCGGTCACGCTTGGAAATGTCGACGTACGGTCTCTCCTGCGCGATACTCACGAAGGCCGGACGGATGATCTTTCCCGAACTGATCAGTTCCTCGATCCTGTGCGCGCTCCACCCGCTGACCCTCGCGATCGCGAAGAGAGGGGTGAAAAGCTCCTCGGGAATGCCCAGCATCCTGTAAAGGAAACCGGAATAGTAATCGACGTTGATGCAGACCTTGATCGGAGATTTCCTCTTGGTCGCCACAACCTCGGGGGCGATCCGGGCGACGGTCTCGTAGAAGGCGAATTCCTTCTCCATCCCCTTTTCGATGGCGATGTTCCGAGCGAACTTCTTGAGAAGTATCGCCCTGGGGTCCGATACGGAATAGACCGCATGGCCCATTCCGTAGATCAGACCCTGGCGGTCGAAGGCCTCGCCTTTGAGGATCTTGGTAAGGTAGTCCGCAATGGCCTTTTCGTCGGTAAGGTCGGAAACGTTGGCACGGATATCGTCCATCATCTGAATGCATTTGATGTTGGCCCCGCCGTGCTTCGGGCCTTTCAGCGAAAGCAGCGCCCCCGCGATGACCGAGTAGGTATCGGAACCCGCGGAGGTGATGACCCTGGTGGTGAATGCGGAATTGTTGCCGCCTCCGTGCTCCATCTGGATGATGAGCGCGTTATCGAGTGCCTCCGCCTCGCTTTCGCTGAACTTCCCGTCGGGACGGAGCATCATAAGGATGTTCTCGGCCATGGAAAGCTCGGGATCGGGACGGTGGATGATCAGACTGTTGTTGCAATCGTAGTGATTGTATGCCTGGTATCCGTAAACGGCGAAAAGAGGCAGCGTGCTGATGATCTTTAGACACTGCTCGAGAACGTGGGCTATGGAGATATCATGGATATCCCGGTCGTAGGCTTCGAGTTCCAATACGCTTCTCGCCATGGTGTTCATGATGTCCTGGCAATTTTGACGGAGAATCACGTTTTTGACAAAGTTCGTGGGAAGCTCCATGTTGTCGCGGATGATCTCCCTATAGGAGGTCAGCTCGGAAAGGCGCGGAAGATCGCCGAAGAGAAGAAGGTAGGATGTCTCCTCGAATCCGAAACGCCCCACATGGCGGGATACGAGATCGTTGATGCCGTATCCGCGGTACTGGAGTATTCCGTCGATCGGCGTACGCACTCCGTCGACGGTCGAGTAACCGTCGAGTCTCGAGATCCTGGTGATCCCGGTGACGACGCCTTTTCCGTTCTTGTCGCGGAGTCCCTTCTTGACATCGTAATGATCGTAAAGGTCCACGGGGATTTCGGCCTGTTTTTCACAGATCTTAGCCTTTTCGAAATAATAATCCTCATGATTTGACATTTTCGACCTTCTTGATGATGAATATGATTGTAGCCTTATCGGATTAACATTTAAAACCTTAATCCGAAAAGGTCCCCGAAGGGCCCCGGTGTTCAGACAAGGCCGTGGAAATCCTGCATCGATTTCACGCTGATGTTCCCTTTGCGTGCGACCTTTATCGCACCGGAGGCGATCCTGGCACCGTTTATGGTGGTGATGAAGGGGATCTCGAGTTCGACGGCCAGCCTCCTCATCCTGTGTCCGTCGCGGACCGCGCCGGAATGCTCGGTGGGGGTGTTGATGACCAGGTTGATCTCCCCGTCCCTCATCAGAGAGGTGGCGTTGGGCTTCATCAGCTCGTCGTTCCTGAACACGGAGATGCAGGGAACGCCGTTCTCGCGGAGATAGGATGCGGTACCCTTGGTTCCGTACAGCTTGAATCCCATTTCCGAAAGGTCCCTGGCGACGGGAAGCACCGCGGGTTTGTCGTGGTCGTTGACCGTAAGATAGACCCCTCCCTCGAGCGGAAGGTTCTGTCCGGCGGCGGCGAACGCCTTGAAACAGGCGGTGTAGAAGTCGGCGTCGATACCCATAACCTCTCCGGTGGATTTCATTTCGGGAGTGAGGATGGAATCCACGCCTGGAAGCTTGAGGAACGGGAAGACCGAGGCCTTGACCGCATAGTGATCGATGGCCCGGTATCCTTTCAGTCCGAACTCCTTCAGCTTCCTGCCGAGCATCACCTTCACGCCGATCTTTGCCAGGGGCACGCCGGTGGCCTTGGAGATGAAGGGAACGGTCCTGGACGCCCTGGGATTGGCCTCGATCATCCAGATCTCCCCGTCCTTGTACGCCAGCTGGAGGTTCATCAGGCCCCTGGTGCCGAGGGCGAGCGCGAGACGGGTGTTGAGGTCCACGATCTCGTCGATGATCTTCTGCGGGAGGGAGAAGGGCGGAAGCACCATCGTGGCGTCTCCGGAGTGACATCCCGCATATTCTATGTGCTCCATGATCCCGCCGATATAGACGTCCTCTCCGTCGCAGATGGAATCGACGTCGATCTCGATGGCCTCGGTGAGGTATTTGTCGATGAGGACGGGGTGGTTCCTGGAGACCTTGACGGCGGTCTCCATGTACGTCTTGAGCTCGTCCTCCGAATAGACGATCTCCATTCCGCGTCCTCCGAGAACGTACGACGGCCTGACGAGAACGGGATACTCGATGTCCGCGGCGATGGCGCGTGCCTCTTCGTAGGAGTAGGCCGTGCCGGACTTGGGCTGTTTGATGTTCAGCTTCTTCATCAGGTCGGTGAACCGTCTCCTGTCCTCGGCCACATCCATCTGGTCCGGCGAGGTGCCGAGAATCTTCGTAGAGGTGCCTTTCAGCCCTTTCTCTATATCGAGTGCGAGGTTGACGGAGGTCTGCCCGCCGTACTGGCAGATGACGCCGTCGGCCTTCTCCTCCTTTATGATATTGAGGACATCCTCGAGGTCCAGAGGTTCGAAATACAGCCTGTCCGAGATATCATAGTCCGTGGATACGGTCTCGGGGTTGTTGTTAATCATGATGGCCTCGCAGCCTTCCTCCTGAAGGGCCATGACGCCGTGAACGCAGCAGTAGTCGAACTCGATACCCTGGCCGATGCGTATGGGTCCCGACCCTATGAGCACCACGCGCTTCTTCTTGATGTCGGGAACGACCTCCGAGGACGTTCCGTTGTATGTCGAGTAGAAGTAGGGGGTCTCGGCGGCGAACTCGGCTGCACAGGTGTCGACCATTTTGTATTTGGGGGTTATTCCTGCGTTTTCTCTCTGCCCGCGGATATCCCAGATGCTCTTGTTTGTAAGCCTCGAGATGGTCTCGTCGCCGAATCCCATATACTTGGCTTCTTTCAGAAGTCCGTCGGTGAGCGGCCCTATCCTGAGCTTCTTCTCCATTTCGACGATGTTCTTGATCTTCCTGACGAAGAAGATATCCCACTGGGTCTCTTTTGCCACGGATTCCTCGGTCCACCCCATGCGGAGGGCCTGCGCGATGGCGAAGATACGGCGGTCGGTGGCATTCCTGAACTCTTCGTGGATCTCGTCCTCGGTCATGTCGACCGGATCGAGACCGTCTACGCCGATCTCCAGCGAGCGGAGACCTTTGAGCAGCGCCTCTTCGAAGGTCCTTCCGATGGACATCATCTCTCCGGTCGATTTCATCTGGGTCCCGAGGTGGCGGTCGACGGTCCTGAACTTGTCGAAAGGCCATCTGGGTATTTTTACGACCACATAGTCGAGAGTGGGTTCGAAGGCGGCATAGGTGTTGCCGGTGATCTTGTTGGGTATCTCGTCGAGAGTGTATCCTACGGCGATCTTGGTGGCGACCCGGGCGATCGGATATCCGGTCGCTTTGGAGGCGAGCGCCGACGACCTGGAGACACGGGGATTAACCTCGATGACCCGGTACGATTTGGTGACCGGGTCCAGAGCGAACTGGACGTTGCATCCGCCTTCGATACCCAGGGCGCGTATGATCTTGAGCGATGCGGTCCTGAACATCTGGTGCTCTCTGTCGGAAAGAGTGAGGCACGGGGCGCAGACGATGGATTCTCCGGTGTGGATACCCATGGCGTCGAGGTTCTCCATGTTGCAGACGATGATGCAGTTGTCCTTGCCGTCCCTCATCACTTCGTATTCGAATTCTTTCCAGCCCAGGATGGACTCCTCGATGAGGACCTGGTGGATACGGCTGTAAGCGAGACCCCTGGCACATATCTCCCTCAGTTCCTTCTCGTTGTATGCGATACCGCCTCCGGTACCGCCGAGGGTGAATGCGGGCCTGATAAGAACGGGGTATTTTCCGATGTACTCCACGGCCGCCAGGGCCTCTTCGAGACTGTTGGCGGGTTTGGACTTGGGAACGGGTTCGCCGATGGCCTCCATGGCCTCCTTGAACAATTCCCTGTCCTCGGATTTCTCGATCGCATCGGGCTGGGTTCCGACCAGCGTGGCGCCCAGTTTCTTCAGATAACCTTTCTCCGCAAGTTCGGAGCATATGTTGAGCGCGGTCTGCCCTCCCATTCCGGAAACGATGCCGTCGACGCCCTCCATCTCGATGATTTTCGCGACCATCTCTGCGGTCATGGGTTCGATATACACCTTGTCGGCGGTGTCCGGATCGGTCTGGATGGTAGCGGGATTGGAATTTACGAGAACCGTCTCATATCCTTCTTCGCGAAGTGATCTGCATGCCTGCGAACCGGAGAAGTCGAACTCTGCGGCCTGACCGATCACAATGGGTCCGGATCCGATGACCATCAGTTTCCTGTAATTCTTTCTCATAGATGCCCCCCTTTGATGATCTTGCCGAAACGGTCGAAAAGGAACGATGTGTCCCATGGCCCGGGCGATGCCTCGGGGTGATATTGCGCGGTATATATCGGAAGGTCCTTGTGCCTCATGCCTTCGACCGTACCGTCGTTGACGTTGAACTGGTCCGCGACGAGGCCCGTACCCTCGAGGGTGTCGTCATCCACGGCAAATCCGTGGTTCTGGGAAGTGATGAACACCTTGCCTTCGTACATGACCGGCTGATTGCATCCGCGGTGTCCGAATTTCATCTTGTAAGTGCTCGCACCGAACGCGATGGCGGTGAGCTGATTTCCGAAGCAGATGCCGAACAACGGGAGTTGCACGGCGAGGTCCTTGATAGTTTTGACCGCCGTGTCGCGGATGACGGGATGCGAAGGGTCTCCGGGGCCGTTGGAAAGCTGGACTCCCTGGACCTTCTTTCCGTTCAGCCTGTATTCCGTGATGACGTCCGAAGGGGTGTCGTAAGGGAACATGACGACGTTGTATCTCGCCCTGAGGTCCCTGAGGATGCCGGATTTCTCGCCGCAGTCCAGAAGTCCGACGGTAATCTCCTTTCCTTCGTCGTATTCGAGGATCTTCCTGCAACTGACCTCTCCGACCAGATTGCCCTCGGATGGCGCGGGGGCGGCCCTGATCTTCTCCAAAAGGTCCGGTATGCCGTCGGGATCCTCGGTCAATGCGCCCTTGAGCGTACCGCCGTTCCTGATCTTTATGACCAGGTCCCTGGTGTCGACACCGGATATGCCGGGAACGTGATGGTCCTTAAGGAACTCGTCGATGGTCTTTCCGTGGTACATGTCGGAGGGTTCCCTGCAGTACTCCCTGCAGACCACGGCCCTCGCATGAACGCTGTCGGATTGATAGAAATCGGAGGTCGTGCCGTAGTTTCCGATCAGCGGGAAGGTCATGACAAGGATCTGTCCCCTGTATGACGGGTCGGTCAGACTTTCCTGATATCCGCACATCCCGGTCGCAAAAACAACTTCTCCGAATGCATCAGACCGGTGACCGAAGGGCTCGCCTTCATAAACGGTCCCGTCTTCGAGAACCAAATAACTCTTTGCCATCGGGATTAAAACACATCTTTGAGTCCTATATAATGAACGTGGATTCGATATTACACTAATAGAAATACGTTGTCCGACATCAGACAAAATTGCACGTCAATGAAACAACTTTGAACAATCGTGAACTCTCCCGGCCGCCTCGGCCGATGTACCGCCCCAGAGAATGTCCGAGGCCGTACAGGAGTTCAGTCGCCGATACTGGCAAGGACCATACGCGCGGAGAACACGCCGATGCGGTTGTCCAGCATGACCTCGGTGATGCTTTTGTTCTCGGGGGTCTTCTTTCCGATCTCCACCAGCTTTTCCGGAATCTCACGCGGAAGTTTGGATACCAGTGCCGAACGGACATAGGAGATCAGCAGCAAAGCCTCGTCGACGTCCCGTGCGCCGCCGGCAACATAGGCGGTCTCGATGTCGAGATCGGAGAGGGATTTGTTCTTGGCGCGCTGGACTATCTGAAGGGACAGGTTTTCGAGACGGTCGGTCTCGGGCGTGCCGTAGATGACGCTTCCGTAGTCCTTTATCTCGGAGATATAGGCAAGTGCGTTCTGCACCATGTTCTCGTCGTTCTCCGACATCTCCGCGATCCCCGGGTCTGTAGGCTCCACGCCTCTCGTATATGCCCTGCGGAGGATGCGCTCGGCGCAGCGTTTGATCTCGGAAGAGACCTCGTTGTCGTTCGCGGTCTCGGCACCCGCACGGCTTCCGAGAAGGGTGGCCTCGGTCCTGAGCCCCACACTGTTGAGGGCGGAGATGATCGAATTGGTCCATTCGTCGCCCACGTTGTCGAATCTGAGGAATCCGTGGTATGCCTCGCGGACGCCGTCGCGGTCCTTCTTCGCCTGGCATACCATCGCCAGGATCGCATACGCCTCCCTCGTCGGTTCCACGGCGATCGAAGCCTGGACCGAGCGCAATGCCGCATCGAAATCCTTGGTACGCAATTGGGAATATGCCAGATTGCGGTTGGCATCGGCATCGTGGGGGTCGAGCATGACCGCGGTGTTGAAGCTTTTGACCGCGTTCGCATAACCTCCGAGTTTCTCCTGCACTGTTCCGAGCTTCACGTATATCCCGGGATTCTTCATGCCGCTGGAGATAGCACTGGCGTATGATGCGGACGCGCCTTTGTAGTCCCCGTCTTCGGCCCTCATATCTCCGATGGATTCGTAGAGGAATCCGTTGGACGGGTTCCTCTCAAGATACTGGCTGAGGAACAGGTCCGCCACCCTCTTATCTCCGCTTTTACGGTAGATCTGTGCTCTCAGAAGTACGTAATCCACATTGTCTGGGTCTACAGAGAGGATCTTATCTGTGAGTCTTGCCGCACTGACGAGGTTGTCGGCTTCGTAGAGAGATTTGGCAATGGCGAATCTGGCTTCGGGATCGGATTCCGCCTCGGTATCTTCGGCACCCTCGGTGCCGTCGGTCTCGTTCCTTATCGAAGCGTAGTAGATGTTGGCTTCGTCGCAACGTCCGGCCATCACCAACGCATCGGCCAGGTTTTTCTTCGTAGTCCTGTCGTACTGATTGATCTTGAGGATCTTGGTGCAGACCTTGATGATCTCGTCGGTGTTTGCGGTTTTAACAACCATGTCCCTGTAGGCAGTGAGAAGATCGTACGAATCAGGGTTCAGCGCAAGTGCCTTGTCGAGCACCTTTTTGGCAAGACCCAGATCGTTCAGTTCGATGTTGGCGCGGGCATAGGTCGCGACCGTGGATGCGTCGGGATCCTTCTTCATCAGCCTCTTTCCGATATTGACGGCATCCACGTACTTCGTGGCCTTTACGCAGACCTTCATCTTCACGGTCTGGATGTTCATGTTCTTCGGATCCGTGGCCTCGGCCATGTCCAGAAACACCAGGGATTCGGAATACATGCCCTTGCAGGCCAGGATGGCCGCCTTGCGGACAAGGGCGTAAGCGGAACGCGGATCGAGCTCGATGGCATGGTTGAACGCCTTGATTGCCGCCTCCAGATCGCCTTTCTTCTCTTTGATGCAGCCCATCGAGATCCAGTATTCGGAATTGTTCATGTCGAGAAGGACCGCCTTGCCGAACGCCTCTTCGGCCGAGTCGAAATCGCCTGCTTTCTCGTCAGCCAGACCCTTGCAGTGCCAGACCACCGCGTTGTTCTTCATCAGAACGGCCGCGGAGGCATACGACGCGGAAGCGTGAAGGTACTCTCCCAGAGCATATTCCGCATTGCCCCTGAGGAAACGCACATCCTTGGACGACCCGTATTTGTTGTTATTGTCCTTGCAGAGTTTCTCGACCTCGGCGTACTCGCCGTCATTGACGAGAGAGCTGATGAGTTTGACGAAATCCTCCTCTCCGACCACGGCGGGCATGGCCTCGCTTCCCTCCTTCGCCCTCAGGGCGCTGGCGAGTTCCAGGGTGTACAGTGTATCGGATGCGACCTTGTTCTTCGGATCGATCTCGAGAATGGTCCGACAGGTATTGATGGCGAGAGTGTTCTCCTCCGTCTCCCGATATACAGCCAGCAATGCCATCAGGGCATCGATGTTCTTTTTGTCTGCGGCCACCGCCTTCTTTGCGACCGATGCCGCCTTGGAGGTATGTCTCAACGTCAGATACACTGTGGACAGCTGTGCCAGGGAGGCCGCGTTCTTCTTGTTCTCGGAAGCTCCCTTTTTGGCATACTCCTCGCCGTCGCGGTAACGGCCGTCGTTCATGGCGACCTTGCTGAGGACGATATATGCCGATGCGTCACCGGGATTGGAATACGTGATCTTGACGGCATAGTCGGCGGCCTCGGCGTAGAATCCCATCTGAAGCAGTTTGTCGGTGAAGACCTCGTAATCTTCGTAGGTGGCCATCTCGGAATCGAACAATTCGCTGATTATCTGAAGGGCCTCGTTGTTCTTCCCCAAGGCGATACATGCGTTGATATGGCCTCTTGCCACGGAAGGATTGGCGGGATCGAAGGCCTCGGCGTTCCTGAAACACGACAGGGCGTGTTCGTAGTTCCCTCCGCCGAGGTATGCGTTTCCCAGCTCGCAAAGCAGGGAAGCGTCTTCCTGCCTCTTGTGACTGGCCTCTTCGAGCATCATCTGACAGGATTTCCAATCCCCCTCGTCGCGGGACATCCTTGCCGACAGGATGCAGTAGTCCGGATCTTTGTTTTTGTACTGCGAAGAAGAGATGAGCATGCGGGTGGCCGAGTCCCTGTTCCCGTTGTACCACTCCTTGTAGATACGGTACAGCTGAAGTTCGGAGGCCGCATCGTTTTCCGGTTCGTCGAAAGACAGTCCGCGGGAGAGACGTTCGCAGGCTTCGAGCGCACTCCAGTTTTTCCGGGGGTCGAGTTTGGAAAGGGTGACGTATGCGTCGTGAAGTAGTCTGTCGCTGCATAGTGCCAGATTGAGATTCGATACCGCATCCGGGATCTTGTTGTTGGCGATGTCCACCTGTGCTTTCACAAGATGGTACATCGCTTTATCGGATGCCTCGGTAAGACGGGAAAGGTAGTGTTCGGCATCCGGTACAAATCCTTTGCAGGCAAAACGCATGGCCGCGGTGAGCGTGGGGTGGCAGTCGCCCTGACGGCTTTTGGACACAAGATCGGCAATGTCTTCGTTCCATCCCTGGGCTTCTTCCATCGAGACAATTTCGATCAGCCTGCATAACGATCTCGAATCGTGTTTGTCGTCCGAGCCGAGAACCGCCACAAGAATGTCCTTGATCTCTTTGAGCCTGCGCTCAGGATTCTTGTTGGCATCGGCCTTTTCGATCTTATTCCAAAGCTTCGCCTCGGAATCACTTGCAAACACCCCTTCGGACATGCGTTCCTCATCTGTATTCTTCTATAAGAATTTTGGAACGGGGAAGAGGTCAACGTTCCGAACGTACGATATGCCCAGATAATAGGTCCGACAGGTCACAGGAACCCAACCATTATATATGGCCGTCAGATACTCAATTCAGTTGCAACTGTAATCTAGCTGGTTAGGATTCAAGCCTTCCAAGCTTGCCACCCGGGTTCGAATCCCGGCGGTTGCACTCATTATCCTACATTACCAGCAGTTTAAACACTACATTTCATGAGCTGCTCACAGGGAAG
>CAVIXW010000074.1:0-9365 GCA_963646785.1 Acutalibacteraceae bacterium
AGAAGGCATCGAGCATGGAGAGATTGAGGGATTTTCCGAAACGTCTGGGTCTTGTAAAAAGATATGCGCCGGTCGGGTTTACGAGAAGGTCCGAAATAAGTTCACTCTTATCCACAAAATACAATCCCATCTGACGGATTGTTTTGAAGTCGTCGACCCCGATAGGTACTTCCAACCTCTTCCCCTCTCCTGACATACTTTGTATATTGCCTCACCGACTATAAAAGAGACACTATCGGCACCCTATGAATGCTGGTATCGGGACCATATCTCATTCCGTCGTCATGCGGCGGCACTGGTTAATGATATATTGTCTTGGCACATCCCCTTTGACGTTATGCTGTTCAGAGCCGAATCTGTCACAAAGTCCTACGGACCCAAGAAGGTGCTTGTAGATGCCAACATCCAGATCAACGAGCACGATGCCATCGGACTGATCGGCCTGAACGGTGCCGGAAAGAGCACATTCATCAAGATTCTGTTGGGTATCGAATCCTACGACACCGGCGAGATAAAGAAACAGACCCAAAGGATCGGATATCTGGAGCAATTCTCTGAGGGAGGACATTTCACCGTCCGCGAAGTATTGGGAAGACCTTACGGTCACATAGAGAACATCAAACGCCGCATGCACGAGATCGATACCCTCATGGCATCCGGACAGGATCTTGACTGGAACTCCGTTGCCACCGAATATGCGGAACTAGAACAGAGGCTCAAAAGCACCGACGTGTGTGATGAGAAAACACTTGTATCCGCAATGACCCAGGTGGGTCTGAACAGATCTTTCATGGACCGTTACATGGACACCCTTTCCGGGGGGGAAAGGGCAAAGGTGATGCTTGCGCGCATAGTCGTTCAGGCCGAGGAATGCGACATTCTGATCATGGACGAGCCCACGTCCCATTTGGATATCTACACGATAGAGTGGCTCGAGGATTATGTGCTGAAGACCCGTTGCGCATTCCTCGTCGTCTCGCACGACAGGTATTTCCTTGACAAAATGGCCACCAAGATGGTGGAGATCGAGAACGGAAAGACCAGGGAGTACAGGGGAAACTATTCCGACTTCATCATGAAGAAGATGATCGACCTCGACCGGATGGAGAAGGAATACCTGAGGTACAGTCAGAACAAACGTGCCCAACAGGCCATCGCAGATAAGATGCGCCACGATCAATGGTTCATGGGCACGCACAAGATCCGTCAGAAGATGATCGAAAAGATGGACGTTAAAGAGAAACCCGAGGAATCCAGAGAGATCACCGTCAGGATCCAGGTCGCCAGCAAATCCGGGAAGAACGTATACATCCTCAAGGACTGCTCGATCCGTCACCCCGGTTCCGAAAACCCTCTGCTGGAACATATCGATCTCGATATTCACAAAGGAGACAAGATCGGTATCTTCGGAGCCAACGGCCAGGGGAAATCCACTCTTATCAAAGCACTGCTCGGAGAGATTCCGATAGAAGGCGATTTCTGGACCGCGCCGGGGAACAAGATCGGATATTACTCCCAGACGCACGAGAATCTCGACCTCAGGCTGACGGTGGAGGAGCAGGTTCTGCAGATAATCGGAAAGGAGAGAAGAGTAGAGGCGAGAAAACTGCTTGCAAGATTCCTCCTCGGAAACGACGAGGTGGACAGGCCCATGTCCACTCTTTCGGGAGGCCAGAGGTGCAGGGTGGCGCTTACCATCCTCCTCCTGAACGAGACGAACATCCTTATCCTGGACGAGCCCACGAATTATCTCGATATTCCTGCGCGGCATGCCATCGAGGAGGCGCTGAACGAATACGCCGGCACCATCCTGACCGTCACCCACGACAGGTACTTCCTGGATGCCGTATGCACCAGTGTCATCGAGGTGAAGGACGGAAAGGTTATACCGTTCGCCGGAACATATTCCGCCATGAAGGGCAGACCGAACATCCGGGAGATCGTGATGGATGCGGACGAATACCGCGTCCTCGCCCCGTTCACCAACTGGAGCACGGGAATGAAATTCAAGAAAGGCGACCTGGTCCTGGTGGCTCCGAACGAGATCGACAACTACCAGTGGGCGATCGACCAGAACAAGATCCGCAAAACTGGCGGAAGGCAGAGAAAGAAGGTCGCCATTAAGGAAAAACCCGGGAATGACAAGGCTTGATGGCAGTTTTCATCGGTCAATGTTAAAAAGTACTTCCCTATTGGGTGGTCTGAAAGAAATGATGTCCGGAAAGGTCAGACTGGGTTATATGGGGATCCCGTACTCGAACACCGAAGCGATGGCGCTCGAATTCCGCCGCGAAATGAACTGGAACGATGCGGAACTGGTTCCGCTCATGTCCTCTAAGGACACCGTTGCCGCACTGAAGGAACATAAGATCGATTTTGCCGTTTTGGCGGTCAGGAACTCCTCCGCAGGCGAAGTTCTGGAAACGGCCGAGTCCCTCGCCGACGTTCCGTACACCAAAGTGCTGGAAGGTTCGGAACACATCCACCACTGTCTTTTTGCCAGGTCCGCAGATTCGAAGATCAACGGGATCTGTTCGCACATCCAGGCTCTGGGTCAATGCAAAAACACTCTTTCCGAGCTTTATCCCGATGCTGTTCTGAGCGACTGCTCCGATACCGCATATGCGGCCGAGATGCTGTCCGAAGGAGAACTGCCCGACGACTGCGGGGTCATCTGCAGGATGTCTGCGGGGGAGCATTACGGGCTGAGTCTCGTCAGAGAGAACATCGAGGATTCCGGAGACAACGAAACGTACTTCCTTCTTATCAGACTTTGATCAAAGTCCGATAGCCACCAGCTCCCGCGCGTAGGTGTGGAGTTTTCCGTCCGCCCTTTTGATCTGCTCGGCGTATCTGTAGACTATGTTCTTCTTGTCCACGTATGCGGTGATCTCTTCGTTTCCGCCGACGAATTTGAGAAGATCGCATTTCACTTTTCCCAAGCAGGTGTCGATGGTCTCCTGACCCATGACCGCAAGCCTGGAAAGATCGAAGATGCAGGACCCGTAGGACATCATCGTGTGAAGGATCTCGGGTTCTTTCAGGCCCGGAACCTCCTTCCTGACATCGACCGCATTCGAATGAACGCGGGTGATGGTGTAGATCTCCCTGACACCCGAACCTTCGATGTGCCCGTCGTATGCCTCGGTCAAAAGATACCAGAACCAGGTGTCCTCGGTGAACGTCATGTTCACCGAATGGACATGTGGTATAAAGAAATCATACCGCGGTCAGCGCCGGTACCCGAGTCCGACGGAACCCATCTGCTCGAGGAATCCCGGATAGGAGACGTTCCAGCAGCCGTCGTCCTCCATGACGACGGGTCCGTCGGAAACAAGGGACGCGACGGCGGCGGCCATGAACATCCGGTGGTCCCCGCAATGCTCGACCCTTCCGCCGCGGAGTCTTCCGACCCCGTTGATGATGCATCCGTCGGAAGTTCCCCTGATGTCGGCACCGAGCGTGCGGAGCATCTTCTCCGTAAGCGCGATGCGGTCGGATTCCTTGAATCTCAGATGGGGTGCGCCGTAAAGTCTGCTGGTGCCCTTTGCCACCGACAGCAGGACCGCCACCACGGGGAACAGGTCCGGGATGTCGGCGAGATCGACGTCGACCGCTCTGAGAGGGCCGTCCCTGCGGCAGGTGACGGTGCCGTCGCCGAATTCGACCGAGCAGCCCGCACTCTTCAGGATATCCAGGATCTTCTTGTCGCCCTGGGGGTCGTCGAGGTCCATCCCCCGGGCGGAAATACGGCCTGCGAGGCCTCCGGCGACCAGGGGGAATGCCGCGGAAGAGAAGTCCGCCGGGACCTTGTAATCGGTAGGCACATAATGCTGGGGTTCCGCAAAGAAGTAACGATACTGCTCCATATCGTCCCCGCCGTGGTACTCGGAGGTCACGGAGACCCCGAATCTTCTCATCATGGCCGTGGTGATGTCCACATAAGGCTTGGAGACCATCTTTCCGTCGACCCTGACCGCGGTCCTGCGACCGGTCAGAGGCGAGGACATGATCAGAGAAGATACGAACTGGGAGGATACGTCGCCGCTGATGGCAAGCTCTCCTTCGGCGATCGGTCCGCATACGGTGACCGGAGGCTTTCCGTCGGCGGACCTGCATTTCACGCCGGCCGCCGAAAGCGAATCCAGGAGAGGTCCCATGGGCCTCTTCTTTATCGAGTCGTCCCCCGTGAGAGTGACCTCTCTGTCGAAAAGCGAGGATATCCCTGTCATCAGGCGCATGGTGGTGCCGGAATTCAGGACGTCGATCGTGCGGTCGGGGGCGTGGACCTTCGGACAGAAGATCTCCAGCACGCCTTCTTTCTCGGTCACTTCCGCACCCATGGTGCGGACGGCATCCATGGTGGCGCGGGTGTCGAACGAAAGCAGAGGATTGCTGACGGTACATCTGCCTTCGGACAATGCCGAAAGGATTATCGCCCTGTGGGTATGGCTTTTGGAAGGCGGGGGAGAAACGGTTCCTTCGAGCTCTCCGCCACAGAATATGATGTCGGACATTATCTGGTCTCCGTGAGTATGGTCTTGAAAGGCAGTTTGGCAGCTATTCCGGCGCCTTTTCCCGGCTCGGCAAGGACGGCGATGGCGGGCCCGGTGCCCGAAACGCCGGCCGCAAGGGCACCGGCATCCAGTGCGAGGTCGATCGCCTCGGCGGAAGTGCCGGTGACCTCTGCGATCAGTCTTCCGTTTAAAGTGAGCGCCTTCAGCGGATCGGTCTCCGCGATCTTTTGTATCCGGCACATGCGGTCGGATACCGCGCGGTAGGCCTCATGAGAGACCTTTCTTTTGATGTTGTCGGGAATGCAGAGGATCACATCGTATTTCCCGAAAGATTCCCGCCGCAGGATCTCATCCTTGGTGTTGTCGGTGTAGATCAATCCGCCGAATTCGCATCCGCAGGCATCGTCGAAAGAGCCGGTTATGGTGACCTTTGCCTCTCTGGCGCATTCCACCCCCAGGTGGACCGCATCGATGACGGGCATATCCGAACCGTAATTGTCGGCCACCGCCTTCACGACGGCGTTACATACCGAGGACGAACTTTTGAGGCCGCGGGACGGAGGGATCTCGGACCGGACCGTAAGATGATACTCCGTATCCGGATCGATACCGATGCGCTCGAGGGTGCGCCTGACGCAGATCCGGGCGAGAAGATCGTCGGTACTTTCGGCACCTATTATTTCTACGATCTGTCCGGAACCGCCTTCGGCGAACTCCGCTTCGGTCTTCAGACCGATGCCGATGACGGCGGCCATTCCGTTGACGATGCCGTTTATCACGGATATGCAACCGAAGGATACGCCGATACCGCTCATTGGATCGACTTCCGCATGACCTCGGTATCCGGGGAGATGCCGAACCATTTCTCGAACGAAAGTGCCCCCTGTCCCACGAGCATGTCCTTTCCGGAAGCAACTGGGCAGCCGGCTTTCTCGGCGGCTTCGACCAGTTGGGTCTTGCGGTTGTACACCATGTCCATGACCACCGTATGTCCTTTCAATTCGGACAGATCGAACATATACTCTGAATCTTCGTACATCCCTATCGGGGTGCAGTTGATCAGGGCGTCGTACTTTCCGACCGACCTGTCAAAAGCAATATGACATTCCATCTCGGTGCAGAGTTCGGCGACCTTTTCGGGAGTTCTTCCGAGAACCGAAACATCGCAGCCTGCTTTGTGCGCGGCATAGACGGCGGCACGGGCGGCACCGCCCGTGCCGAACACGAGCACTTCGGAACATTCGGACAGCCTGCGGCCGGCCCTGTCGAAAGCATAGGTCACGCCTGCGTGATCGGTATTGGTCCCGACCAGTCTGCCGCCGTTGTTGATTATGGTATTGACGGCGCCGATGGAGTCGGCGGCACCTTCGACCGAATCGAGGTGGCCTCCGATCGCCTGTTTGTAGGGGATGGTCACGTTGGCACCCGCGATATCGTATTCGCGGATGACGTCCTCCACGTGGGTAAGATCGGGCGAATCGAATCTCAGATAGATTCCGTTAAGGCCTGCGGAACGCATTGCCGCCTGCTGCATCCGGGGGGAAAGAGAATGCCCCAGGGGATGGCCGATCAGACCTACGATCCTGCAATCGTCGCCCAGCGACCTCATCTCTTCCGCAGAAAGCTGTCCCTCGGCGGTCCTGCTTCCCACATATCCGAATGAAAACTCGTTTCCGAGAAGGGTCTGACGGATGCGGGTGACAGTTCCAAGTTCGCCCATCCCCAGCAGGAGATGCTTCCTTTTCGCGGAAGCGGAAGCACGGAATATGGTGTGAAGGTCGTCGAAGGAACGTACCATGCAGGCGCATTTGGAAAGCTCCTGATTCCCCGCGTTCATGATGCGTTCCAGGGCCCCGAGGGAAGGGGTCGCATCGAAATCGTGAACGGAACGGATCTTGCGGAAAGGTATATCCGCGTCGGAATCTCCGACGTCGACGAGTCCCGGGTAATCCTTCGGGACGAGCGAGATGTCCTTTCCCGCAAGGGTAACGACGGAGTTTTCGTCGGCAAAGGACGGAACGGATCCGAAGACGTCGAGTCTGATCTCATGCATGTCGGCGTCCGCCGGTGCTTCCGGAACGGACCCGTACGAAGCGCAGACACGCATGGGTCACTTCTCCGTGATAGTCTCATCGACCTTCATGCCGAAGTGCCTTCCGCCCGAAGCGATGTGCGCAAGCACTTTGTCGCCTTTTTTGAGCCTGGTGACGGATTCGGCACCGTTCGGAGTGACGGCCTTGATGGTCTCGGCATTCTGAAGGATCACGTTGTATTCCTTCTTCCCGTCGGTGGCGGTGACCATGAGGAGAGGCCTGACCTCGACCTTGCACCTTCCGACGCTGGCGGTACGGGTGTTTCCCGCCTTGTCGCATACGAGGACGGGATCGCCTGCGGAGATCTCGGAGAGATATCTGGTACCTCCGCCGGGGACCATGCAGTACATATGCACCGCACCGGCATTCACTCTGAAAGGACGGGTTGCGACATATCCGTTGGCCTCACTTTCGCTCTGAACGAGGAAGAGGCAGTTGGAATACGAGCCGCAGAGCATTCCCTCGCCGGGATCCATCAGGCAGCAGGTGTCGACGCAGACCCTGTCGCCCATTTCGACGGGTTCGATGGAAACGACCTCGATCTCGGAAAGAGGGACGGGTTCGCTGACCGTGAGGACATCCCTGAACTTGCCGATCTCCAGGGGATCGTCGGTCTCGATGACCACTCCGTCGACGCCTTTCTCCATGGTGGTCAGATACAGCTGGGCCTCCTCCCTCTTCCTTGCGACGGCGAGGACCTCGGTACCGGCAAGTCTGAACTTGGCGATCATGTTCTCGAGAGGGATGATCGTCCAATCGGTGGTGTCGACGATGACCGTCTTCTTCTTTCCGACAAGGCCCAGAACCTTGTTCTGAGCCTCGGGAGTGTCGATGGATTCGAAAGCTACGGTTTTATCGACAGGACTTCCGCCGTCGAGGTAGATTATCTCTTCCATCTTTCCCAGCGATTCGAATTCTTCATCGCCCTTGCGGAGGATGAAGCGGACGATACCTGATTCAAGTCCGTTGGTGATCAGGTCCTTCCTGTCGTCCCTGTCGCCGGGGAGGTCGGCGCGAACGAAGATCTTCTTGGTATCCATGAGTATCACATCGTAAGGAACTTGACCGCTTCTTCGACGGTGTAGTCTTCGAGGACTATTTTCGAGATGGCCTTGGTTATGCCTTCGACGTTCTTGTTCTGGAAGACGTTCCTTCCCATCGAAACCCCCATTCCGCCGGCCTGGATCGAATCGTAGACCATGTTGAGGACATCGAGGTCCGTGTCCATCTTGGGTCCCCCGGCGATAAGGACCGGGGCAAGAGCACCGCGGGTGACCTTTCTGAAAGAATCGATATCCCCCGTGTAGGAGCATTTGACCAGGTCCGCTCCGATCTCCGCGGATGCGCGGGCAACATGGGCGATGTTGTCTGCGTCGAAGGAATTCACGTCGTGTCCGCGGGGGTAGGCCATGATGATCAGGGGCATTCCCCATTCGTTGCACTCTCTGGCTACCTGGCCGGCGGATTCGAGCATCTCGGGCTCGTATTCGTCGCCGAAGTTGATCTGGATCGAGATGGCGTCGGCACCGTATTTGATAGCTTCCTGAACCGTGGTGATGTTGACCTTGTGGTTGACTGTGGGCCCGACATCGGTAGATGCGGAAAGGTGCATGATAAGTCCCACGTCTTTTCCGGATCCGCGGTAGGAGTATCTGATGAGACCTTTGTGCATGATCACGCCCGTGGCTCCGCCGTTGGTTACGGCGTCAACGGTAGCCCTCATGTCAATAAGACCGTCAAGGGGACCGTTCGAAATTCCGTGGTCCATAGGGACAAGAACCGCACGACCGGTCTTCCTGTCCATGATTCTTTCAAGACGAACCTGTTTACCATCCATGGTATTCCTCTAATGCCGTATTTCCGGCTCTGAATACCCTAATTTTCGAGATTGATAAATATTTAGCGTGTCCATAAACGTACAAATCCGTGCTAATCAGTGACACGGACGTAAATTCATCGTTAATAGCGATAAAATAGGAAAGGTGTTTGGGATCCCCTTTCGGGGATCTAAGGGTTTTATCAGTCACGCCTGGTGTACTTCAGACAGTATACGCCGGCAGCAACGGCGACCACAACGGCCGTGATGATACCGAGGATCGCGGCCAAAGTGATGGTGTTGACTTCCTTGAACGCAACGGCGTAGAGCGAAAGGTGATCGGTGGTGAAGGTTACGTATCCGTCGGCATACCTCGCATCAACGGATGTGAGAGTGCCGTCATCCTTGATGTAAAGGATGTAGATGTTCTTGGCCTCCTCACCTTCTCTGAGTTCGTACTTCACAGAGACCGTAATGATACCGTCGAACTCGTGGATCTCGCCTCCGTTGGAAACGACAAGGATCTCGTAGACAGGACGGTCGCCGACCTTTGAAACTGCCGCATCAGGAAGAACGGGCGATTCTTCGCGGACTATGGAGATCATATAACTGTCCTGGATCTTCGAGGCGGCCTCTTTACTGAAGGAGATGGTTCCGTTGTTCAGTTTGACAGCCACTGAATCGATGGTTCCGTTGTTCAGATCGGAATTGATCTTATCCATCGCATCCTTGGTGATGCTGGCACTATCATCGGTCTCGGCCTCGATGACAGCTTCCTTCACTTCCTTGGCATACTCGACGAAGATAGCGTTGTAAGTGGCAGCACCGACGACGGAAACAACCTTGGGGTTCCAACCTGCGAAGAGATAGGTGTACGTTTCAGAATCGGCCTTGGTGGGAGTAACTCCGGCATACACGGGGGTTTCTCCGTACTTGACC
>CAVIXW010000075.1:0-9364 GCA_963646785.1 Acutalibacteraceae bacterium
CAGGAAATCCCTGTTTTTACCCGTCTAATGCTAAATCGATGTTCATCTAAGGCTATATTAAATACTGATTGTTATCTGTCTGTATGAAGGGAATTGTGTTGGCCGGAGGTTCTGGAACCCGGCTTTACCCGTTGACCATATCGAATTCGAAACAGATGCTCCCTGTTTATGACAAACCGATGGTGTATTATCCTATAGCCACCCTTATGACCGCCGGAATTCGGGATATTTTAATAATATCCACTCCGAACGATATAGGAAATTTCGTTCGTCTCCTCGGGGACGGTACCGATTTCGGAGTGAGGCTGACCTACGCCGTGCAGCCCTTCCCCGGTGGTCTCGCACAGGCGTTCCTCATCGCCAGGGATTTCATCAACGGCCAGGCATGTGCAATGGTCCTGGGGGACAACATCTTCTACGGTGACGGGTTCGGTGCACTTCTCAAACAGGCCATGGCCGATGCCAAAGACGGAACAGCGACCGTTTTCGGATTGGAAGTTTCCGACCCCCAGCGTTTCGGTGTCGTGGAATTCGATGAAAAGGGCAATGTTGTAAGTATTGTCGAAAAACCCAAAGAACCCAGATCGGACTATGCCGTGACAGGATTGTACTTCTGCCCCGGAGATGTGAGCGATAATGCATCCGCTCTGAAACCCTCTGCCCGCGGGGAACTGGAGATCACAGATCTCAACAACATCTATCTCAAGGAAAAGCGTCTGAAGGTCCAGCTTCTCAAGAACGGTTTCAAATGGTGGGACACCGGAACATTCGACAGCCTCATGGATGCGGCAAAATACGTTCAGGACCTCACCCTTCATCACGGAGGATCGATCTGTTCTCCCGAAGCCATCGCCTATGCCGAGGGCTGGATAACCAAGGAAACCCTGCAGAAGGCGGCCGAGAAATATTCAAAGAACTCTTACGGAGAGTATCTGAAATCGCTATCGGAGAGGTCTGTATGAAAATCACGATCACAGATACCGGCATCGAAGGTCTGAAAGTGATCGAACCCAAGGTGTTCGGAGATTCTCGCGGTTATTTCACCGAAACCTACAACAAGAACGATTTCAAGGAGGCAGGTCTGTATTATGATTTCGTTCAGGACAACCAGTCCATGTCCACGAAAGGCGTTCTGAGAGGTCTTCATTATCAGATCAACCACCCTCAGGCCAAACTCGTCAGGGTGCTGCAGGGAGAGGTTTACGACGTGGCCGTGGACCTCCGCAAAGGAAGTCCGACCTTCGGCAGGTGGTACGGAGTACTGCTTTCTGGCGAGAACATGAAGCAGTTTCTCATCCCCCGCGGATTCGCCCACGGGTTTGTGGTGATGAGCGAGACCGCCGTTTTCTGTTACAAATGTGACGACTTCTATCATCCGGACGACGAAGGAGGCATCAGCTGGAACGATCCGGACCTGGCGATCGATTGGCCGTACAAAGGTGAGGTCAATCTTAGCGATAAGGACCGTAAACATCCTGCGTTCGGGGACCTGGTGCTCAGATGAGGACGTATCTGGTCACCGGCGGGGCGGGATTCATCGGCTCCAATTTCCTGTACCGCATGCTGGATTCCCATCCGGGGTGCAGAATGGTCTGCATGGATTCGCTGACCTATGCGGGCAACATCGAGACCCTGGCTCCGCTGAAGGACGATCCCGATTTTATTTTTGTAAGGGCGGACATTCGCAACAAGGAACAGGTTTCCCGCGTGTTCGGGAAGTATTCTCCGGACGTGGTCGTCAATTTCGCTGCCGAATCCCATGTCGACCGTTCGATCAAAGATCCCCAGATCTTTCTGGAGACCAACATAATCGGAACCTCCGTCCTGATGGATGCCTCTATAAAACAGGGTGTGGAGAGATTCCACCAGGTGTCCACCGACGAGGTCTACGGCGATCTGCCGATCGACCGTCCCGATCTGTTCTTCACCGAGGACACGCCGCTGCATACCTCCAGTCCGTATTCCTCCTCCAAAGCCGGAGCGGATCTTCTGGCCATGGCATATCACCGTACCTACGGGCTGCCGGTGACGATCTCCCGCTGTTCCAATAATTACGGATCTTATCAGTTCCCGGAGAAGCTCATTCCGCTGATGATCTCCAAAGCCCTTCGCAACGAACCCCTTCCCGTCTACGGGGACGGAATGAACGTCCGGGACTGGCTCTATGTCGAAGACCATTGCCGTGCCATCGATCTGATCCTGGAGAAGGGCCGTGAAGGCCAGATATACAACGTCGGCGGACACAACGAGATGCACAATATCGATATTGTCAAATTGATCCTGCAGAAGCTCGGAAAGCCCGAGGATCTCATTACGTACGTCACCGACCGCAAAGGTCACGACCGCAGATACGCCATCGATCCCGCCAAGATCCATCACGATCTCGGTTGGCTTCCCGAAACAAAGTTCCGGGACGGGATCGTCAGGACGATCGACTGGTATCTGAACAACCGTTCCTGGTGCGACCGCATCATCGACGGCAGCTATCTGCAGTCCAACGGGAAGGTAGAGTTCATATGAAGCTGCTGGTGACCGGCGGTTCGGGGCAGCTGGGACACGATGTTTCGCTGTTCGCTTCCGCCAAGGGTTGGAACATCCTTTCTCCCACGCATGCGGAGTTGGATATATGCGACCAATCCTCGGTCAAAGCTTATTTCACGGAGCATTGTCCCGACGCGGTCATTCATTGTGCGGCATGGACCGCGGTGGATGCGGCGGAGGATGAGGAAGAGGAATGCAGAGCCGTCAACGTGGGCGGAACGGAGAATCTCGCCGAAGCCTGCGGAGAACTGAACATACCGATCCTGTACGTCAGTACGGATTATGTCTTCAACGGAAAGGGGGAGCAGTTCTGGAAGGTCGACGATCCCACCGATCCGATCAATGCCTACGGTCTGAGCAAACGCGACGGAGAAGAAATTGTCCGGAAATATTCCAAGCACTACATCGTCCGTATCTCCTGGGTCTTCGGGTCCAACGGAAAGAATTTCCTCAAGACGATGATCGATCTTTCCAGGAAATATGACACGGTCCGCGTCGTTTCGGACCAGTACGGATCGCCCACCTACACATACGATCTTGCACCGCTTCTGTGCGAAATGGTCGTCAGCGGAAAATACGGGATATATCATGCACATAACGGCGGCGTATGCTCCTGGTACGATGTCGCTGTCGAGACTTTCAAAGCGGCCGGACTCAAAATGAACGTGGTTCCGATATCTTCTGCGGAATATCCGATGAAGGCGGCACGTCCGCTGAACAGCCGTCTTGATACCGGATCTTTGAAAAAAGCAGGATTTTCGGAACTTCCGGACTGGAAGGATGCCGTGCACCGCTTCATTCGCGAGCTGGAGCGATCATGCGAGATTCTTTAATACTCCAATCTTTCCCCGAACCGTAATGGTTGCAGGCGACGGCTCAAAGAAGAATTCGATTGCGAGTACGGTGCTGAGGCATCCGTTGAAGGTTTTTTCCGCTGTGAGCATGAACAATATCAAGATGTTCATGAGCGTGGCTCACTACAGCGGTTTCAAGGCCGCCATGCAGACCGCCAGGCATGTTCTGTCCAATTATATGGCGGACCGCCAGCGGGCCGAGAACAGGGAATGCTATATCTCCGAGATCGGAGAGGTTCCGAATCATATGACCTTGCCGGTCTTCGGGGACATCACGGTTTCGATCATAATTCCCGTATATAACCAGTGTCCGTTCACATTATCCTGTATAGAATCGGTAATCCACAATACTTCGGAGGTGCCGTACGAGGTCATCCTCGGCGACGATAACTCCACCGATGACACCAAAAGCATCGGTGATCGGGTCGCCAACCTCGGGGTCGTGAAAACCGACGTAAACAAGGGATTCCTTCGGAACTGCAATAACGCATCTAAGTATGCCCGCGGAAAATACCTTCTTTTTCTGAACAACGATACGATCGTGTGTAAGAACTGGCTCAGACCTATGGTGGACATTATGGATTCTTCCGATGATGTGGGGATCGTCGGTTCCAAATTGATCTATGCGGACGGTGCTCTCCAGGAGGCGGGGTGCATAATATGGTCCGACGGTACCTCCCGCAACTACGGGAAAGGAGAGAACCCCAATCGGCCCGAATTCAATTACCTGAAGGATGTCGATTATGTTTCCGGGGCCTCCTTGTTGGTGAGAAAAGATCTGTTCGAACAGCTGGGAGGTTTTGACGAACGGTATGCGCCCGCATACTGTGAGGACAGCGATCTCTGCATGGCGGTCAGGCATCTGGGATACCGGGTGATGTATCAGCCGCGTTCCGAGGTTATACATTTTGAAGGTATGACCCACGGGAAGTCGGCCAATGCCGTACTGAACCCCCATCAGGAGGCCAACATAGTCAAATTCCGCGAGAAATGGGGGGATCAGCTCAGAATGCATAACCTTCCCACCAGGGACATCTTTCATGCCCGTGACCGTTCGGTCGAAAGAAAGACAATCTTGGTGGTGACGGCCCGTCTTCCTTCCAGGGAATATCATTCCGGATCCAGGATGATCTTCAGATATCTTCAGATTCTGACAGATCTGGGATACAATGTGAAATTGGCGATCGGAGACAAGCATTATGATCCCAATCATGCCGTTCCTTTGGAGGACCTCGGAGTGGAGATTTATTCGGGCATCGAATACAGAGACGGGTGGAAACAGCTGCTTCATGATCACAAGAAGGATTTTGAACATGTAGTGATCATGGGTTATACCATCGCCAACCGTTCGATGGAATATGTCGCCAAACATTTCCGTGCGAGGATACATTACTATCTGCGCAACAATCCGTTATTGGGTCTGGAACGTGAATACGGGCGGACCAACGATTCTCACACTCTGCTTTCATTGGCCGCCGTGAAACGCCGCAACCCCGTTCTGATGGACCTCGCGGACGATTGTATAACCGTCAGCGATGCGGACATGGAATATGTGCATTCAAACAGCGCCACGAAGACGTATCGGATCCCTTTTATCGGATATCCTTCTCGTCATCATGTCCGGGACCCGAAAGGGTGTTCATTGATGTTCTCCGGATATCTGGGACATAGGCCGAATGTCGATGCTGTGGAGTATTTTATCAAGAGCATAATGCCGATCCTGAGAGTAAAATGCCCGGGGGCGGCCTTCCATATTTACGGTGATGCGGCGAACGAAGATCTCCGTTCGCTGTCTGCCGAGGATGTGATCTTCGAAGGGCCCTGCGATACTGATCATATGGCAGAGGCGTTTTTATCGCACTCCGCGTATGTTGCGCCATACCGCATAAGTTCCGGCGTCGTCGGACCTTTGCTGGATGCCATGGATTTCGGAATCCCCGTGGTCTCCACTTCCAACGGTCTTGAAGGAATCGATATTCCCGATTTTTCTGTATTCGATGATCCGACTGATTTTGTGAATGAGATCTTCCGGATCATGAAAGATCCTGATTATGCACACAGTAGATCCGATCTCGAGAGAACCTATATCGCAAAGAATTATTCCGAATCTGATCTGAGGTCGGCATTGAAGACCATATTCGATTGATCGGACATTGATTTCATACCGTTTGTCGGCATACCGCCGTAATGTCGGGGGATACAGGTCGGTACGGCACAGTTCCATTAAAATCTGCCCTAATTACCGAGTTTGCGGCCATTCCCTACTCCATTAAAATCGCTATTCCAATAGACGGGGCTTCCAGCGGTGCATCGCCCACCTTTATGCCACCCAGATGAGGGACGGCGGGACTGATGCGTATATTCATCATCAAGACTCCGTCGAATGCAGTGCTGTTTTCACGTTCGACGAGGTTAAGGACATATACTAGAGCCTATTGTCATTCCGTGTAGGGGCCCCTATGTTAGAAATCGCCATAGGCATCTGTGCATACAATGAAGAACAGACGATAGCCAAATCTATCCGTTCCATCTTCAATCAGACCCTAAACGAGGTATCGGTCAGAGAAGTGATTGTCGTTGCCAGCGGTTGCACGGACAACACGACGGCAGTCGTTCAAGATCTAATGAAAGAATACCCCATACTCAAATTGATCGTTCAAGAAGAAAGAGAAGGTAAAAATTCAGCCATCAACACATATCTCGATGCCAAATCTACCGAAATCGTTGTGATGCTGAATGCGGACAATGTTTTTGCCACGGATGATTCTTTGGAACAGCTGGTCTTGCCCTTCGTTGATAATACCGTCGGAATCACTGGCGGAAGGCCTATTCCTGTCAACAGTCCCAAAGATAAGATCGGCTATGCGGTGAATATGATGTGGCTGATGCATCATAATCTTGCTTTGATCTTTCCCAAGATCGGAGAGATCATCGCATTCAGAGATATCGGAACCCGCCTCAGGACCGACCAGCAATCCGACGAAGATACCTTGCGTATGCGCCTGGAAGAATCCGGTTACATCTGTCTTTACGTCCCCAGGTGCATCATATACAATCGCGGTCCCGAAACAAAGGAAGACTTCATGAAGCAGAGAATAAGGGTCAACATCGGCGAGGTCAATATGAAAAATCTATATGATTATGACATCCCGACCTGGAACCGTTATCTGCTGTGGAAATCCTTTTTGAAGAGTGCCTGGGCCCTCGGGTTTCACCCATTCAGAATAATAAGCACGGTGCGTCTTGAAAAATACTGCCGTAAAGTTGCAATCAAACATGTTAAAGAGAACAAAGACGCAATGGCCTGTTGGGAAAGGGTGGACAGCACCAAGAAGTTATGAGTCACACCCCAAGCTTCAATTTCTTTTTTGTTATTTTTATTATTTTTTCGCACCACTCATTTAATTTCGGAATCGATTGTATCAGAATGATCAGGGCCATTATGAAAAGTACGTAATGCATGGCAGCGTCTGCGTAAGGTATGAGATACCGAGTTACCCAGGCACCGGCAGGGTCGATATTAAGGTAATGGTCGATGTTTACGATTGTAGTTATGGAGATCAAATTTGTACATTCTGCCAACGGAAGCAGCATTGTAGGTATTTCGCCCAAATTAAGTATCACGAACAATGTTGCTAAAACGATCAACAATTTGCCGATCCGAACCTGATATACGATACAGGTCAAGATCAGCAACGGAAGCACTTCGATGAGGTACTGTTGTTGATAGTAATACCCGAGAAACAACGAGAGCAGTATGGTGGTGGATGCTAACAAGCTCTGGGTCGCATTCTGATTTTTCCGACTGAGGAGCCACGGAACTATCAAAGCTCCGAGGATCGCACCGACTATCAATGTTAATAGTTTTTGACCGCTGTCGGATAATCCGCCTGTGTCATTTCCTTTTAAACGATATGTTAGGAAATTGAACACTTCGTTAATATCTCCGTTGATGAGGTGGGGCAATAGGATGATCCCGGCCACAATTGCTGCGGAACCCAGGAATTCAGTATACGCCATTGCCCTGTTTTTCAGGCTTGTTTCCGTGTATGTGATGTAGACAAGTATGGGAAATATTGCAAGCACCGGGAAGATCTTGGCCATAATGCCAATCATCAGTGCCGCGCCCGATATGTAGTAAAACCTTTTCCGAAGGAAGAATATGGATAGCAACAGCATCAGCGCTGCAAAATTATCGAACATCCCGGATACGCTTGAAACGAATATCGCGGGCGCAATGAACATCCATGCCCCGAACGCAAAAATTGCTTTTTTCTCATCAGCGGCGATCTCCCTGACAAGAACGTATAGGATATAAGAGACCGCAACATCAACCAAAATCAAAGGTAATTTGATCACGAATGCAAAGATCAAGGTAGGTATGCGGATGTCGTCGAGGGTGAAGGTCACGTCTGGAATCGGTGCAATAGTACTGGGATCCAATACCAGAACTTCCATGCCGGGGAGAAGATCAATTACCCAACGCATTATTTCCAGGAAATAGCCCCAGATCGGAGTATAAAAATACTGATCCACGTCGTATAATCCTTCTCCCGCACGCAGGTCTTCTATGATGAACCCCCATGAGGATACATCATAGATGCGGGTCAGGGTAGCTGCAAAAATCAGTCTTATTAAAATTCCACATACTGTCAGAACTATCAGGGGGTGTCCTTTTAGAACAGTCGTTATATTCATGCGATCACCCGCATAGTTTTACCGTATGCGGGATTGATACCCGAGGTATAAACATAAACGACGTATTTCAGACCAGGCGTTTTGGCAAATATGATCTCGCCGTCGACATTTTTGCCTAAACCGGTTTTGACAACACTGTGTTCGATCAATTTCGAGTCTACCGAAATACCGGAACAGATCAATTGAACAAGATCTGTTTTCTGATAAACATCATGAGTTCCGGATACAACCGCAACCATGCCGGAACCACAGGAAACCAATGTGGTGCCGTAGATCCCCGCCTCCGTAAAACCGATCGACATATGCGGGCCGGCGATCTCAGACGAAACCAATCCTCCGAAAAGGTTGGTGGAGGTAAGGCCTAAAGCGGTTGTGTAGCCGGATTCGGTTTCATGGTCTGAAGCAACGATATTATTGAGGGACGTGCAGTCAGAACCAAGAAAATCGGATTGGCAGGATTTGTCGAAGGAAAACACAGTGCCGTCCGATCTTGCACCATACAGGCCGATGCAGCCCAATGTCCAGTACAGTGTCCCTCCGGATTGCACCCATCTGAGCAAGGTCCCATCGGCAACATCCTCTGGAATCGCTCCTGAACCCATCACCAGCCCCACGCCGATTGGTGACTCTGAAAGAAGCTGCTTTAATCCGACTGTATCGATCGTTTCGTTTGCAAAACCCCTATCCGATAATCTATGAGATACATTTGTGATGAATCTTCCACCATCATCATAGAGTGTTCCGTATGCAGGATCAAAATAAAGGTAGATCTTTTCAACGGAAGAAGTATTTTCCGAGAGGACGATATTGTACTCTGCGGGACTTCCGCCGCCGACTTTGTAGGACAAACCGCTATCGATTTCATTAAGTTCCGAAGAATATCCATAGGAAATGTGCATAGAGGATAGGATTTCACCCACACTCAATAACACACATATTCCGATGAATAATGTCAATAGTTGTTTGTCTTTTGACCCGAGCAATGTACCTTCTCCGAGAGAAACTTCACAGTCAGCCTCAATCCATAGCACCCTGTTTGTTGGATGAATGATGCCCGAATTCGTATTTCATACCGACTATGAGTTTCTAGACATGTGCCTATATGGACAGACTGTTACACACATAAAAGGATACGCTGATGTACGTAATTTATTCCAGCGTCAATGTGTTGGTCATGCTGAATCAACATCTCCAGATGCGCCTCTTCGGAATAGTCAAATAATGGTTTCCCAAAATGCTGTACTATTGCTCATTGGGGCACCTGAATTTTC
>CAVIXW010000076.1:0-9330 GCA_963646785.1 Acutalibacteraceae bacterium
CTCGAGAAGTCTCGGATTCACCGAGAAATAGCAATTCAGTCCGAAAAACGGAGAGATGTCCGGGCTCCTGAACGAATGAAGGATGATGCTTTTGCATCCGCTTCCGCAGGTCCGGAGGATCTTCGCCGCTTCGCCGTCGCACCCGATATTGTGCACGTTTACCGCCCTTCCGAGGTCCGATGCGATCTTCACCTGGGTTTCGAAAACCTCCAGCTGGCGATCGAAGGGGCGGAGGCGGTCCAATCCGATCTCCCCGATGTGCGCATCGGGGTCGTCGGACAGGATCTTCCGGAGTCTTTTCTCAATTGATTCCGACCACTGTTCCGCGTACCAGGGATGAACACCGTAAAAACGGATCGCACGGCGATCGGCAACAGACATCTGGGTCTCCCATTCGTCCGGTTTTGCGACACAGGCAAAGAGAAGTTCGGCATCATCCAGGTCCGGGTAGTGGCAGTCAGGTTCGGCAAGGTGGATGTGGGCATCCGCGAAGTTCATCGGAACCACGCATCGAGGGAACGCTGACTTCTCTTCGCCTTCGCTTCTCTGCGGGCCTTCTCGATACGGTCCAAGGCCGAAGATACCCTGCCGGCATCGAAATCATACGAAGTGAGCATCTCGATCACGGCCTCCCTGTCGATTGGCCTGTAATCGGTATCGTAATCGGCATTCCCCTCGTCTTTGAGGAAGATCTCCCTGATCTCCTGGTAATCGGGGATGGACTCGCCTATCTTCGAAAGAGCCCCTTCCAGATTTCCGCATTCCCTGATGAGCTTCAGTGCTTTTTTCGGGCCGATCCCCTTGATGCCGTGGTTGAAATCAGTGCCGATGAGCATGCACAGGTCGACCAGCTGTTCGCGGGAGATCTCCAGTGTCCGCAAGCATTCTTCGGTGTCGATGACCTCCGTTTTGATCTCTTTGTAAGTGTCTTTGCCGGGGATCTTCCTTCTTCCGGTAAGCGTTAGATTTCTGACCAGGGTCGGAGTGCCGAAGAGAAGCGAGTCGAAATCCTGCGAAGCGGCGGCCCAGACGTTTTTGCGTCTGCACATGAACGCCGCTTCCTGTTCTCCGTCGGACGGAGCGAAGACCGTCGGAAATCCCAGGTATCCTATGAGTTCTTTTGCGGAATCGCGGACCTCGGACGTCATCCTCGAGGTCTGCTGTGCTTTGGTGTGGGCGGTCTGCATATCGCCGCGTTCGATCGCGGCTCTCCATTCCTGTGCGGCCTTCTCCCTTCTTTCGTTTCTTTCTTCCAGAGTGGCCGATTTCAGAGGGTGGGGTTTACCGTCGAAGACGAATATCGGTTCGATCCCCGCTTCCACGAGATTCGCAGATCTGTAAAGGAATCCGGACAGGTGCGACGTGGTCCTGCCTTTGCTGTCGCAGAGCGGGAATCCGTCGGCCTGGCGTATGGCGGACATGAACTGATATGCGATGTTGTATGTGTCGACCGCGACCTTTTTCCCGTCGAGTTCGGACAGTTCGACAGGTTTTGCCGTCACCAGGTCGGAAAGATTCACTCCCATCGGCTCATCCTCTGTTCGGACCGTAGTTCTTCCAGAGGGAGATCTCCTCGGTCATATCATCGAGCCTGAACAGGGAACTGCCTGCGACCAGGACCGACGCTCCCGCCTCGACGACCTGTTTTCCCGTTTCGCGGCCGATGCCGCCGTCGACGGAGATCTCCAGGCGGGGATTGTGCGATTCTGCCCATTCGCGGATATGACGGATCTTGGGTATGCAGTTGGGATTGAATTTCTGACCACCGAAACCTGCTTTGACGGACATGATCAAAACAAGGTCCACCTTGTCGAGGTATGGTTCGATGGATTCTACAGGCGTATCGGGATTTATGGTGATCCCGGCGTGGACCCCGCTGTCCCTGATCTTTTCGATGGCGCCCATTATATCTCCGTCCGCTTCCTGATGGACGGTGATCCAGTCGCAACCGGCATTGACGAAATCATCCACATATCTTGCCGGATCCTCGATCATAAGGTGCGCATCGAAGGGTAGTTTGGTGCAATGGCGGATACATTTTATGACCGGCGCCCCGAAAGTGAGGTTTGGAACGAACATCCCGTCCATAACATCGAGATGCACCCAATCAGCACCGAATTTTTCGATGCGCGAAATCTCCTCGCCTATCTTTGAAAAATCACATGAAAGCATCGACGGTGCTATTTTTGTCATTACGGCCTTATGTATGTCTGGGTAAAAATGATTTTTGAGTGGTCCTCGGTCAAAATGACGATGCGGGTGTCGGACGATTCCGAAAGGAGTTCGTTGATGCGAACTTGCCCTATGGGGACCGCGGCGCTGTTCAAGGGGAAGAGGGGAATACTGAGTTAACGGCGGCCGGATTCTTTCGGTTTCTGCGAATCTGCAATTCCGAAACGGATCCCCGATCAGTTTTCATTCGATCCGGAGGCGGCTCTGCGTCTCCAGATTCCGAAACAGGCGCCAATCCCGATCATAATGCAGATCCCGACAGAAACGAGTCCCAAGATCAAACCGCTATCGGACGTACCGTCGGACTGTTGCACGGCTGTGTCTCCGTCGGTATCCTGTGCCGGATGGTTGTCTGTCGAAACAGAGGTCCCCGACTGTGAACCGTCGGCCTGGTACAGGACGCCGTCGGCCCCGCTGAAGGTGCGTCCGCCCAGGTTGTTTCCTGTCGGCTGCAGACCCGATCCGTCCGTTCCGACGAACGTGAATCCTTCGAACGTACGGTCTCCCACGTATGTGATTCCGCTGTCGAGTATGACGGTACTCGGTTTACGGGTCGCACTGCACCAGATCGGCACGTTGTCGGAGTAGTCGAAGCCGACCCCGGTCTTTCCTGCCGTCAGCCGGAGCCTGTCGATCGCGTTACATCCGACGAAAGCGGACGAGCTGTCGAGAGTGATAGGGATTGTAAGATTGACCAACCTGCCGCAGTTATAGAATGCGGATTCCCCCAAGGATTCGACGCTGTCGGGGATCACTACGGAGGTTAGGTTCAATTCGCGGAGTGCATTGGAACCTATGCGGGTGATACCGTCCTCGAACACAACGGATTTCAGAGTATCCCTGGAATAAAACCACGGAGTTTTCTGATACCAGCAATTGCTTCCCTTGCTCTGGGCATAATTGAACCCATATCCCGAATCGCCGGGCGTGAATGTGATCTGCTCGATCTCGCAGTAACCAAATACGGGATAGCTGTCGAGCCATACCGCATTCAGGCTTATCGGAATGGTCATATGCTTTATTTTAAGGTCAGAGAACAAGTGAACCGCCGTATACTTCCCGAAGGAAACGAGTGAATTCGGAAGTACAAAATTTTCCACATTACGCAATTTGAGCGTCACAGGGAGACGGGTCACGCCTTCAGCGACGACGAAATTTTCAATGTCCGAGACATCATCGTTGCCCCAGGGCAACCGTTCATTGGAAGAGCCGTCATAGTCTGCAACGGTGCATTTGGTGATCTTTATGTTCACAAGGGTGTTGCAGTACCTTATACTCTCGATAGCTGGATTATAAAACCCGTCGTAGGAATATTTGAACAGGGTATAATCCGGGATGGTTATGTCAACGATGTTGAGGTCGCAGAACATAGCCACTCCCAGCCTGTCGACGTTCTCCGAAATTATGATGGTCTTTCCGAGATCGGGATTCTGATACCACGGGGCCTTGTCATAATAGAAAGATTTGCCCTCAATTCTAATACTATCGTACCCATCAATAATTTGGTCATCGTAATAATCGAACGGAACTCCGTTTCCGCGGGTTATCGTAACCTTCTGAATTGCCATACAACCCTCGAATGCAGGAAACATTTTCCAACCCGTGCTCTGTGTTGGTTTTGCAGTATAGAACGGCTTAAGACTGATGGGGTAGGTCACATCGGTCAGTTTTGCGCAGTTATTGAATGTGCGTTTTCCGAGACCTACAACGGAATCGGGGATCGTAAGCGAGGTTATGTTCAGGTCGCGGAACGCATCTGCCCCGATCGTCTTGATCCCGTAGGCGAAGCTGACTTCCCTGAGAGAATCCCTGCTGAAATACCAGGGGGTGTTCTTGTACCAGGGGTTCATGTTGGAATCCGCATCATAACCGTATCCGCATCCGTCGGTTCCGAAGGTGAAGTTGACCTTTTCGATATTGGAGCAGCCCGAGAACGCGGGGGATCCGTCGTACACAACGCTGTTGAGGGTTATGGGAATGGTAAGTTCCCTAAGGTTGGTACAGTCGTAAAACGCGCTTTTTCCGAGAGAAGTGACACCGTCCCCGATCGATATCTTCGTGATACAGTGGCGGTACAGGAGCCACGGCGCGTTCCCATCGGAATAGTCGTACATAACGCCCGTTCCGGAGATCGCCAGTGTGCCGTCGGAAGAATAGGTGTATGTGACATTATCTCCGCACCGGTCACTGTCGATGATCTTCGCCGAAGATTCGTCGGTTTCCGCATGGAGCAGAAACATCACGGTCATAACGGACGCGAGAACAGCCAGGATCGTCAAAACGGTTCCGAACCCGATCGAACTTCCGGACTCAATCTTCCTGTACATTTGTCACCACCTTTCTGTTGCGTGTCATTCGGCGCATCGGACTTCGAACGTAGAAGCGGCAATGCACACCACAACACCATATTCATCCTGAATACTCTTTGAGACTATATATAATTCAGGGCAAAGTTGGGCTGTATACAATAAGCCGGCCGTCTCTCGACCGCCGACCCCGACCTCTACGGATTCTAAAATGCGGTCATGTCAGAATACGATGTGCCAGATATCGTTTATAGTAGGTCTGATTAATGATCCGGCCGGGTCATGAAAGGAGATCTCAAAGGCTGTTTCTACAATTTTTTTTGCACGAATGTATGCCGGACAGCATTCCGACTGAAAGGAGGATTCCGAAACAGGTCCCCGAAGCCGGTTATGTGCAGGAGTTACGCCTTCGGGATCGCTTTTTACAGATCCTGAGACTGGGTTATGAGGTAATATGGCAGATTTATCGGATTCGGGGCAGGCGGCCTCTTCTTTCCGAAAGTGTCTGTGTGTCGTCTACGCATGTAATATATAACGTCAGTTCGGTGTTAAACCGTTTAAAGATAGTTGCGGCAACCGGGGGATTCCGAATGATAACGATCAAAACGAGGACAGTATGTATCAACGCGCACCGTGTCCTGGTGTCAGCATCGGTCATTCTGCTGTTGGTGTTTTCCTTCGTTCTGATATGCGATTCCCTTGGGGCGGATCGCGAAGGGCCTGCCGAAGGAACGAACACGACTTACGGCCCCCTGGCGCTTTCGAGCAGCTCCGGAGAGGGGATCGCCTGGAATTTCGATGAAAAATCCGGCACGCTTACGATCAGGGGCAGCGGGAGCATATCCGGGGATTTTCCGTCCGGGATAAGTAAGGATTCCGTCAAAACGGTCGTGATCGAGGGATTCATCACATCGATCGGAGATTCGGTATTTTCGGGATGCTCCAATCTTGAAAAAGTATCCCTCAACGCTCCGTTGACAGAGATCGGAGAGAACGCATTCAAGGGTTGCAATGCACTTACCTCTGTAGAGATCCCCGATTCGGTAACGCTCATCAAATCTTTTGCATTCAAATCGTGCGGTTCCTTGCAATCAGCGACGATCGGCAAATCCGCGACGATCATCGGATGCGGCGCATTCGCCTTTTGTTCTTCCCTCGAATCCGTAAACATTCCCGGTTCGGTCAGATCCATCGAAGAATACGCATTCGGAGGATGTTCGAAATTAAATTCCGTGACGCTCGGCAAATCCGTGACGACCATCGGAGAAGGCGCATTCCTCGGCTGTTCCTCTCTGACCTCGGTGTTCATACCCGATTCCGTCACCACGATCGGCGGATCTGCGTTCGACCTTTGTTCGTCACTTTCAGAGCTGCGCCTCGGCAATTCCGTCAGTTCGATAGGCGATTACGCATTCGGCGAATGTTCCGAGCTTACGTCGGTGGATCTGCCCGACAGCGTCACCGCGATCGGGAATTTCGCGTTCTACAGCTGTTCGGGTATTTCTTCATTGACCATCGGTAGATCGGTAGAGACAATCGGAGAAAAGGCATTCTACTCGTGTACCTCTCTGACCTCCGTGACCATTCCCGGGTCCGTAGGGTCCATCGGAGACCGCGCGTTTGCCGACTGTACCTGCCTGAACACATTGGTCATCAACAGCGGCGATGCGGTGCTCGGCGCATCCGCATTCGAAAACTGTACCGCCCTGAAAGCTCTGTCGGTTCCGATAAGTCTCGACACCGTCGGGTCCGACGATAATATGATATTTTTCGGATGCTCCGACATCAGCGAAATAACCTTCACGGCAGGTTCGGGAGTTTGGTACGATTACGGTTCGGACAAATACAGTCCGTCGTATTATGGATTCGCTCCTTGGTTCCAGACCAAGGCCGATCTGAAGATGATCTTTTCCGATGAAATCCCCTCGCTCCCGCTGTCGATATTCAACGACTGTGCCAATCTGAAAAAACTCTCGATCCCGATAAGCCTCAACGCCGCTGTGTCCAATTATTGGCCCGTTTTCTACGGATGTACCAACATCGGGGAGATAACGCTCACCAGGGGAAGCGGCGAATGGTATCCGTACAGTTTCACCTCTACCGATGAATCGTATTACAAATGTGCACCCTGGAGCATCACCTCTGCCGACCTGACCGTAATCATAAGCGACGGTATCGACACGATCGGCCCGTATGCGTTCTATAACTGTACTTCTCTGCACGGGATCGAATTTTCGGGAACTTCTCTCAAATCCATCGAAGAAGGTGCCTTCGAATGGTGTACGTCCCTTGCTTCGGTCAGCATTCCCGACTCCGTAACATCTATCGGACCACAGGCATTCAATGTATGCCTGGGCCTGAAGTCCGTCGAGCTGGGTAATTCCGTAACGACCCTCGGCGGAGGTGCGTTCGCTTTCTGCAATTCCCTGACTTCTGTGACCATTCCCGATTCCGTCACTGAGATCGAAGACTCCGCATTCTATTTCTGCAGTTCTTTGAATTCGGTGAAGATCTGCGTGTCCGGTTCCTACATCGGTTCCAATGCGTTTGCCGAGTGCTCCGCTCTGACCTCCGTGACCATCGATGGCAGCGATGCGGTATTCGGGACGGATGTGTTCGGCTGCACAAACATAACAGATCTGACCATTCCTATAGATTTCGATGCAGTGGGCTCTAACGATTCGCCCATATTTTCCGGCTGTACGAAGATCTCCAACATCACATTCACTGCCGGGGGTGGGGACTGGTATTCCTACAGTCGCGATATAGCCCGCGGATCATATTACAAAAACACACCCTGGAACATCACTGCTGCCGACCTGATCGTGAACATAAGCGACGGCATAGACGAGATCGGTCCGTTTGCGTTCTTCAAATGCACTTCTCTGCATGAAATCAATTTTGAGGGTACCTGCCTTAGGTCAATCGGAGAGTCCGCGTTCGAAGGGTGTACCTCCCTTGCTTCGGCGGACCTTCCCGATTCCGTCACGAGCCTTGCGGTCGGCTCGTTCAGCGGATGCGTCTGCCTGACCTCCGTGACCATTCCCGATTCCGTCGGAACGATCGGAAATTCTGCGTTTTTGGAATGTTCGGAACTTTCCGAAGCGACGATAGGCAATTCCGTGACCTCGATTGGAAACACTGCATTTGCTGGCTGTACGAAACTTTCCAAACTGACGATCGGTAACTCTGTCGCATCTATCGGGGATTCTGCATTCAGCGGTTGTTCCTCTCTGACATCCGCATTCCTTCCCGATTCCGTTCTCTCCCTCGGAAACACTGCATTTGCCGGCTGTACGAAACTTTCCCAACTGACGATCGGTAACTCTGTCGAATCTATCGGAAATGGTGCGTTTATGCGCTGTTCGTCTCTTAAATCCGTGACCATTCCCGATTCCGTCACTCTCCTGGGGGACGGAGCATTCTCGTACTGTTCGTCTCTTGAATCTGCGGAACTCGGAAAATCCGTCCCCCGTCTCGGATACAAGGTGTTCTCGGACTGTACGTCCCTTACCAGCGTAACCGGGTGGGAATCCACCGCCATCAGCGAATACGCATTCGAAGGGTGCGATATGGACAAAATCAACTTGGTCCTAATGCGTTGCTACACCGTCGAATTCAGGAACGGCGACACGATCCTTCAGACGTCGACGGTTTGTTGCGGGGATGCCCCCTCTTACACCGGACAGACCCCGGCCAAGGAGGACACGGCCCAGTATACCTACAGGTTCGTGGGATGGGACCGCGAGTTAGTTGCGGTCACCGAAGACACCGTCTACAATGCCGTTTTCGCCGAGACCCTCAGGAGTTACACGGTCACCTTCGTGAACGGCGGAGAGATCCTCAAAACGCTGACCCTCCCCTACGGAACCGTCCCAGTGTACGGAGGGGAGACTCCCGTCAGGGAGGCCACGGACCAGTGCACCTACGCATTCAGCGGATGGAGTCCCGCTATCGCCGAGGTCACCGGAAACGCAACCTATGTCGCCGAATTCACCGAAACCCTCAGAAATTACACGGTCACCTTCATGAACGGCGACAAGATCCTCTGGACGACCCATGTCCCCTACGGAACCGTTCCCAAGTACTACGGAGAGACCCCCACAAAGGCATCTACGGACCGGTATTACTACACATTCAACGGATGGGATCAGGGGTTCTCTGCGATCACCGAAGACACTGTTTATAATGCCGTCTTCACCGAGACCCTCATGAGTTACACGGTCACCTTCATGAACGGTGACGTTGTCCTAAAAACGCTGACCCTTCCCTACGGAGACACTCCTGTTTATTCCGGAGACGAACCGACCAGGGAAGCCACCTCCGAGCACAGCTACAGGTTCAAAGGGTGGAGCCCCGAGATCGCCGATGTCACCGGGGATGCGACATACTATGCCGTTTTCGACGTGTCGGATCCCGTGCCCGAGCCGGTCACGGAGTTCACCATCAATTTCGTGAACGGCGACCTGGTCCTTGATACGCAGACCGTTCGCAAAGGGGAGACACCCGAATATTCAGGAAAGACCGAACCGACCAAGGAACCCACTGCGCAGTATACTTACGTGTTCAGCGGATGGGAGCCGGCGATAGGGCCGGCCACCGGAAACGCAACATACGCCGCCGTCTTCACCGAGATTCTCAGAAGTTACACGGTCACCTTCATGAACGGTGACGTTGTCCTAAAAACGCTGACCCTCTCCTACGGAACCGTCCCCGACTATGGAGGAGAGAGTCCCACCAAGGAACCTACGGATCGGTACACTTACACATTCAGCAGATGGGACCGGGAATT
>CAVIXW010000077.1:0-9310 GCA_963646785.1 Acutalibacteraceae bacterium
ACCCGGCGAATGCATTGGTTCCGAGAGAATTGACGGAATCGGGAAGAGAGACGGAGGTGAGGGAGGTGCAGCCGCTAAACGCGTAAGAACCGATCGAATGGAGGGCACCGGGCAAAATCAAGGTGGTGAGGGAGGTACAGCCGTAGAACGCATAATTCCCGACGGACGTGACCGAACAGGGAATGGCTACAGAAACGAGTGCGGAACAGTTGTAAAATGTACCCGCCCCGATAGACGTTAGGGGATCGGACAGTTCGACAGATTTCAAAGATGTGCAGTCCCTGAATGCATAAGCTCCGACAGATTCGACGGAATCGGGGATGGAGATCGATGTAAGTGAAGTGCACCCTTTGAACGCGGAAGGTGCAACTGTATCGACTGTGCCAGGCACCTCATAGAAGGTTCCTTCTTTGGCCGCAGGGTATTGGATCAGAACGGTCCCGTCTTTGCTGAAAAGAACACCGTCGATGGAACCGTATTTACTGTTCCCGTCGGAAACGGCGTACGAAGCGAGTGATGTGCAACCCCGGAAAGCAGACTCTCCGATGGTGCTGACGGACTTACCGAGGCTGACAGTGGCGAGTTCTGTACATCCTTCAAATGCGAAGTCGCCGATCGATGTGACGGAATCGGCGATTTCGACGGATCTGATGGAATCTCTGTGGGAGAACCATGGTGCGCTGCCACTGGAATATGACCTCATCTTTCCGGAACCGCTGATGGAAAGGACTCCCGCTGAAAGATTCAATTCGTAAGCGACGCCTTCTCCGCATTCGCCCGATACTTTGTCGGGATCTTCGGGAATAGATGCCTGTTTGATCCATTTGCCGTCGACTTCGTCGAAAGCGGAACCTGCTATATTTTCAACGGTTTGATCGAGTTCGGTTTTTCCGGACTCATCGTAGAATGTTCCATCGAACACATTGTTTCCCATTGACGTGAGGGACTTGGAGATGGTGATCGAATGTAAATTGCAGCAATAGCGGAATGCATAGTTTCCGAGATTCGTGACGGAATCGGGGATGACTATGGAAGTCAGTGAAAAACACTGCTCGAAGGCATATCTGCCGATATATGTGACGCCGTCTTCCAATGTGACAGATGCGAGATCGACACACCCTTCGAACGCAAACGACCCTATGTATTCGACGGACTTGCCGAATCTGACGGAAGCAAGGTGCGTACAGCCTTCGAATGCGGATATTTCGATGGTCGTGACGGAATCAGGGAGGATTATGGATGTTAGGGAAGTACAGTTACTGAACGCGGAACTGCCGATTGTGTTCACGGTATCGGAGATGCTCACGTGAGTGATGGAAGTACAGTCAGCGAACGCGGAACCGCCGATGGAGGTGACGGACCCGGATATACTGACCGATTTGACGTACTCTCTGTATTTGTACCAAGGTACCGGCCGGAAAGCAGCATACATCGGCCCGGAGCCGCCGATCGACAAAGTTCCGGTATCGAAATCTAATTCGTAAGTGACGTCTTCTCCGCATTTGCCGGAAATACTGGAAGGTATCTGTTTGAACCAGTTGCCGTTTATGTTATTGAAAGTGAAACCCGCAAGTTTGGTCGCTGTCGGTCCGACTTCGTTCTCGTGTTCGTCATAGAATTTTCCATTGAACGCATTGTCTTCGACGGACGTGAGGAAATCGGGGAAGACTATCGAAGAGAGGCCGTTTATATTGTAGAATGCGTGACAGTTGATTGTTTCCACACTGTTTGCGATCACTATGGAATTTATGCTCAGATCGCGGAAAGCCTCGTTCCCGATCCTTACGATCCCCTCGGAGAAATTGATCTCCTTGAGAGTACCTCTGCACTGGTACCACGGCGTCTTCTGATACCAGCAGTTTTTTCCCTTGTCGGCGGCATAAATAAAGCCGTATCCGGAACCGGGAATGAAATCGACCTTCTCGATTCCGGACACGTTCTTGAACGCGGAATCGCCGTCAAGCCATGCCGCATTGAGACTTATCGGAATGGTCAGATTCTTTATCGTGCATTTCTCGAATGCGCTGGATCCGAAAGAAACAAGCGTATTCGGAAGGTAGACATCGGTCAGATTGCAGGAATAGAACGTACCGGCTCCAACACGGGTGACGCCTTCTCCGATCACGACCGTCTTAAGATTGGGTGCTTTGTTCCAGGGGCATTCCGAAGAGGCCACGTTTATTCCGAAATCATAACCGATTCCGGTACCTTCGGTCAGTGTCACTTTTTCCAGATTGCCGAAAACCTCCTTGCCGAAGTACTTGTCATGAAAAAACGGAGTATATTCCCTGGTATGAAGGTCGGTACTTATCGGAATCGAAAGTTCTCTGATGTTGCAGGACCAAAACATGCACGCCCCCAATTTCGTGACGCTGTCCGTGATGATTATCGTCTTTGCGATATCGGAATTTATGTTCCAGGGAGCCAGTTCTCTGTAAAGAGGACCGGTCTGGCCGTAGTAATCGAAAGGTGTTCCGTTCCCGTTTGTGAAGGTCACCTTTTGTATGGCCGCACAGTCTTTGAATGCGGGGCATGCCGGGTTACCGTAGGAGTTCAGACTTATGGGGATGGTCAGATCGGTCAGTTCTATGCAACCGAAGAAACAGTGGTTTCCGAGAGCTACTACGGTATCCGGGATCTCGATAGAAGTTATGTTCGATTCGCGGAACGCGTCCGAACCGATCACTTTGATCCCGTTCCCCAAATTTATCTCCCTGAGGGCGTTCTTGCTTTGATACCAGGGGGTGTTCATGTACCAGGAATCGAATCCTTCGTTGGAGGCATAATTGTATCCGTAACCTCCGTTCCCGCAGGTGAAGTTCGTCTTTTCGATGTGGGAGCAGCCTGCAAAGGCGGGATCTTTGTCGGAGACCACGCTGTTAAGCGTGATCGGTATGGTGAGTTCCGTGATATACGTACAATCCCGGAATGCCGACACTCCCATGGTTTCGACCGAATCGGGGATGGAGATCGATCCCAGGGAGGTACAACCTTCGAACGCATTGTCTCCAATGGAAACGATAGAACCTGGAAGGTATACCAGAATGAGGGATGTACAACCTTCGAACGCGAAATTTCCGATCGTTGTGACCGAATCGGCTATTCTGATGGATCTTATGGAATCTTTGTGGGCGGACCAGGGTGCGTTACCGCCGAAATAGGGGTACATCTTTCCGGAACCGCTGATAGAGAGGGCCCCGGTGGAAAGATCCAGTTCGTAAGTGAGATCTTCCCCGCAACTGCCGGATTCTTTGTCGGAATCTTCGGGGGCGGTGACCTGTTTGATCCATTTTCCGTCGACTTCGTTAAAAGCGGAACCGGCCAGGTTTTCAACGGTCTGATCGAGTTCGGTTTCACGGTCGGGATCATAGAAGACCATGTCAAAAGCACCTGTTTCGACGGTTTCGACGGAAATGGGGATGGTTATGGAGGTAAGGAACGTACAACCCCTGAACGCGGAAGACCCGATGGTCTTGACGGTGTCGGGTATTTCATAGGAGGAATCTGTTTTGGCCCCCGGGTAGTGGATCAGGGTAGACCTGCCTTTGCTGAAAAGAACGCCGTCGATCGATGAATAGGTGCCGTTATTCTCCGATACTGTATACGAAGCAAGCGATGTGCAATCCCCGAACGCAGCCTCTCCGATGGACTTAACGGAACTGCCGAGGCTGACGACGGCAAGTTTGACACAACCTTCGAACGCATGATCGCCAATCGATGTGACCGAATCGGCGATCTCGACGGATCTGACAAGATCTTTGCTGGAGGACCAAGGTACTTCGCCGTCGGAATAGGAGTCCATCTTTCCGGAACCGCTGATGGCAAGAGTTCCTGTGGAAAGTTCCAATACGTAAGTAAGGTCTTCTCCGCATTTACCGGATATTTTGATCGGATCTTCGGAGGAGGAGGGTGCCTGTTTGATCCATCTGCCGCCTATATTCCTGAACAGGAATCCGGCCAGGTTTTCAGCGTCCTGATCGAGTTCCGTTTCGCCATCCGACTCATAAAACACTCCGTCGAACGGAATACCGTCGAATGAAGTGACCGAACCGGAAATCGATACGTACTCGAGAGAACTGCATCCGTTGAAGGCCAGGTCTCCGAGAACAAGTACGTTATCGGGGATGACGACAGCGACGAGAGACTCGCAATCGCCGAATGCGTAATCTCCGATATACGTTAACGAATCCGGAAGGGAGATGGACGTCAGAGAGGTGCAACCGTCGAACGCGAAATCTTCGATGGACGTAATGGAATCGGAGAGGGTGACCGACGTCAGAGACGGACAATCCTCGAACCAGGAATCTCCGATCGAATTGATGGTGCCGTTGATCACGATCTTTTCGATATCTTCTTTGAAAGGATCCCAAGGTATCGAGTCGTCATTATACTCATATATCTCGCCGGAGCCGTTTATCACAAACGATCCGGAGGTGGCGTCGAATTCGTAGACGGCATTCTCTCCGCAGCTGCCGGAATATTCGGAGAGGTCTGCTTCCGAGAAGCCCGTATCTGCTAATATGACATATGCAGACATACCGATTAGCAGAGTTACGATCAATATCGTGGATTTCTTAAAGATAGTTTCACCTACGTAAACTAATCCTTCGTCTGTTAAGCAAAAATATAAACATATTGTAGACAAACAGATGACAGTTGCGGGTTGATAGTATACATCATGTAAATTAGGTTAGTGTATTATTTCCGACCTTCTTCCGGGATGCGGAATATCCAGTGCGGGACGGTCTGCCACACCCGCAGCCGTTTGCGGGATTTCGAACCGCATCAAGTGTAAGATGGTTTGCCGGAGAACACATACTCCATGACAGGGTTCGCGGAATCGGGAGTTAAGCTTCCCAAACATTTTATTAGATTCCGTCCATCAGACAGGTATGGGAAAGAAAAATCTGATCTCGGTCATGGATATGAAAGAAGAATGGCCCGGACTCGTCGATCTTGCGATAAAACTCAAGAAGGAACGCGGTCACCACGGGGATCCTCTCAAGGGAAAGACCCTGGCTATGATGTTCGAAAAACCGAGCACCAGGACCAGAACCTCTTTCGATGTCGCCATCACGGAACTCGGGGGACATGCATTATACCTCGACGTTACGAAAATGCAAATGGGACACGGCGAGACCGTAGAGGATACAGCCCGCGTACTGAGCCGTTTCGTACACGGGATCATGTACCGTGCCTTCGACTACAAGATGATGGATAAGCTCGGCGAATCCGCCACCATTCCCGTTATCAGCGGACTCGACAATCTGGAACATCCGTGTCAGGCCCTTGCCGACATCGTCACGATCAAAGAGAAATTCGGCGACCTCCGCGGAAGAAAGGTAGTGTACCTCGGTGATGGGAACAATGTTTGCAATTCCCTCCTGTACGCGTGTGCCATCATGGGCATCGACATGGTCGCGTGCTGTCCCGCACCCAGGATGCCGAATGCGGAGATCATGCTTGCGGCGGCGAAGATCGCCGAACAGAACGGAAGCAAGATCATCGCATCCCACGACCCCCAGGTCGCCTGCAAAGGAGCCGACGTTCTGTATACCGACACCTGGATCTCCATGGGCGATACCACCTCCGAAGCCGACGCCATAAAACTGTTCCAGATGTATCAGATCAACGACGATCTCCTCGAGATCGCCAGCCCCGACTGCATCGTAATGCACTGTCTGCCGGCCCACAGGGGCCAGGAGATCACGAACTCTGCCATCGAAGGGCCCCACAGCGTCGTGTTCGACCAGGCAGAGAACAGGCTCCATGCCCAGAAGGCTGTCCTGTACACCCTTCTCAAGGATTGAGTCCCGATCCGATCGCCTGTTCGAGCTTATCGAGAAAAACCTCTTCCATCCCTTTCGGGATCGTTGCACCCGCCGCCACATTGTGTCCGCCCCCGAGGCCTCCGACGGCGGCGGCGCACTGGCACATCAACTTCGAAAGGTCCAGTCCGTTGCGGGTCAGTTCCTTGGGTGCCCTTGCGGAGACTTTTATTCCGTCATCCGCCTCGGCAAAAGCGAAGATCGGCATATGCGGATCCGCTTCGGACGAGGTCAGGATCATTCCGGCCACGATCCCCACGACGGTCTCGCGGATGGCGGTTCCGGCATCGAAATATTGAAGGTACTTGCGTCTGCGGAGAAGGTGGTTGTCCTTCACATAGGACAACGCATAGGAAATGTTCTTGCGGTGTTCGCGGCGGTTGTTCTCGGCATCCTTGATGGCTTCAAGGTCCCCCATACAAATCCTCGCACCCGTTTCCGCATCGTCATACCTTCCGCAGGAGTTCAGCGTGGTGGCAAACTCCTTGGCATCCCTCAACCCGGTCTCCGGCCCGTATCTGAGCACCGTGTAGATCTCCCCGAAAAGGCCCTTGCGGTCATCGTCGGAGGCTGCGACGCCGAGAATCTCATCGGTGATCACCATCCTTTCCGATTCCTGCAGATCGGACCAGGAACGTTTGGTACCGTCAGGACGGTTAAGCTCTATTCCGAATTTCTCCAACAGTGCCAGACATCTCCCGTAGTCGCCTGTAAGGGCGGGAACGGCCGGCTCCCCGTATTGCAGGAACTGTATGAGAGGCCGGGTGAATCTTCCGAAATAACGAAGCCCGGTTCCGCATTCCACGTCACCGGCTTTCTCCGCATCCTGCAGGATGATATCGTTCCAGCTTATCAGTCCAGATTCGCGGGTGTCCTGGAAATCGCCTATGGCCCCAACGACAGCCAGATATGCCAGATCGATATTCGCAGGATCTATCGTCTTCGAGAGAAGATAGGTCATTCCCGCACCGCAAACCGCATACGATCCGGACACCCCGTAGAGATGGGGGTTGAGGTTATAAGCCAAACCGAAGGAATCCAGAGAGGTCTGGCCGGTGCGCCATTTCAGGTCCGGGGAGTGATGATCGGTGACGATTATCCCGTTGCGGACGAACAGGCTCATGTAGGCACTGCCGAGATCGCAGACCCAAACGATATCTGCGGGATCGGAATTGATCTGCTCGATCGTTTCCGGAGTGATCTTGTTTTCGAAATGAACCTCATGTTTGATGCCGAGCCTCGACAGGGTCTGTGATGCGATCGCCCCGGCGGTTATGCCGTCGGCATCGATATGCGTGACCACGGTCACCGACCCGGCATTCCTCAATGCCTGAGCTGCACCCTTCAAATTCGACAACAGACCTGAAGGAAGTTCGTTCGAGTAGCCTTCCTTGAACATTAACATTCCCTTTAATGTGGTCTGCTTATATACTATATTCTAAAAAGAGGAAGCGTATTCTCCTACTGAATGGGAGCGAGAAGCATCGGGCTGACACCCGAAGTTACGATAACGAACGACCGTTGCCTTATCCTCGACGAAGGTCCCACGGCCGTAATCGGGGATCTTCATCTGGGTTACGAGAGTGCGCTGGAGAACGAGGGCATGTTCATTCCGCGGATAAATACCGATTCGGTCAGGAATTCCCTTAATCGCATCATAGACGACTACGAACCGAACAGGATCGTTCTCCTGGGAGACATAAAGCATGACTTCAGTCGTTCCAGCTATCAGGCGAAAGAAGACGTCCGCAGCATTGTGAAACTCATCAAAGAAGCCGCGGAGATCGTGGTTGTCAAAGGCAATCACGATAATTTCATACAGAATATAATCGCGGGACTGGATGTCGAAGCCGTCGATCATGCGGATATCATGGGTTTTCGTCTGGAACACGGCCATATCGATTCAGGGGTCAGGCCCGTGATCATCGGTCACGAACACCCTTCGATCAAGATACCGGGCGAACTCAGCGGATCGCTGAAGCTTCAATGTTACGTATGGGCCAAGCACGAAGGCGTGCTCGTGATCCCTCCTTTCAGCCCTTTCGCTTCGGGCAACGACCTCAATCCCGGGCCCGATGCGGTGATGGCACCCGCACTGAAATCCTGCGATATCGAAAAGGCGGAGATTTACGGAGTTTCGGACCTCGGTCTGCTAAAATTCGGACAATTGGGGGATGTTTCCCGCCTTACAATCTGATATATAAATTTATTTTACCAGTTGGAGCATATATCCTTACTTATCCTTCATCTCATGGGTGTGGGTTTTATATGTTTAGCGTATTTCAGTTCGCAAGGAGTATCATATCATGGCAATGACCCCCAGAGAAAGAGTAGCAGCAGCTATGAACAAAGAGAACCTTGACAGGCCCCCTGCGGCAATCTTCACACAGTCCGCGACCATCGGTCAGATGGACGCCCTCAACGCAGCATGGCCCGAGGCTCACAAGGATTCCAACCTCATGGCAACCCTTGCCTGCGGAACCATCGAGTGTTTCGGATTCGAAGGTGCAAGGACCTGCTTCTGCCTTACCGCCGAGACCGAAGCCTTCGGCGCAACCGTCGCTGTCGACAAAAAAGACGCAGCCCCTATGATCAAAGACCACCCCTGCCACTTCGACGCTATGTCCAGTGAGTATGATGATCTCAACGAGAAACTCTTGCCCGTTGACGAATTCCTGAAGACCGGCCGTGTCAAGACCATCATCGACTCTGTCGAGATCCTCAAGAACAACAAAGTCAAGGGAGTCAAGAAATGGAACTCCGAGGAATACCCGATCGTCGCCGGTAACACTGGTGTCTTCACCCTCTGCGGTAACCTCTGCGACACCGAGAACATCATCTTCGGTATGATGATGGACACCGATGCGGTCGACAAATGGACTGCGGCAATGACCCCCTACGTCCACGCATACTCTCAGGCACTCATCGACGCCGGAGCAGATGTCATCCAGACCTCCGAGCCTTCCGGATCCACCGACATGCTTTCCCCAGAAATGTTCGAGGAAGCAGCCGGAAAAGCCTGCCGTGAAGCACTTGCAACCAAAGGCGGATTCGGTAACGTCCTCCACATCTGCGGAGACACCTCGCCCATCCTCGACCAGATGATCACCGTGACCACCGGTATCTCCATCGAAGAGAAAGTCGACCCCTTCACCGCTGTCAGCGCTGTCGGCGGAAAGACCGTTCTCGTCGGAAACGTCGGATCTGTCAGGCCCCTCTACCAGGGAACCAAAGCCGAGACCATCGAGGGAGTCAAGAAGTCCGTTGACGCTGGCTTCAACATCATCTCCTCCGGTTGCGGTATCGCGCCCTCCACCGGCGACGAGAACATGCAGGCCTTCGTCGACACCGTCAAATCCTACGGCAACTGAAGATCACCTTAAACCATTTACACAGGCTTCGGCCTGTGCGTACTTCTTTTTCACAACCCTGTTTCAGAAAGAAGATAATCTTACACTCAGAAGACTGAATTCCACTACTTA
>CAVIXW010000078.1:0-9219 GCA_963646785.1 Acutalibacteraceae bacterium
TTTAGGGTCAAATCGTTCCTTCACGCGCGTATAATGGATGTGTCTAGGTCGGGTTACACTCTCGCCGGAACCGGAATCCCTTTGAGGGTTTATTCCACTTCGATCGTTTTATCGATACCGATACAATCAGATAGCAAGATTTCGCGATTGTTCAAAACCGAATCTAACAAATGCCCGGAAATCAAATTTATGAACAATAATTGTGTGAGAATAAGTGTTAGGCACATAAAGGTGGACATCGCCTCGGAGGTCCGGTTTTCCATTTCGCTTCTCAACCCTGCTAACCCATAAACGTCAGTAGTTCAGAGTAAGGCTGCTCCCGTCAGGGCCTGACCCGTTCCCCCCGATTGGTACCGCCCATTCTTCCCTCCGGAAAAACGCACGATATACACCGACTCTACAGGACAAAGTCTCATAGTCGCTCAATGGGCCTGACATCCTCAGCTCTGCCGCCCCTCACTGTCACCCCTGCTATGACGATTGCAGGAAGAGGGCACGCCAAGCTCCCCGGCCAAGCCTAACGTTACCCGCAACACCCTACTTATTTTAAAATATTCCGACATGACACAGAACAAAGCGCAGGGACAGCGGGCGTGATGAACCGTCACTGGTCTCTCACGTCTATGCACGGCCCGTGACCCGTGGCGATGAACATCGGCCTGATGCCCGATAACTGATGTTTCAGATCGTCGCAGCGGAATTCGGAAGGGATGTGGGCGTATCCTATGGATTCTACTTCCTTTGTCCAATCGGACTTGATGACCTTTGACAGACCTAGTATGCGATGGGAAAAAAGATCCGCGCTGTAGAAAATACCGGTTGTCGTCTCCGTAACGAGAAGTCCGTCCTGAAGATGGGCTTCGGAAGGATACCTGAAGAAACGGAATTCCAGATTCCCTGTTTTGTATGAAGAACCCCCTTCGCATACCCGGATATCGGATTTCATCCCGTATCCCCGGATCTGCGATGCGGTAAACGAAGAACAGAGTATCTTCAGGTGCGGATATGCCTTCAGGAAAAGCCTCAGGCCCCCGCATTCATCAGCTTCGAAATGCGAAATAAAAAGAAGATCGAGATCCTTGTTTCCCAGGATCTCCTTTATCTGCGGCAGTATCCAGGATGCCTGATCGTAAGATCCCGTAGCGAACATCAGGGACGGTTCGGTGGCCAGAAGGTATTGGTTGACCGGAAGATTCATCTGTCCGTTGAGAGCGGTGAAACGATAGAATCCGTCGAATACTACATCGGGCATACTCTCTCCATCTTTTTTATAATCTTTAAATATTGTTTTGTTAAGAACTCCTAATATCCGCGTGAAATGCTGTTTTTCGAGAAACCGCGGCGAACGGCCAGGGCCGGTTCTGAAAATGCTTATAGATTCGTTACGGATAGGGTCCGATATGTCCGATAAAGCTCTCGAACTCAGAAATGTATCCGTGGTCAAAGAGGGCAAGCACATACTCAACAGGGTCAGCCTCGACATCGACGTGGGAGAAAACGTCGCCGTCATCGGCCTGAACGGTTCCGGTAAAACGACCCTACTCAAACTCCTCAGGGGCGAGGTCTATCCCTACGATGACGACGGGTGCGATTACGGCATGAGGATCTTCGGCGAAACCCGCTGGAACATCTTCGAACTGAGGAGCATGATGGGGGTAGTGTCGATGGATCTCCAGGCAAGATTCGCTCCGCAGACCACTGTCCGCGAAGTTATCGGCTCCGGATTCTTCGGAAGTCTCGACGTGTTCCGCGGAATGACGGTGACAGACGAAATGGAAGAGGCGATCCTCTTCAGGGCAAAGGAACTCGGTATCGAGGATCTGCTCTCCAGGCATATCGAAGGACTGTCTCTCGGGGAGATGAGGCGCACCCTGATCGCAAGGGCCCTGATCACGAATCCGAAAATGCTGGTACTTGACGAACCCATGACCGGCCTGGACATCGTAATGAAATCCAAGTTCAGAAAGATGTTCGACATCCTGATAGACAGCGGTGTCTGCATCGTCCTTATCACGCACGATCTCACGGATATTCCCCTGAAGGTGGACCGCATCGTGATGATCCGCGACGGGGAAATATATGCCGACGGAAACAAGCAGGCCCTGCTGAATGATAAAAATATATCCGCACTCTACGGCGAGAACATAAAGGTCGAATCGACCGACGGCATATACCGTATGTATATCGAATGACATATCCGGTCATATCAAGAGCTGGAACTTATGGAAGACACCGAGGCTAATGCGGAGAAACAGGAAGGGTCCCTTCACAGATTCTGTTCCGAATGCGGACACGAACTGGAACCGGGCGAAGAATTCTGCTACAACTGCGGTTCCCTGCGTACGTTCGTCGTCGACGGCGAAAACCGGGTCGTTTCAGAAAAAGGCGTCTGTCCGATCTGCGGGAACAAGAATGCGGAAGATTCCGAATTCTGCGAGAATTGCGGTCGCCCCCTCGGCGATTACGGGTTCAGTCCCGTCCGTACGAGCCCGCTAACCGCCAAAGACTACCTGATACTGGCCTTCGCCCTCCTTCCCGGCGCATTCAACATTTTCGGTCTGGGTCATCTGCTTCTGAAAAAATATTCGAGAGGGCTGATGTACCTTGTCATATCGGCCGTCCTGATCTATGCGATTTACAGTTCTCCGGGAATGGGCCGCTCGATGTACTTCCTCCTGGAGGTGATCGGTTTCATGCTGTACCTCAAGCAATCCTTCGAGGTCTTATACGAAATATACTATAGGAGGAAGTGAAAACCATGGCCGCGGATGATTGGACAGAGAAATACAGGCCCGCTTCGCTCAGCGATGTTCTCGGCAACCCCGGGGCCACGAAGACGATGCGGGATTGGGCCGAATCCTGGAAGGAGGGGATTCCCAAACATCGTGCGCTCGTGATCTACGGATCCCCCGGCATCGGCAAGACCTCGGCCGCCCTCGCACTGGCGAAGGATATGGGCTGGAACACCATCGAGATGAACGCGTCCGACCAACGTACCGCTTCGGCCATCGAGAACGTGGCGGGCAGGGCGTCGCAGTTCAATTCGTTCAATGCGGACGGGTCGTTCGAATGCATCAAAGACGGGAAAATGAAACTCATCATTCTCGATGAAGCGGACTGCCTCTACGGAAATGCCGATCGCGGGGCCGCACCCGCCATTTTACAGTTGATCCGTACTACCCATCAGCCGATAATTCTGATCTGCAACGATTTCTACGAACTGTGTAGGAAGAGCAGTGCCATAAAGACAGAAACGGAGCAGATAACGTTCAAAAAACCTCAGGCGGGCACTATTGCCAAAGCATTGATGAGCATCTGTGCCAAGGAGCGTGCCCACGTCGAACCGGATGCGATAGCCATTATCGCCGAAAATGCCAACGGAGATATGCGGGCCGCGGTTCGCGATCTTCAGTCCCTGTCAATCGGAAAGGATATCGTTACCGCGGATATGGCGGACGCACTGACCGAAAGGGAATCCCGTTCCGACATGTTCAGATTTACCAGTACGCTGCTCCAAAAAAGGAATGCCAGTCTTGCCAGGCAGGTTCTGAGGGAGTGCGATACCGAACCGTCCACCGTCGCCATATGGATCGAGGAGAATCTCCCTTCGCATTGTGCCAACAAGCAGGAATTGGCCGACTCGTTCGACATGTTATCCCGCGCAGACGTCTATCTCGGAAGAGTTAGCCGTCGTATGTACTACGGATTCTGGTCGTATGCAAACGATATCATGATCGACGGTATCGCAGAATCTTTGAAAACTCCGACGAACACGTTTACGCGCATCAATTTCCCGAAGTACCTTTCATTGATGTCGAAATCCCGTTCTACGCGGGCCACCAGACGGGAAGCGGCCAACAGATTATGTACCGTTACCCACACCTCCGCGAACCGGGTCCTGAACGAATCCATCGACTTCTTCAAATTCATGTGCAAGGTCGACCAGGACTTTTGCGTGATGCTCGTTAAAGAACACGGTATGACCTCCGAAGAACTTGCCTATCTCCTCGATTGCAAACCGAGTGACAAACAGATAAAGGCGATCATGGACATCGCGTATCCTCCGGAACCGAGACAGAAAAAAAGCACATCGAAATCCAAAAAGGAAAAAGAGCCGGACGTTCAGACCGAGACTTCGAAACCGGCCGGTACGGTTGCAGCAGAAGATCCCGATGCGGCTTCCGATACCGGATCGGCCCAGCCCGCATCCACCAAACAAAAAAGCCTGTTTGATTTCTGAGGTCGGCCATGGACGAAGGATACTATGCAACCCTCATAAAACAGCAATACCGCATTTACAACGACCATTCTGCGGTGAAACTGTGCGGATGGCTGAAGCAGAGCCTCGTCAATCACAGAAATTGCTACAAACAGGATTTCTACGGCATCGAAAGCCACCGCTGCCTTCAGATGACCCCGGCCATCAACGAATGCACCCATCTGTGCCCATTCTGCTGGAGGGTCGAAGGGAAGGATTTCGAGGTCAAAGAATGGGCCGAACCGAAAGAAATGCTGGACAACCTGATCGCACAGCAAAGACTTCTCATATCCGGATTCAAAGGACACCCGGACTGCGATCTCGAAAAGTTCCGGGAAGCTATGGATCCCAACCAGGTCGCCTGCTCCCTGGCCGGCGAACCGACGATCTATCCCTATCTTTCGGAATTCTTCAAAGAATGCCGTTCCCGCGGAATGACGACGTTCCTGGTCACAAACGGCACATTCCCGGAAAAACTGGCGGAACTTACCACTCTGCCCCACCAGCTGTACGTTACCGTTGCCGCACCAGATAGGAAAACCTACCTGCAGGCCTGCCGCCCCAAGATCAATAACGGGTGGGACAAACTTATGGAAACCCTGGAACTTCTGCCTTCGTTGGAGACCAGGACCGTCATCCGCCACACTCTCGTAAAGAATATGAATCTGAAAGACCCCGAAGGTTATGCAAAACTCGACCGTATCGCGGATCCGGACCTTATCGAGCCCAAGGGATACGTTTTCGTCGGCGGTTCGAGACAGAGGCTGACCGTGGACTGTATGCCCGAATGGCCGCTGATGAACGATTTCACAAGGAGACTGGGCGACCTGCTCGGGATGAAGATCCTCAAAAGCAAAGAAGACAGCAGGGTGCTGCTCCTCGGTCCGGAAAACATCGAACTTGATGTGAGGAAAGCGTGGGAGCGGGGATTGCCGCGCTCGCCACGCATCGAAAAACTTCTCAGACGCGAAGAGACCGAATGATCACTCCACGAATCCTTCGAAATACAGGAACAGGATTATGATGTGGATCGCAAGGAACAGGAAGTTCAGCTTGAAGACGGGTTTATGGGTCTTGTGATGGAATAAATACATTCCGCACAGCGCACCCCAGGGGCCCAGAAATCCCAGAACTAGCAGAGTGCTTTCCATGGTTCTCCATTTGTCCTTGACCGCCTTGTATTTGTCCCAACCGTATGCGCAGAAGGAGATCAGGTTGAGGGCCAGGTATATGATTAGGTACGCGGTGAGAGACATCGGTCCCGCACCCTTTCGATGAATCCGTCGACATCCTTGCTCAGCTTGGCCTCGTTCTTGGGGGATCTGGACGAGAAGTAGACGGCGTTCGAAATGCCGTATCCATTGGCGATGTTGCCGACCTGGTTTTCCGCTTTCTTGTCGACATACATACAGCAGACGAAAAGATAGACCTGCTTGTCTTTCAACTCAGATCTGTGCTGCTCGATGAAGGTGGATAGCCGGGTATATGGCTTTCCAGCGTGGACGCCGGTACCGAAGATGACCGTCTTGAATAATGAAAGGTCGATGATCGACTGCTGCTTCAGATCGAATATGTCTGCACCGAGCTTCTCGGCAATGTATTTGGAAACGGTGCGTGTCTTTCCGGTGAAAGACGAATAGATTACCACTGTATCATTCATGTGCATCCCACCACCGTATGGTCGCTGGGTATTTGTTTTTTTGCCGAGGTTTACGGCGATCGTTTTATTCTGATCAACCATTCATGCGGATATGAAATGCACCGTCGTCGGAGACGATACCGGTCTGGAAGAACGTATCGGAGCATTCCTCCTCGCTAAAAGTTCGACAGGCTAGGTGAGCAGAAAGTTGGTGGCTCCGCAAAACATACATTACCGACATTACAAACATTACAACAAGCTATTATTATACGCGCACGCGCAATGCATTAGCATGGGCGCGCAGGAAGGAACCATCGAGAGGGTTGTGGAAGATGCGATACGCGGTTGCCCTGTCATCGACAGGGAGGTGAGGATCTCTTCTCTTCGCTCAATCCTCGATTCCGAGCTCATGAAGACGAACTTCGAAACGTCCGGATGCGCCTGCTCGAAGTGCGGGAGCACGGACTGCATCCGCTACTGGAGGCCCAAGCTCGGATCCCAGCGCCGGAATGTTCGTCCTGGTCTCCTCGTAGATGATCCCTCCGGAAGAGGTCCTGGGGGTCTACTACACCAGGCAAAGCTCGGAGCAGTTCTTCGACCTCATGAACAACTACGCCAACCTCACGCCCGTCAGGGCGCATTCCGAGGAGACTGTCCGTGGGACGGTCATGATAACGTTCGTCTCATCCGCGCTCATCCGTATTGCGCAGATCCGCCTGAACGGCACAGGCGTGACGTTCAAGACGGCCATACTATCCCTGAGGAACCAGAAGTCCAGGATATACAAGGACACGACCTATATCGACGAGCCCCCGAAGAAGGCCACCGTGGCTTACAAGGCATTGAGCATAAAGCCTCCGGTCAGGCTTCCATCTCCGAAGCAGTGACCGGGGCCCCCACAAGTGGAAGTAAAACAGATCGGGAATTCAAGATTATCGAACTCTGTAATGAACGACGGAGCGGTGATAACACACGAGGGCATGAGATGGAAGGGACCGCTGTTCGGCACCCTGACGAGCTTCGCAGTGCTCGATCCCGAGCACACATCCACCGTGCCACTCACGCAGGTCTCTCCGGAGCCTTCGACACCCTCAGCCATGCGATGGAGACGTACATGGGCGTTCCGGATGCGACTGCCCGTCCGACGAGCTGGCGCTCGCGGTCATGCGCAGCACCGTGGTCAACATGCGCCACCTGCTGGAGGACGCGGACGACATGGGGGCCCGCTGGAACCTCATGTGGGACTCGGTGATGGCCGAGAACGGCATCCTCAAAGCAGGCCGCAGGACGGACTTCCAGGCGCATCAGATCGAGCACCAGCTCGGAGCCCTCACCGACTGCAACCACGGACAGGGCCTGGTGGTCATCCTCCCGGCGTACTATCGTTGCATCGCCGGACCTGCCGACGAAAAGCTCGGCCGTATCGGAAAGCATTTGTTCGGCGTCGAAGGCACCGATGGGGCCTGGGAGCGCTGGCCGATTTCATGTCGGAACGCGGCCTGCCTACAAGGCTGAGCGGCTTGCGCTCGGACACTAGGATCACACTGGAGCTGCTCCGTGAGGTCGCAGACTCTGCGAACATCATCTCGACCAATCTGAAAAAGCTGTCCCGCGACGATGTCTACAGCTTCCTGCTGGACTGCCTCTGAAAACGCCTTTTCCCCGGCATGCCCGGGGGGCCGGTCTCACAGGTTCTTGCCGATGTACGATTCCAGGAACGACAACGTTTCCTCGTCGACCTCGTAGTCGTACCATCTGCCGGTGGGTATCGTGCGGACAAGGCCTGCCTCCGTGAGCACCGACATGTGATGGGATAGCGTGGGCTGGGAGATGTCCATGTTCCTCAGTATCTGACAGGAGCACATCCTCTTGCCTCTGAGCGTCTTGAGGATCATTAGCCTGTTCGGATCCGACATCGCCCGCATAAGGGCCAGGAACCTTTCGTCATCGGTCATGTTACGTTCCATGGCAAGGCCGTGCCCGTATTTCTGGTTTGGCTAATCGGCAGCCGTGTTCGATATCAATAAATATCGATATCGATATTAATCGATAACAATCATCCGGAGACCGGGACCGGAATGCAGCGTCCCGAGTTCCGGACAGACTGGAAGGAGAAGATATCATGGAGAAGATAAGGTTCAGCAACGGTGTGGAGATGCCCATGGAGGGCGTAGGGGTGTTCAAGGTCCCGGAACCGGAGACCGCCAGAGTGGTCAAGGATGCCCTGGATTGCGGATATCGCATGATAGACACTGCGGCTGCATACGGTAACGAGCACGGCGTCGGAGAAGGCATCCGCTCCAGCGGAGTAGACAGGGACGACGTGTTCGTGACCAGCAAGGTCTGGGTGCAAGATGCCAGCTACGAAGACGCGATGGATGCCGTCGACCGCACGCTCTCCAGGCTCGGCACGGAGTATGTGGACCTGATGCTCCTGCATCAGCCCATGGGCGACTACTATGCAGCTTGGCGCGGGCTGGAGAAGTGCCTTGCGAAAGGAAAGGTCCGTGCCATAGGCGTGGCCAACTTCTACCCGCATGTGCTCACCGACTTCTGCCTGACCGTGGACATGCCGCCTATGCTCAACCAGGTGGAGATCCATCCGTTCTTCCAGCAAGGCCGTTCGATCGAAGTCATGAAGGAGTTCGGCGTCGCTCCGCAGGCATGGGGGTCCTTCGCCGAAGGAGGCCACGGCCTCTTCACGGACCCCGTGCTGAAAGCCATAGGCGACGAGCACGGGAAGAGCGCTGCACAGGTGGCCCTCCGCTGGAGCATCCAGCGTGGCGTATCGGTGATTCCCAAGAGCGTCCACAAGGAGCGCATGGCCGAGAACCTCGACATATGGGACTTCCGGTTGTCCGATGAGGAGATGGACCTCATCTCGAAGCTCGACACGGGGCGCGGTGACATCGTGGACCACTTCGACCCGGAATTCGTCAAGATGCTGCACAGCTGGAAGGTCTGAGATAACAAGCATGAGTGGGCCCGCCCGGGTTCACCCCGGATCAGGCCAGACATCCCGCCGCGAACGGAATGCTGACGGCCGAATATGTCCATTGACTCACGATGCACCCACCCAGACGCTTCGAAGATCGTCTTCATGAGCTCGGAATCGAGGATTGAGCGAAGAGAAGAGATCATCGCCTCCCTGTCGATGACGGGGCAACCGCGGATCGCATCTTCCACAACCCTCTCGAAGGTTCCTTCGTGCGCGCCCATGCTTATGCTTGCGCGTGCGCGTATAATAATAGCTCGTTGTAATGTTTGTACCTTAACTCCGCGAAATAGGGAATATATTCAGCTTGAGTTCACGATCTAATTT
>CAVIXW010000079.1:0-9108 GCA_963646785.1 Acutalibacteraceae bacterium
CAAAAAATCGATCATCAAAATGGGTTCTTGTTATCAAAAATTACGCGAACTTAGGTTCAAAAATTACCACAGAAGAAGAATTTCGGTATAATAGGAACAATTTCGAACACAACTTTTGCTTCGATGACATCCCGACTATGATGCATCCAAGTTGTCAACTAATGGACGCATTCGAATATACCAGGTTTGCCCTCCTGAAAGGAGGGAATTTGGTCTTTGGAAAATCATTCCCTGTAGAACAGATCCCTGCAGTAGACCTTATCCGAATGTTCCTTCGTCGCGTCATCCCAGCGGTTAGTAACTACCAGGTCGGACCTTTCGAAGAATTCTTCGATGTCGTTTGTCAGCGTGACCCCCCTGATGGGATCTTTGAGAAGCGGCTCGTAAAGGATTATTTCCAGATCTTTCTTTTTCAGAAATTCGATGACATCCAGGATGGAAGACTCCCTGAAGTTGTCCGATCCGGATTTCATGACGAGCCTGTAGATTCCGACAACCTTCCTGCCATGAAGTCTGGATACTATCCGTTCGGCAACGAATTCCTTGCGAACCCTGTTGCTGCTCACAACGGAGCGGATAAGCGAATTGGGAGTTCCGCCGTAATCGGACAGCAGCTGCTTGGTGTCCTTGGGAAGGCAGTAACCCCCATATCCGAAAGAGGGATTGTTGTAGTAATCTCCGATGCGTGGGTCCATGCATACTCCTTCGATGATCTGCTTCGTGTCGAGACCGCTCATCTCCGCATAGGAGTCGAGTTCGTTGAAGAAAGCGACCCTCATGGCCAGATAGGCGTTGGAGAACAGTTTCGCCGATTCGGCCTCGGTTGAGCCCGTAATCAGGACCTTGCAGTCTTTGTTTTTAATCGCATCCCTCATGAGGTCGGCGAACTTCCTCGCACAATCTACATCACCGATCGACGGCACTCCCACAATCATTCTCGACGGGCTGAGACTGTCCATGATGGCATTTCCCTCACGCAGGAATTCGGGCGAGAACAGGATGTTCAGGTCCTTGAACCGTTTGCTTTTCTCCTCTGTAAAACCGATGGGGACGGTGGAACGTATGACGACCGTCGATCTCGGAGAATATGCGTGAACCGTGTTGAGAACCGATTCCACCGAACCAGTATCGAAGTGCTTAGTCTCCGGATCGAAATTTGTAGGTGTGGCCACAAGCACATAATCGGAGTCTTTGCATTCGCTTGGCTCAGCAGTGGCTTTTATGAAACAGGATTTGCCATCAAGATAACCGTGGATCTCCATATTGTTGACAGGATAGCCCCCTTTGTTTATCGATTGGACCTTGTTCGGATCGATGTCGATTAGGCTGACCTCGTGTTGTACACACAAAACCGCGGCCAGCGACATACCGACATACCCTGCACCGAATACTGCGATCTTCACCGGAACACCACCCTGTCAAGACCCAGCTTCTTTCCGGACAGGATTGCATCTTCTTCCGTTTCCACCATAGGTTCCCCGTTCGTATTGAACGAGGTGAGGATCAATGCGGCGATGCCGTATTCTCTCAGCAGTCCGGTAAGGAGTTTGAAGACCGGTTCGTTTCTGTCCTTTATCACCATGGCTCTGACGGTGCCGTCGACATGTACCACGCCGGCGAAGCTGCTTACGAATTCTTTTTTCACGCGGTATGAGCCGAGCATGAATTCGGCGAGTCTGTCCCCGGCGGTATAGTCTTCGAGCATTTTCTCCGCTATAGGTTCCAGCATTACAGGTGCGACAGGCCTGTACCATTCTCTCCGTTTCATCGACTCGCTTACCTTCTTGCGGAGTTCCAGGTCATCGGCACGGGCGAGGATCGAACGGTGTCCCAGAGCCCTCGGTCCGACCTCCGATCTTCCCGTGGAGAGGCCGATGACCTTTCTCCTCGAAATCTCCTCGGACAATTCCTCGAGATTGTCGAACGGAACAGGCACGTTGATGCCCAGATACGGTTTCTGGACCGGCACTCCGCCGTTCTCCATGTAGTACGACCATGCCGCGGCACCGAGGCACAGTCCCGAATCGTCGGTACACGGCGGGATGAACACCGAACGGAATCCCAGTTCTCTGCAGATCCTGGAGTTGGCGTTGATGTTCAGCGCCGCTCCGCCCGCATAGTACAGGCGGTTCGCACAGGTTCTCTCCTTCATATCCGCCAGATATTCAAGGACGGATTCTTCGAATCCGTGCTGTATTGCATGGGCGACGTCCATGCATTCCTGCTTATGGTTGTCGAAGCTTTCCAGATCTGTCCCGAAGAATCCGTTGATCTCGCGTAGCAGTTCCGCTTTGTCCGTAACATCGAGGAACCAGCGGTTTGACCTCAGCCAGTTCTCCAGTTCGGCATTCGGTTTTCCGAACGAGGCATATCCCATCAGTTTTCCGGGCATGCTGAGGTGGTCTTCCGCGGTGAGGCCGAGGATGGCCTGTGCCAGCGGATTTACGTTGAAGTTGTTGACAACGTCCTTCAGGTCGTTCCAGGATGCACGGATAAGTTTCGGCCTGCCGGATTCCCATAACCATGAGGATGAAGCGGAATCGGTGGCGCCGCCGTCGATGTGGACTAGCAGGGAGTTCTCCCCGAAACTTCCCGTGAACGGCAGGCAGGATGCGATGTGCGCAAACTCCTGGCACATTATGTTCGCTTCCAGAGGACGGCCGTCGAACATGCAATCGGTTCTGACCGTGATGTCCTCGATCCTGCTTTTTCTGGGAGAGATACGGAACCTGCCGTCGTCGGATTCGAATCCGGTACCCAGGAACGAGCTTACGGAGCTGACGATAATTTCATCATCAGTCGCGGCAATCTCGGGGAGCAGCTCCGATATGAATGACGGCATCCTGTTGTCATGTTTGACCCTGGTATATCTTTCGAGTTCGATCATCCTGCAGCTGTCCGAGGTTATCGAGGCGATGCCGTGGTCGTGGGTGTTCCCGTTCGGGGAATATCTCCGGCCGTCGTCCGGGATGCCGTAGACTCCGATGTGGTTCCTCATTCCGAGCTCCCCCCGCGGATGATGATCTCTGAGCCGCCGTCCTGACGGACCAGGTACCAGTTGCCTTCGACGTCCCTGCATAACGCCACCTCGTTGTAGAACGGTTCGGCATATGCGTAGCGTTCCTTGTATATGGGGTTCCCGGACAGGTCGATGTGGTACCAGCCCCTCTCATCCCTTGCGGTCGCGTATCCCTTGTGGAACGGCGTGCATTCGACGAACCATTTGTCGATCGGGTACTGCCCGAGGTCGGTCAGGTACGTGAAGCCCTTCCCTTCGAGACCGACTACAGTCATGGAGTACTTCATTTCATCGGCGTAATCGAAGCGTTCGCTTGTCAGGGGGAATCCCTGTTCGGTCAGGAATCCGTATTTCCCATCTTTGCTGCGGAAGGTCCTGATGCCCTCGTGCGGTTCTCCGATCCATTCGGTTACAGAGTCGCGGGAGCTGGTCAGTTCCACTCTGACCGAATGCAGATCTGCAGGTATCCCGACCGTCTTTCCGGCATACATTGCGTAGAGTTTTCCGTCTTTCCTGAAGATGGCTATGCCGTCGTAGAAGCCGAACCACCTGTCCGTCGGATACTCCTGCATGAATATGCCCACAAGTCTTGCCAGGAACGCATCGTGGGACGAGCAGAAGGTCAGCCTGCCGTTGACCGAGAGGTCGTCGGACAGGAATGTGAGTATGTTCTCCGCGGCGACCGGGACGGGATACCATCCAGGGCATTCCGATCCCGTAAGGTGGCTGATAGCGAACTGCATCAGGGGCAGCCTGTCGGTCTTGTCGCTGGCCCTGTTGTCGCATATGAATGCGGTTCCGGGCAGACCCAGCACCTCCGTTACAGTAATGTGTACAGTGCCCCCCGTGATTAATTCAGCCGATCTCACGCAGCGTTCGACAGGGCTTGAATAAGCTATGAGAGAATCGTATTCGGAATGGGATACATGCTCCCATATCTCCTGTCCGCGTCTGATGCCTTTCTCTGTCAGAGGCTTGCTTTCGACAGTATGGCCGTCCGACTGTGCTGATGCGCTGCGGTCTCCGTGTCTGAGAAATACGGCACAGGAGTCCCAGTTGCCCTTTTCCACGAAATCCACCCATCCGGGCAGGGGTTTCTCGGTCCTGTCGCAGGCACCGATCCTCACGACCTTCCTACCCATGTCGACAAGGTAATCCTCATAGTCGACAGCGGTCAACCTTTCCTTGTCGAAGCGGACGATCCTGCTGAAGTACTGTCTTTCAGCCGTATCATCGCATTTATCCGCCGGGCGGAATCCAGCTCCTTCGGAAACATATGCCAGACCGTTGCAGTAGTTGGTGCAGTCCGTGTACCAGACAGGATTGCCCGGAAGCGATTCCGTGTCCGCATACGTGCACCCTTTAGGTCCCCTTACGATGACCTTTCCCTCGGAGTAGTCCCCTATATATCCGGCACCGGTTAAGTGCGGTATTCCCGAACGGTCGATGGAGCTGTAGCTGCCGTCCTTCGTACGGACGGGGCAGCGCCCTTCTTGGAAGTTCCCCGCCCATAGGAAGCGTTCGATATAGGCAGGATTTCCGGCAGCATCGATGTGGTATGCACCGGATCCGTCGACGACCGCTGCAAGCCCCTCGTAGAATCCGAAGGTCCTGACGAATCTCTTCTCGTAGATCGGATTCCCCTCGATGTCGATGTGGTAGGCCCCGCTCTCGTCGCGGACGGCGGCGATTCCTTCGTGGTAGTTCATCACATTGATGAACCTCTTTCCGTAGATCGCCTTGTGGTCTTCCACGTGACAGGTGCTGTCAGTTGAGATTCTTATCATCTGTTCTCCACCCTCATGTTGCATTGCGAACAAGGTTCGTAACTCCCCCATCCCTCGACGAAGTCGCAGTACCTACTGGAGTTCCACAGGTCGATGAAGTTATCCTATCCGATGTTTCCGAAGCTTCCGAACTTGGCTCTTTCCTCGCTGGGACAACAGCATACCTGGAAGGTTCCGTCGTGTTCTACCCATGCCTCCCTTCCCAGGAACGGACACAGTCCGGATGGCCGGTCGATGGCCGACACGTCTATTTTCGATACGTTCGCCAGCTTGATCCTGTTCCCGGCTATGCGGTACAGTTCGTCCACGGTCGCGTTCCACCTGTCTACGAATTCCGGGATGCGGAGGGTCTCTCGCTTCATGGCATCGTTGGTGATCCAGACATGATGGCCTTTGAACCTGTCGAATTCCATATCGATGGCCATCTCCAGCATCGATGGCAAATCGTCGATGTTGCTCCTCATGAACGTCGGCTGCATGGTCACGGTAGGATGCAGGCCCTGTTCGCGGTACTCGTCCCTGCGGGCGATGAACCTGTTCGCATTGTCGACCTGCTTAGCGAAGTCCAGTCCGGCCATGATGTGTTCGGCAATGTCCGCTTTGGAGCCGTTCATGGAAATCTTCACGTCGCTGGCTATGGGGAGTATCAGCCTGCTCCATTCCTCGACACCCTTGATCGGGAATGTTCCGTTGGTGGTGAGATTCAGCTTGATGCCACATTCGCGGATGACCTCGAGCAGTCTCTCGAACTCGGGATAGAGGAGCGGCTCCCCCATGGTGCTGGGGATGACCTCCTTCAGTCCCAGCCTGCTGAGGTCCCTGATGGTCCTCTCGATGGGTTCGAAGCTGAGAAGACGTTCGTCCTTTCCATGTCTGGCTCTGTCGCAACTGCAGCCGTGCGTGTCACACATGATGCAGCGAAGGTTGCACCTGTCGGGATTGGTCTCGAAGGTGATCCTCCAGGGTGACGGATAACGGTCGAGTCCGTTCATACTGCGAACCTCCTGTAGATCTCCATGACCTTGTCGACATGATCCTCTATGGATACGACGACCGAGGCATCGATTTTCAGGGAGTTGAGCATCGGGGGGTGATCGACAATCTTCTGCATGAGTCCGGCCAGGTAATCCCTGTCTCCAGGAGGTATCAGGTAGCCGTTGACGTTGTCCTGGACAAGTTCGGGCATTCCCCCCAGATCGCTGGTGATGACCGGGATTCCCGCGAGGATGGCCTCCTGGATTACCAGCGGCGAGACCTCGTACCATTCGGACGGTACCACAAGGACGTCGATCTGCATCAGGACGCTGTCGAGGTCTTCCGCTTGGTACGGGCCCTCGAACCCCAGACGCGGGTGTCCCGAATCCAGGTATTTCGCGTATCTGCCAGCGTCTCCGAATACCTTCAGGGTTGCTGTTTCCGATTTTACCATTCCGAATGCGTCGATGACGGTCTGTATCCCTTTGACCGGGATGATCCTGCCGGTGAAGCCGAACCTGATCCTGTCACAGTCTCTGAATATCCTCTTCACGAACGTGATACGTTCCTTGTCAAATCCGTACCTGAGGTGGACGATCTTCTCCGCATTCATGCCCATCGATCTGTAGAAGTTCATTACGTGTTCGGACGGGGCGATGAAGCAGTCGATCGAGGCCAGCACTTCGTCCATATGCTTGCGGTAGTTGCGGTAGTCTTCTACGTCGGCGTGTTCCTTGAGCCTCTTTTCCAGGCAGACCATGCAGTTCTTCTCGCATTGCCGAGGGCAGATCTTTCCGGACCAGTCTATCATCTGTCCCCTGAAGCAGTACATCCAGAAGTCGTGGATGGTCATGACTACGGGGATCCCGTGCTTCTTCGCGATGAGGGGAATGTTTGTGGACAGGTGCGACAGATGACCAATGTGCACAACGTCTGGCTCGTATTCTACCAGGAATTCCTCGAATGCCTTGTCGATTTCGGGGTTGAGGTACTTATCGGCGAGGATATAGCCCGAGGAGGTGTTGTTGATCCTCTTAATCAGGACGCCTTTCTCGATGTCATAATCCGCAGCGTATCTGGGAACGAACGGATTCTCCGTCCTGGTGAACAGTCCGACGGATACTCCGCGTGCGGCCAGTTCGTTAGCAAGCTGATATGAGTATACTTCCGATCCCGCCATATAGTACGGGGGGTAGCCGTGGATCACCTTCAGAACGCGCATCGACCTGTTCCTGAGGTGTTCGACGAACATTTCGACCCCCTCCTTTAGGGAGATCTTCGATCTGAATCTGAGAATTCTCTCTGCCTTGGAAGGATCCCCGAAGAATTTCTCCACATCATAGGTCCTGGCGGCATCGTATTCCACATTGGCCTTCCTGCCGGCGGCATCCTCGATGAAAGCTACCAGTTCCTGCAGGGAATGGGGATCTCCGGTGAGAATGTGCACGTCATCGATTGCGATATGGCCGTTTCTGATGGCCTCGATACCTTTCACGATGCCTTCCACCGTGTCGTCCATATGGGTGAAATCGAACAGCTGTCCGCCACCGTTTATGGTAATCTTCTTTCCCTCGAGGATGTTCCTTGTGAACAGGGGTGTCACCCTGCTTTTGTGATCGAACCAGCAGCCGTAGACATTGGAGAAACGGAGCACAAGTACTGGAGTATTGCACCTGTCATGGTATTCTTTCACCATCTTCTCCGATTCTGCTTTTACATCTCCGTAGATGTTGATCGGCCGGATGCCGTCGGATTCTCTGACCGGGAGATTCTTCGGCTCGCCATATACTTCTCTGCTGCTTCCGTAGATGATCCATGGTTTTCCGTATTTTTCTGCGGCTTTTAGGACGTTTTCGGTTCCTATAATCCCTACGTTCCTGCAGAGTTCTGGGTCTTTTTCCGCATCTATTACGCGGGATACCGCTGCAAGATGAATGATCCCGTCGAAATTCCCCCTGCGGAAGGTTTCACCGACGAGTTCCTTGTCGCGGATATCTCCGAGGATGATGTGCACGTTTCCAATCCCGCACGTGTCCTTCGGCAGTTTCCTGTCGAAGATCGTGATCTCATATCCCATCCCGGCAAGTTTCTTTGCCAGATTGGTTCCTATGAATCCCGATCCTCCGAGGATCAGTAGTTTTTCCTGTGCGGATTGAGTATTGTTTCTGTTGATTGTCATTGTTTCACCTTTTTTTCAATTTCGTTAAGTTCGTGTACGCTGAGATTGTCCAGGATCTCCCATCTGAAAGCATCGTCGCAATGCCTGCAGACCGCGGTTCCTGTTCTTTTACGAGGATGTCTTCCTTGATCGCGAGTACGTCCCGGAAGGTGCGGTCGAGTATGTTGGCCAGAGGCTTTCCGGTACGGTTGTTGCAATATCTCAGAATGTTGCCGCCGTAGGTTACGAACGTGGTCGAAGCGAATATGCCGCAACCGGTGCGTTTCACTTCCGGTCCGTACAGTAGTCCGCCACGGGAGTGCATGTTCCTGAGGAAGGGTACGAATCCGTTTTTCCTGCAGTACTCCACAATATGGTTTTCCTCCTCGTCGGAGAGGTCGGTGACGGAGTTGATGCGGATGCGGATCCCCTCGTGTTCGGAAGCGAGGGATTCCAGATTTTCCATTATTTTTTCGCGGAATCCGTTCCCTACGGCCTCTTCATAACGTTTTGCGTCAAGGGTGTGCAGGCTCACCTGTATCTCCCCGGCACCCGAGGCCCTGAGAGATTCGAAACGGACCCTGTCGAGTAGTATACCGTTGGTTATCACGCTTACCGAGACGGAACGCGAACGGAGTTTTCCGACAAGGAATTCGAGGTCCCTGTTGAGCAACGGTTCGCCGAGTCCGCATATGATCCCGCTCGAGTTCTCCGGAATCCATTCCGAGACCAGAGCCATCGTTTCCCGGTCCATCAGACCGTTCGATACCTGGCCGATCCGATCTCTCGGACAGAATTTGCAGCGGATATTGCACAGCGAAGACGCTTCGATGTCGAACAACGGACGCTGCCTGAGGGTGTGGAGTTCCTTTTGAATTATAACGGAAGGAATGTCTTTTTGCGATTTTCCCATGATCTTTTCCAACTGTATCTTGGGGTGGCCTGTTCTTATGTTTTCACGGTTTGCAGATCACCTGGTTGTTCGACACTGGGTGTTGTCCCGGGATTTCGGCATCTTCGCGATCGTAGATTAGCCGAAATTGCGTTAATCGAACTTTGGAAATCTGTTTTAAAACTCATTATTCACAGTACTTGTGATGACGCATCCTCTGTCTGTCTGCATTGGGGTTGACATCTGATAGATATATTCCATGATATCTTCTTTAGAC
>CAVIXW010000080.1:0-9090 GCA_963646785.1 Acutalibacteraceae bacterium
AATCTGTCCCCGCCCGTATTGTCCGAGATGACCAAGGATCTCGGTCAAAGGTTATCGGCGATGGACTCCTTCTTCATCCGTCGGGCGACCAGGATGGCCGCCGACGGGACGTATGCCATCGACATAACATCCAATTCCACGTATTCCGACATGGGAGGGTATGCGGAATGGGGTTACAACCGTGACGGAGAGGCACTTCAGCAGACGGAGATACTTCTGGTGACCGACGGTAACGGGATACCGTTGGCATTCCAGATGCTTCCCGGTTCGATAGCCGACGTATCCACTCTGGAATCGACGGTGGAATGGATGGACAGTCTCGGTATCAAAGGCAGATTGGTGGCGGATCGCGGGTTCGAGAACGCAGGTAACATAGCTTCTCTCCTTGACAGGGATATAGAGTTCACCATGCCATCCAACGTCCGTGAGATGCCTATTAAGAAATTGATGACCAGGGCGAAGAAGGTCATGAAGGAACCAAGTTCCATCCACAGACATGAGGGTAGGACGTACAGGGTCGCTGAGTACGAGGTCGGCATCGCTGACCTCGATAACGGCCACCGCTATGTGACTAGGTTAGAGCTTAACGAGAAGGATGCGGAGTCGGAGAATGCTCTGTTCGAGACGTGTCGCAAGGTGAAGGCATTCGTTGTATCCGATCCGAGGAAGGCTGCGGACGATATGGACGGATTAATGTCGGCCATCGAGAGGGCCGAGTTGGAACTGGAAGGTACCAAGAGGAAGGATCCGGCCAAGGAGTTCTCCAAACTTCCGGCATTCGTACGTTCTCATCTGGATTGGAGCGTGGATGATGATGGCGTGATGCACATCGAGAGGTTGCAGAATTCATTCTCCTTCGATTCCAACAGAGCAGGTATGTTCGTGATGTTGACATCCGAGGGAACGACATGGGAGGAGATGATGTCGTCCTATGACACCAGGGACTGGGTGGAGAAGGCGTTCGATGTGTATAAGACGGACACTGACGGGTCCCGGTCAAGGACCGGGGACCCTGACCGTGCACGTGCCAGGTTCTTCATCAAGATGATCTCGCTGATCATGAGGATACGCATTCAGAACATACTCAGGGATCATGAGAGGGATATCTTAAACACGAAGAAGAGGAAGGATAACGTGTGTGGTCTTTCCGTGAACGGGATGATGAGGACTCTTGGTACCTTGATGGTCATCGTCAGCCCCGGTTATGTCCGTCTGACCCATCCTTCGAAGACCGTGAAGGATATATTCTCCCTCTTCGGACTCGAAGAGCCCGTGGCGGGGAGGATAGATTTGCCCTGATGTAACCTTACAATCCCGAAGTTTTAGGCTGAAAAGGGGATAAAGGAGATCTTCACTCAAAATGCCAGAGATCTGGACCTGTTGTTCAACAAATTGTCCAGAGCATACGGGGTCACACTTCAAAGAAGGAAATCTCTCGTCATTTTCGACGAGATCCAGATGTTTCCCTTCGCAAGGCAGATGATAAAACATCTTGTCGAGGACGGAAGGTACGATTACATCGAGACAGGTTCGCTGATCTCCATCCAGTCCAATATCCAGAACATCCTGATCCCGTCCGAAGAGCAGCAGATGTATCTTCACCCCCTGGACTTCGAAGAATTCCTTTGGGTAATGGGTGTCGACGATCTTGTACCGTATCTGAAAGAGTGTTACGAACACAATGCGCCGGTGGGCGGCGCGGTACACAGCCGGGCCATGGATTGGTTCCGTCAGTATATGCTGGTGGGCGGGATGCCGCAGGCCGTTTCCGAATATGCCAGAAGTAAGGATTTCGGCCGTGCCGATATTTTCAAGAAGGAGATCCTGTCGATATACCGTGCCGACATCACCAGGTTTGCCAAAGGATACGAAAAGAAGGTCGAGGCTGTCTTCGACGATATTCCGTCGGAACTCAGCAAAAAGAACAAGAAGTTCAGGATAACAGCTTTGGGAGAAGGGGCTCGTATGCGGGAATACGAATCCGCATTCATGTGGCTTTCCGACGGGATGATCGCGTCTCACTGTTACAATGCCAGCGATCCTTCTTCGGCTGGATTGTCCATGTATCTCGAACGTCCGGTCATGAAATGTTACATGAACGATACGGGTCTTCTCGTGACCCATGCCCTGCCGGACAAGGACGATATGGACAACGTATTCTATCGCGACATCCTCCTCGACAGGCTGGGTGTGAACGAGGGTATGTTCGCGGAGAACATCGCGGCGCAGATGTTGCGTGCCTCAGGCAACAAACTGTTCTACTACTACCGTAGCGATCCCGCCCACGCCGAAAACGATCTGGAGGTTGATTTCCTGGTCCGGATCGGACGCAGAATATGCCCCATCGAAGTAAAATCCTCCTCTTCGGACTCGATCTCGTCTCTGAAAAAATTCCACAGGAAATTCCCGAACACGGGCCAACCCATCATTCTGTATTCCGGCGATGTGAAAACCGCGAACGGAATACTGTATCTTCCGCTTTACATGGCGATGTTCCTCTGAGTCCGTATCCCCGGCTCTTCCGACAGTTCCAGACATATGAAATCGCGGTTTTCCGAGGGGGACCGATGGTTGGGTTTCCACTCGCTTATTATATATCTAAGCCGCATTTTCACGATACCTTTAAAAATGATTTCCGAATAGCCGACTTTACAGGTGTTCAAATGGCAGTAGAATTCAAAGCTATTGTAAACGATGTGAAGACCGGCAAATCGTACAACGTTGCCGTGTCCGGCCACCACGCGAACTCCCTGGATGGAAAGAACATCGGGGAGATCGTAGACGGAATTTTCGTAGGACTTCCCGGTTATAAGGTTAAGATCACCGGCGGATCCGACAAGAACGGAACCCCCATGAGGAAGGACCTTCCCGGAAAGAAGAGGGTCAGCCTCCTTCTCGCCGACGGTCTCGGATTCCACGAGAAATACCACGGAGAGAGGAAGAGGGTCGCCGCACGCGGTTCCGCGATTTCCTCCGAGATCGTCCAGATCAACATGGCCATCGCAGAGTACGGTCCTAAACCCATCGAAGAGCTTCTCAACGGTGGCGAGGAGAAGGCGGAATGAAAGTACCGAAGCAGCCCGAGATCAACATCGGGATGATCGGGCACGTCGACCACGGAAAGACCACTTTGACCAAGGCCCTTTCCGGCGAATGGGCCGACCGTCACTCCGAAGAGGTCAAGAGAGGAATCTCTATCAGACTCGGGTATGCCGATGTAGCATTCTACAAGTGTCCGAACTGCGAGGGCGCCGCCGCATTCTGCACGGCAAAGAAATGTCCCAGGTGCGGTGCGGAGACCGAGTTCCTCCGTGCTGTCTCCTTCGTCGACGCTCCCGGGCACGAGACCCTGATGGCGACCATGCTGTCGGGTGCCGCGCTCATGGACGGTGCGCTTCTGCTCGTGGCGGCCAACGAACGCTGCCCCCAGCCCCAGACGAAAGAGCACTTGATGGCCCTTTCGATCATCGGCATCGACAAGATCGTCATTGTCCAGAACAAGATCGACATCGTCACCCGCGAACAGGCACTTCAGAACTACAAGGAGATCAAGGAGTTCGTCAAAGGCACCATTGCCGAGAACGCCCCCATCATCCCCGTGTCGGCCAACCGCGGTATCAACATCGATCTTCTGATCGAGGCCATCGAGAACACGATCGTCGCCAATGTGAAAAGGGATGCCGACGCAGACCCAATCATGCATGTCGCCCGTTCGTTCGATATCAACTCTCCCGGAACCACGCCCGAAAAACTTCGCGGCGGAGTCATCGGCGGATCCCTTATGCAGGGCAAGCTGAAGATCGGCGACGAGATCGAGGTCGTACCCGGAAGGCGTGTCGAGGTTGCCGGAAAAGTGACCTACGAAAGGATCACCGCAAAGGTCGTTTCCCTCAACGCCGGGGACCGTAATGTCAAAGAGGTGCTTCCCGGAGGACTTATCGCGATCGGTACCGAACTCGATCCCTCCGTCACCAAATCTGACGGTCTGACCGGAAGGGTCGTCGGCAGGCCCGGAAAACTTCCCGCGGTCGTCAGTTCGTTCAAGATGAAGACGGTTCTCCTGGACCGTGTCGTCGGTTCGTCCGCGGACCTCCGTGTGGACGAGATCAAGAGCAGCGAACCCCTCATGCTGAGCGTCGGTACCGCCACCACCGTCGGTGTCGTCAAGAGTGCCCGCGAAGGCTATGCGGACGTGGTCCTGAAGCTGCCTGTCTGCATCCTGCCCGCGCAAAGGGTTGCCATTTCCAGAAGGATCTCCAACAAGTGGAGACTTATCGGTTACGGTATCATCGACCAGTGACTGCATATGCAGACGGTCGTTTTAGACACAAACGCGTTGCTCATGCCCTTCGAGATCGGTCTCAACATCGATCTCGAGGTGCGCAATCTTTTGGGGGACGTCAGATTCGTCGTCCCGGGACCTCTTGTAGGCGAATTGAAACATTTGGATTCGAGACATGCCAAGGCCGCACTCGCTCTTGCGCGCAGTCGGGAGATCGTTCCGTGCGAGGCGCACGGGGACGATTCCGTTCTCGAGGTCGCATTGAGGGAAAAGGCATACGTTCTTACGAACGACAAAGAGCTTCGCCGCAGGGCAAGAAACCTGGGCCTTCCTCTTATCTACCTACGTTCCGGAACCCACTTGGTGCTGGAACAGCAGTGATCCCGTTCCGACGTCTTTATTTCCGAGGTACCGATAGGGTACGGTGATGGATCGTCTTTCACCGGTTCTGTTCACGATATTCGCGACTTCGGCGATGGCGGTCTCTGTTTTAAGATCCGATTGGATGATGCTCGCGACAGGTGCTTTTTCGATCGGCGTCATTTACCTATACCGTTTCGAAGGCCTCCTGCCCCCGCGGAGGCTGTCCGTGTTGGTGGCGGTTCTTTTTGCAATCTATCTCGTCAGTTCGGTGATGGCACTGGCCGTCGGATCCCCGGATAATTCGGTTCGGGGGATCAGATACGTCTGGATATTCGAACTGCTCGTCATGTTCGCCATCGTGTTCATCGTCGGTTTCTTTTTTGCATTGATCGTCGACAGATGCACCCCGACAAAAATGTCCTTCCGGTGGCTGCTGGCTCTCGCCATCGTGCTGACGATCGCATTTTCCGCCGCATATCTGTTCGCTTTGGGATTCGATCTCTGGTACAACGGCCGTCCGTTCGGCTATGACGATATCGACGCCTACGGCTGGGAGATCAACATCTTCCTGATGGTGCCGTCGGTCTGTGCGCTGTACGTATCCGTGTTCCTGTCTGTAATAGGACGCGTTGTTCTCAAAAAATGGACCAAGGGATCTCTTGTGTCGGGGGTGTGACGACGGATAAAGAGCACATCACCTTGTCAATGGGTTTGTTCTGGGCCGCAATACTGCTGATCATGTGCGGTGCATGCTATCACGACGTCGCAGGATACGAATTCAACACATGCCTGTTCTGTGCTCTGTTCTGCTTTGTTCCGTACCTGTTTTATCGTTTCGGGCTTCTCAGGCTTCCGATAGGGTTCATAGTTCTCATACATATCGCGATATTTTTGCATGCGACCGGAGTGATGTTCTTCGCCTATGATTTCATCATGATCTATGATAATGTCACGCATACCTACTCTTCGATCGTGGTGAGTGCGTGTGTCATGCTCACTCTGTTCACGCTACAGAGGTACAATTCCGATATCCGGATGTCGGCACGGTTCACTTCGGTTTTCGCATTTCTGATCATGACCTCTTTCGGGATCATATGGGAGGTTTTCGAATATGTGGTAGACCTCGTTGCCGGCACCCACATGCAGTACTGTCCCTGGGACACCGTGAGGGACATGCTCTGCAACACTCTGGGATCGATGATATGCTCGGTCGGGATGTACCTGTATATGAGGAACAGGTCGGTTTGCGAATTCATCGATTCGATCGAGTTGCACCCCGCACTCATCTCGTTCCTCGACGAAAAAAGCTGAGGTGCGACCGCGCCAAGAGCAGCCATTTTATCCCATTCCGTCATGTTCGACGGCATGTATTTGAGCGGACTTCTGGTCGGGATCGTCGCATTCCTGTTGATCGGAGTGTTTCATGTCGTGGTGATCAAGGGAGAATATCATTTCGGAAAGAGGATCTGGCCGATATTCGCCGTTATCGGGACCGCTTCGGTGATCTCGTCCCTGTTTATCGAGAACGTGACCCTGAGTGTGTTGGCGGCCGTGTTCGGCATCACCTGTCTTTGGACCATCAAGGAATTGTTCGAGCAGGAAGGCCGTGTCGAAAAAGGTTGGTTTCCGTCGAATCCGAATCGTAAAAAATGATTGTCGGACCCGGTCGGGGGGCCGAATGCCCCCGACAGGTCATTCGACAACTTCGGCTTTGACGATGACTACATCATTGAGCGGTTTGTCGTTGCGGTCCGTATCCACGTGCTGGATCTTGTCGACGACATCCATTCCTTCGACGACCTGTCCGAAAACGGGGTGTGCGTAGGGGGTGCTGGGGTTCTCTTTATCGAGGTACCCGTTGTCGTTGGTGTTGATGAAGAACTGACTTCCTCCGGAGTGGGGGCGGCCGGTGTTGGCCATCGAGACGAAGCCAGGTTGGTTGGAGTGGCCGTGGCCGAACTCGTCGTCGATGGTGTATCCGGGTCCGCCCATTCCGGTGCCGGTGGGGTCTCCGCCCTGTATCATGAAATCACAGATCACCCTGTGGAAAATAGTGCCGTCGTAGTATCCGGATTTTGCGAGTTTTACGAAATTTCCGGTGGTGACGGGCATATCATCATGCATTTTGATGACGATATCTCCCATATTCGTGTGGAGAATGACATTGGTCATGTCGCGTCAATCGGTCTCGGACTATTTAACGGGAATGGGAGCAGACGTGTTTTCATGCTCCGTTTCATCAACAAATCTCTTTAATATCGGATTGCGATTAGCACTGAGTGGCATTAGGTGCCAGGTGTTAGAAATGGAGAAACCGAAATTTTCTACCAACGCAAAGATCGCGACCATAATGGTCGTCACCGTCGCAGTGGTCATGGTCGTTTCCTGGCTTATCGGCCCCGCATCGGTCTAAACTTTCAATATCCTGCCCAGCAGATATTACTCTGACCAGGCCGGGGGCCCGGTCTGAGTTCAGAGTAAAAATCCCTCTTCTATCTCGCCGATATACATTATCGAGCGGTTTCCGTCAGGATTCTTTTCGTCGTCGATGTTCTTCTCTACGAAGTGCTCACTGGTGATCGGTGCGGCGTACATGTTCCTGCAGACGAGTACAAGTCTTCCTTCTTTGAAGGTCGGCTGGCCGTCCACTTCGATGGCCGTCAGGCCCGCGGTCCTGATCTTGTCCGGTTCGTCACGCCCGGAGTGGGAACCGAGGTAGTTCAATTCTTTTTTGTACCCGTCGAAGAAGGTCAGGGTAAAACGGTTGCTTTTTTCAATGAACTCGTTCGTGTATCTGCTGGGTCTTATGAAAATGAACGCGGATTTCCTGCCCCATAAGCTTCCGAGTGCACCCCAGCTGGCAAGCAGGGTGTTGACCTTTCCGTCCGCCTGAGCGGTCACCAGCATCCATTCGGTCTGGATATCGTTGACCGCATCTACGTATTTCCCCAGTTCAGATAGGATGATCTTCTGCATGCCGGTGTATCATATTGCCTATATTTGGATATCAGCCAATATTGACCTGGTATCCATGGCTTTCGAGTATGCCTGTGGCTTGTTTTACATCGGTTTCATCGTGAAGTTCGACCCTGAGGGAACCTGTTTCGAACTCGCGATTGTGAATTATGCCGACGTTTTTGATATTGATACGGTTCGAAGCGAGGATAGTGGTGACAATGGCCAGGGCTCCGGGTTCGTCGGGGATCTCGATATGTATTGCATTGGATGTCTTTATGGGTCCGCTGGAAGCGTCAATGAACGATTCTCTGTATCTGCGGGCGGAATCGAAAGACTTGAAAAGCATATCTGGGTCATGTGCTTTGATCGAATTTTTCATACCGTTGATGAGATCGATGTAATCATCCAGGAGAGAGCATACGTTCTCGGAATTGCTGAGGCATATCTGTTGCCACATGGCCGCCGAAGACGACGAAATTCTCGTTATGTCCTTGAAGCCGCCTGCGGCGATCATCTTCATTTCCTCGTTCGGGCCGTCCGCTCTCTGGACCAGGTTCACCAACGAGGCGGAGACGACATGGGGCACATGGCTTACCGCGGCGGTGACGAAATCGTGTTGTTCGGGGGACATCACGATCGGGATGGCACCCATGGCATCGACCAGATCTCTGTAGGAGGATACCTGTTCGGGGGTGTTGGACCCTGTCCTGGTGATGATATAGTACGCATTTTCGAGCAGCTTCGCTTTGGAATTTGCGTATCCGCTGCGTTCGCTACCGGCCATCGGGTGCCCGCCGATGAATTTGTTTCCGAGACCCAGATCACAGATCCTTTGGTGTATCGGAGATTTGACGCTGCTTATATCGGTCAGGACAGTGTTTTTTCCGAGGTACGAAGCGACCTTTTCTGCGTTCGAAACGTTAGACTCCACTCCGGCGCAGAGGAATATGAAATCGCAGTCGGAAAATTGGGTATCGATATCCGATGACACCACATCGACGACACCGTCTTTATACGCCCGGGATACGGCATCTTTGTCGGGATCGAATGCCACGATCCTGGTCTCCGGAAGATTCTCTTTCAACGCACGGGCGATGGAACCTCCGATGAGTCCCAGTCCAAGAAATCCGACGGTGTACTGTGTCATCGATTAGCACGGATGCATTCGGGCATTATAACAATTTTCAACCAAATTTTCGCCAGCGTACCATATTTTTGGAAGATCCCTATACATGATTTCGATACTCTGGGATATCGCCGATCTATTGGGCAGGATTCAATATCCGAGGTAGCGATACCACAATTCGTTATTGATCTTACAGGACTCGTATCCGTCATATAATCCGAATATGTATAATGCGAAGAGTAGTATGAGACACATGATAGATTCGCTTGGGTTTTCAGAAATTAGAAAAGACCACATCAGAAAATATGGTTCTATAACAAATCGAGTGGAAATCCTGCGTGGGAAGGGTTCAATTTCAGTA
>CAVIXW010000081.1:0-9082 GCA_963646785.1 Acutalibacteraceae bacterium
GTCTCCGGGTTCTAGACGCCGATGTACGTGTTCGTGGACTTCGGGTTCTTTTTTCCGGGAACTCTCGCGGAAGTGCTCTCGTAAACGTAGATCTTGTCGCCTTTTTTCTGGCAGTACCTCGCCATGTATCCTATATATCTAGGATACTATTTAACACCATCGAGAAGGGGTAGCCAGCAGTCAGAAAAAGGTGGTTCGGGAACCCTCAGAAATCAGTGTATCCTATAATCGAAGAAGTTTTGGGTTTATCAGATGTCGATCCGGTCAGATTACAGCCGTCGATTCGATTTCCGTAAGACCTGGAATATGCCTGCCGGCCCGGACTCTGCGACCGTTTCACAGAGTCCGGAATATACATCAATCCGTCAGTTTCCGTCTTCCGAACAGGGAGACGCCTGTTTGATCAATTTGCCTTCGATGTTCTTGAACGTGAAACCTGCCAGATTGGCCGCCGTCGGTTCGAGTTTCGTTTCGCCGTCCGTGTCGTAGAATGTTACGTCGAACGCATTCTCTCCGATGTAACCGACGGTATCGGAGATGGTTACGGATTCGAGAGAGGTACAGTAACTGAAAGCATAGATATCGATCGAGGTGACCGTACCGGGAATGACCACGGAGGTCAGAGAGGTACAATAGCAAAATGCGTCGATCCCGATGGATTTCAGGGAATCGCCGAGATCGACGTACTCCAAAGATCTGCAACTGGAAAATGCAGAACTTCCGAATACGGAGATGGGACTCCTGATAACGACGGATCTGAGTGCTGTACAGTCGGTGAACGCACTGTCCCCGAGGGTTGCGACGGACCTGCCCAGGACCATTGACGTGATAGAGGGGCAGTAGGCGAACGCGAAATCCCCTATGGTCTCGACGGAATCGGGGATGGGGACGGAAGTAAGGGAATCGCACCCCATGAACGCGCAATTCCCAATTGTCTCGACGGAGCCGAGGGATACGGACGTCAGGGACGTGCATTCGTAGAACGCATAGCATTCGATGCTTTTTACGGAGTCGCCGAGAAATACCGAGGTGATGGAGGTGCAGTTTTTGAACGCTGCCGACCCCACATAGGTAATACCGTCCGATATGTATACCGTCAGACCGGCATGCGTGACATTCCACGGAGTATTCGAACCGGATCCCTTGTTACCGGACAGGCTCTGCGGACACCATTTCCCGGATCCTGCGGTGAACGTGATCTTCTCGATATTGACACAACCGGAGAACACGGGACCGTTGTCCGATCCGACACAGTCGAGACTGATTGGGATGATGAGATCTTTCAGGCCCATACAGTCCGCGAACGCGGAGCCCCTGACGGATCTGACGGTATCGGGAATGGTCAGCGAAACGATGTTGGTGCAACCGCTGAACGCCCGATCGCCGATCGACATGACGGAACCGTCGAAGTGTACGGAAGCGAGTGGGGTGCAGTCCTTGAACGCCGAAGAACCGACGAACGTTATACCGTCGGATAAAACGACGGTCAGACCTGCTTTGGCGGCGTACCAGGGAGTCTTCGGAGTCGAAGTACCGTAATCGTACCAATATCCGAAACCTGCCGTAAATATGATCTTCCCGATATCGGTGCAATCTGAGAACACCGGATGATCCTCCAATCCGACACAGTCGAGACTGATCGGGACCGTGAGTTCCTTCAGACCGATGCATCCCCTGAATGCGTTGTCTCCGAGTTCCGTAACGGAATCGGAAATGATGACGGATGTAAGTGACCTGCAGTTATAGAACGCATAGTCGCCGATCGATGTGACCGAACCCACGATGTTGACAGTTTTGATACGCTCTTGAAAGAGTACCAAGGCGTTGCATTGACGGAGCAATCATACATCGGCCCGGTTCCGCTTATCGTAAGTGTTCCCATAGCGACATCGAATTCGAATGCGATATTTTCTCCGCATTCTCCGGAGTTGGTGAAGTGGCCCTCATAGATGGGGGATACCTGTTTGATCCATTTATCTCCGATCCGCTTAAAGGCGTATCCCGCCAGATCGGAAACCGTCGGTACCAATACGGTTTCACCGTCCGAATCATAGAAGGTTCCGTCGAACGCTAAGGTTCCAAGAGTGGTAACGGAATAGGGGATGGTAACGGAGGCAAGGGACGGGTTGCCTTCGAAAGCGTGTGCACCGATCGTTGTGACGGACGGGGGGATTGTCACGGAGGTAAGTGAAGTACAACCGCTGAACGTATACAGTCCAATGGTTGTGACGGAATCCGGGATATCGATGGATGAAAGAGAGGTGCAACCGCGGAACACGGAATTTCCGATGGTCGGAAGGGATGCAGGGATGGTGATGCGCGAGAGAGACACGCAGTTCTCGAACGCGGAGGTCCCGAGGGTCGTGACGGATCCGAATCCGGTCACTGACATGATGGACGTACAGTTGTAGAATGCATAATTTCCGAGGGACGTGACCGAATCGGGGATCTTGATGGCATCGAGAGAGATGCAGTCCTTGAACGCGGAGGCCCCGATCGTTTTGACCGAACCCGGAATCGACACGGAGACGAGTTCCGAACAGTTGTAGAACGCACCATCTCCGATGTGTGTGACCGAACCCGATATAATGACCGAAACTATGGAATCTTTGTACGGATACCACGGGGTTTTACCGAGAGGATAGTTGCTCATCGGCCCACTCCCGCTGATCAGGAGTTTTCCGGTAGCGACATCGAATTCACAGGTAACATCTTTTCCGCATGAGACAAGGTTCTTGGAAGTATCTTCTTCGGGCAATACTCCCTGTCTTACCCATTTGCCGTCCACATTCCTGAAAATAGATCCGGCCAGAATTGCGGCGGTTTGTTCGAGTTCGGTATCGTCGGCATCATAGAAGTTCCCACCGAATGCATTGGTTCCGACAGATATGACGGAACGGGGGATCGTGATGGAAGCGAGAGAATCGCAACCGGAGAATGCACCTTCCCCGATGAAGGTGACGGAATTCGGAATCGTGACCGATTTGAGAGAAGTGCAGTCGCGGAACATGTTGTTTTCAATGGACTTCAGGGAATTCGGCAATACTGCGGAGCTGAGAGAAGTGCAGCCGCCGAATATCGAATACCCCAACAATTTGACTGAATCAGGAAGAGTGACGGAGGTCAGGGAGGTGCAGCCGCTGAACGCCGATGACCCCAGAGATCTTACCGAATTCGACAGGAACACGGAAGCAAGAGAAGAACAGCCGCTGAACGCAAATTTCTCGATTGATACGACGGAATCGGGAATATTTATCGAGGCGAGGGAGGTGCAGCCGCGGAACACGGCAATCGCGATGGTTTTGACAGAATTCGGAATTATAGCCGATCTGAGGGAAGTACAGCCTTCAAATGCCGACGTTCCGACGCGTGTGACGGAATCAGGTATTTTCACGGATTCGAGAGAGGTGCAACCGAAGAACGCATAGTTCTCGATAAATCTGACAGAATTCGGAATCGACACATATCTAAGGGAGGTGCAACCCCGGAACGCGCTCGTTCCGATGGTCGCGAACGATTCCGGAATAACGACAGAATCCAACCCGACACAGTCGCGGAATGCGTAATCTCTGATCGACAAGACCGTATTGGGGATCTCGTAGATGAACTCGGCCTTACCTGCCGGATACAGGATCAGGGTGTGTTTGTCTTTACTGAAAAGTACGCCGTCGATCGAAGAATAATTCATATTGTTTTCTTTGACATCGATCGACTGGAGAGAGGTACATCCGTCGAATGCGGATTCTCCGATGAAACAGACGGATCCGGAGATGTTTACGGATCTGAGCGAAGCGAACCCCTGGAACATGTGATCTGCAACGGAGGATACGCCCTCGGATACGGCGATCGAGGTCAAAGCGGACCTGCTGATCTGCCAAGGCGAATGTTCATAGTCGGAGAGATCGTCCGAGGACCAAGTTCCGGTTCCTGCCGTAAACACGATCTTATTTATGTTGACGCACCCTTCGAACATGGTATCTTTCAAATAGCCGACATAGCACAGGCTTACGGGAACGGACAGCTCTTTCAATCCCGTGCAACCGCTGAACGCATACGGCCCGATATTCGATACGGAATCGGAAATGTAAAGATAAGTCAGAGAGGTGCAGCCGCTGAACGCATAGTTCCCGACGGTCAATTCGGAATCTGGCAGTGTCACGGAAGCAAGGGAAATACAGTTGTAGAACGCAAAGTATCCGATGGATACGACCGAATCGGGAATGGTGACGGATGCGAGAGAACTGCAACCGTTGAACGCATAACCTTCGATCGTGGATACTCCTTCGGATATGATCACCGTGGTCAGAGCAGAGCTGCTGATCTGCCACGGCGTGAGTTTGTACAGGGCCCCGTAATTGTACCAGGGTCCGGATCCGGTGAAGGTAACCTTCTCGATATTGACGCAGCCCGAAAAAGCAGGGTTCATGTGGGTGCCCACAGCATCGATATTTGTCGGAAGAGAAAGGTCTTTCAGACCAGTACAACCTTTGAACGCCCAATTTCCTATGGATGTCACACTATCGGAAATGACGACAGAGGTCAATGCGGACCTGCTGAGCTGCCAGGGGGCGTATCCGTAGTAGGAAGGTTGCGAACTGTCGAGGCTGTACGGATACCAGCTTCCGCTTCCGGTGAACGTTATCCTGTCGATATTCGCACAGCCCTCGAAGACGGGATTTTCGTTGGATACGACACTGTCCATATCTGCCGGAAGAGAAAGATCTTTCAGATCTGCACAACCTTTGAACGCCGATCCGCCGACGGAGGTGATACCGTCGGATATAATCACCGAGGTCAATGCAAACCTGCTGAATTGCCAGGGAGTGTATCCGTAGTAGGACGGTTGCGAACCGTCGATGCCGTAATGATACCAGCTTCCGCTACCTGTGAAAGTGATCTTCTGGATGTTGAAACAATCGAAAAATGCGGGATTCTCGTTTGATCCGACACAGTCTATGTTTGCCGGAACGGAGAGTTCTTTCAGTCTGATACAGCAGCTGAATGCAGAATTTCCTATCGACGTCACGGAATCGGATATGATGACCGTGGTCAATGCAGACCTGCTGAATTGCCAGGGCGTATACCCGTAATAGGATGGTTGAGACCCGGAGGAACCGTATGTATACCAGTCGCCGGTTCCTGTGAATGTGATCTTCTGGATGTTGAAACAGCCTACGAATGCTGGATATTCGTTGGACCCGACACAGTCTATGTTTGCCGGAATGGTGAGTTCCTTCAGACCGGCGCAGCCAAAGAATGCGGATTTTCCTACCGACGTCACGGAATCGGATATGATGACCGTGGTCAAAGAGGACCTGCTGAATTGCCAGGGAGTGTATCCGCAGAACAATGGCAGATAATTATATTCGCCATACGCAAACCACTCTCCGGAACCGGTGAATCTGACCTTTTCGATATTACAGCATCCTTCGAAGGCAGGGTTTTCGTTGGACCCGACACTGTTGGTGTTTGCCGGAATGGTGAGTTCTTTCAGAGCGGTGCAGTCTTTGAATGCGGAATTTCCGATAAACGTCACACGATCGGAAATGATGACCGCGGTCAATGCGGACCTGCTGAGCTGCCAGGGGGTGTATCCGCAATAAGACGGTTTCGAACTGTCGATGCCGTACGGGTACCAGCTTCCGGTTCCGGTGAACGTTATCTTGCCGATATTCACACAGCCTTCGAAGGCAGGATTTTCGTTGGACCCGACACTGTCGGTGTTTGCCGGAATGGTGAGTTCTTTCAGACCGGCGCAGCCATAAAACGCGTTTTCCCCGATAGATACAACAGAATCCGGAATGGTAAGCGATTTGATGGCCGTGCAATCCGTGAACGCGAAGGATCCGATGGATCTAACAGAATCCGGTAAGCTGACGTAGAACAGTTTAGAGCAGTTGTAGAAGGCACAACGTCCGATTGAAGTTACGGAATCGGGAATCGTGACGGAGGTGAGGGACGAACACTCGTAGAACGTGCTGGCTTCGATGGAAGTTAGGGAATCGGGGATGTTGATCGAGGCGAGAGAGGAACATCCCGAGAATGCGGAGGTTTCGATGCGTGTTACGGAATCGGGGATGTTTATCGAAACGAGAGACGAACAGCCTCTGAATGCATCGGTATCGATGAACGTTACGGAATCCGGCAGAGTAACCGAAACAAGATTAGAACATTCCCTGAATGCACGAAATCCTATAGAGGTGATTGAACCTTCGATATCGACTGAACGAATAAACTCCTTATAAGACAACCAGGGAATCGATCCCAAATCGTAATCATAGTCAAAAATTAATATTCCCTGTCCCCATATCCTAAGTGTTCCGGTGGTCGAGTTAAACTCATATTTGGCATCATCCCCGCACGTACCGGAATCATCCTGGCAAACCGGAAGTTTGATCCATTTGCCGTCAAAATTCTGGAATATTGATCCGGCCAGATTTGAAGCGGTCGGTTCGAGTTCGGTTTCGCCATCCAGATCATAGAATCTCCCGTCGACGAACGAATCGCCGAAGGAGACGACGGAATAGGGTATGGAGAGACCCATGAGGCCGGTACAGCCTTCGAAGGCGTGGTCCCCGATGGACGTGATCGTGTCGGGAAGGATCATACCCATAATGCTGGAACAGCCACAGAACGCATGATCGCCGATCGAGGTGATTGGCCCGGAGAAATTAACGAAAACAAGATCGGAACTGTCACGGAATGCATAGTCGTCGATAGACGTGACTGTTTCCGGAATCTTGAAAGAAACGTTGGTTTTACCCATGGGATATAGTTTCAACACGCTCATATCTTTGCTGAAAACAACGCCGTCGACAGAACAGTAATCCGTATTTTCATCACTGACGTTGATCGAAGCGAGCGAAACACAGCTTTCGAACGCAGAGACTTTGATCGATGAGACATACTGCGGGACATTTACCGAAACGAGCGAGGTGCAGTTATAGAAAGCGTGCTCATCGATGGTTTCTACGGAAAGGGGGACCTCGTAAATGGTGCCGGCTTTACCCAGAGGGTATTGGATCAGGGCTGTCATACCCTTGCCGAAAAGAACGCCATCTTCTGTGCTGTAGGCGTTATTTTCTTCGGAAACATCGAATGATTCGAGAGATGTGCATCCCTCGAATGCATATTCTCCGATCGAGGCCACGGAGGCACCGAGCACCACATCGATAAGTGAAGTACAGTTACAGAACGCGAAAGGACCGATAGAAACGACAGTGTCGGAAACGACCGCCGTGGTCAAAGCGGATCTGCTGAGTTGCCAAGGCGTGTACTCATAATCGGAGGGCCGGTATGCATACCACGTATGGCCGGTGAAACTGATCTTGTTGATATTCACACAGCCATCGAAAACAGGAAGATCGTAGAATCCGACGCTGTTGATGTCGGCAGGGATGGTAAGTTCTTTCAGAGATGTGCAGTCTTTGAACACTAAATTTCCGATAGAGGTCACGCCGTCAGAAATGATCACCGTCGTCAAAGCGGATCTGCTGAGTTGCCAGGGAGTGTACCCGTAATAGGAAGACTTGTTGCTGTCGGATCCGTACGAATACCAGCTTCCGGCTCCGGTGAATGTAACCTTGTTAATGCCCGTACAGCCCGAAAAGGCAGGTTTGTCGTTAGATACGACACTGTTAATAACTGCGGGGATCGAAAGTTCTTTCAGTCCGATACAGTCGGCAAATGCGGACACGCCGATGGTTTCGACTGAATCGGGAATGGTAACGGAAGAGAGAGAAGTACAGCCTCTGAACGCGGAAGATTTGACGGTCTTCACCGAATCGGGTATCGAATAGGCGGAGTCGGTTTTGGCGACCGGATATATTAGCAGGACGGACATATCGTTGCTGAAAAGAACATCGCCGTTCGAAGCATATGTGCCGTTCTCATCGGAAACGACGAAGGAAGCGAGTGATATGCATCCCTCGAATGCTGTCTCCTCGATGGATTTGACAGACTTGCCGAGATCGACATCGGAAAGTTCGGTACAACATTCGAATGCGGATATGCCGATCGACTCGACAGAATCGGGAATCAGAATCGATCTGACGGATGTGCAGCCTTCGAACGCGAAGTCTCCAATCGATGTGACAGTATCGCCGATAACGATTGATGTAATGTTGGATTTATAGGGGAACCATGGTGCTTTGCCGCTGGAATAAAATTCCATGGGCCCGGAACCGCTTAAAGTTAGAATTCCGGTCGATTCGTCAAATTCGTAAGTAACATCCTGTCCGCACTTGCCGGAATAATTGGCAGGTTCGGCTTCGGAACAGTCCGTGTTGGAAGATACAATGTAAACTAATACGCAGGTCAGTGCAATTACGATTAATATTACCGATTTCTTAAAAAATGGTTTCACCTTCGTAAATGAAATTATGCCTGTTGACATAATATATATTTAATGTAGACAAAAGATTGACAAATAATAGATAAATTGCATCAACTCCCCGATTACATCCCGGTTATCCCTGTCGAATCACAGGAAATCGAACGATGAAACATTGCGCTGTGAGGAAAAATCGATGGTTCCGGCAGTAACGCAAAAGTATCTTTTTTCGAGTGAAAAGTATAGGTGCGGATTCAGACCTACATAAAGGGTTTGAAAAATGGTGCCGAGGTTTGAACCCCGGCAAATGTTTTCAAATATGTTTTTTCTTGGCAATGACAACTACTGCCGATAATAATGCAATCGCCATAATTACGAAAACGAGGATGTAAATCATTACGGGACCTTCGCCGGAATTAGCATCGGAAGGGGTCGGGTCAAGAGGCGTGACCGGCGTCAGAGCGTGCTTGATCCAATTGTCACCGTTTTTATCAAACGTCAATCCGGCCAGGTTTTCGGCGGTCGGTACGATTTCCGTAACTCCGTCGGCATCATAGAATTTTCCGGAGAACGCGGAATCACCGATGGACCTTACGGAATTGGAGAATGTGATCGATGTAAGCGATTCATTGTCCTGGAACGCATTCGAACAGATAGATCTGACCGTGGCGGGGATCACGAAGAACGAGGCGGGGTTGGTTGCAAGATACTGGATCAGAACGGTCTTGTCCTTATTGAAAAGCACGCCGT
>CAVIXW010000082.1:0-8925 GCA_963646785.1 Acutalibacteraceae bacterium
GGAAAATTCAGGTGCCCCAATGAGCAATAGTACAGCATTTTGGGAAACCATTATTTAATTAGGGCGGAGGTGAAGCCATGAGGAGATCCTTACTGATCGTTGCTGTGTCGATATGCGTGTCGGCATATCTCATATTGGCGGATACGGACTCTTCCGAAGCTGTTTCTTCCGACCATTCCGGTCAGTGCGGAGATAACGCCACATTTGAATTCGTCGAATCCACGGGAGTACTTACGATAAGCGGCTCTGGGGATATGTATGATTTCGGTTCTTCCAGCCCTTGGAAATCTTACGGAGAGTCCATAAAATCCGTCTATGTCGGCGATTCCATAACCCACGTCGGAACATCTGCGTTCACGGGCTGTGCCAACCTCGCTTCCGTGACCTTGGGCAAATCCGTGATCTCCATCAGCTCCTACGCGTTCTATAACTGCACTTCTCTCTCTGCTTTCACCTTCTCCGAATCTTTGACCACTATAGGTACTTCCGCATTCGAGAACTGCACATCCCTCGCTTCGCTGAATTTTCCGGGCAAGCTGACAACGATCGGATACAGTGCGTTCAAGAACTGCACGTCGCTCTTATCGGCGGATCTCGGCAATTCGGTCACAACCATCGATAGCAAAGCGTTCGAATCCTGCACCGGTCTCGCATCCGTCACATTCGGCAGCTCCCTCGATTCCATAGATGCTTCCGCATTCGAGTACTGTTCCGCGCTTTCCTCGGTAACCATTCCGACTTCGGTCACATATATTGGATTCAAAGCGTTCAGATGTTGCGAGAATCTGGTTTCCCTGACCATTCTCGATTCTGCCGTTACTATCGGCGCGTCGGCATTTTATTCCACCGCCCTGACCTCTGTCGACCTCGGTAACAACGTCGTATCCGTCGGATATTCCGCCTTCGGAGGGTGCACCGGCCTGAAATATCTCTCCGTTCCCGCAAGTCTCAACTGCATAGGTTCCGACAGCTCTCCCGCATTTTACGGCTGTACCAATATCGAAAAGATCACGTTCACCGCAGGCGACGGGACCTGGTACAGATACGGGACGGTAAGTTCGAAGGCAGATTATTTCAGGAACACCCCCTGGCAGATCACGGAATCTCCTTTGACCGTTGAGATCGCCGACGGGATAACCTCCGTCGGAGAAGAGGCGTTATACTACTGTCTCAAACTCGAGTCCATCATCATTCCCGATTCCGTAGAATCGATCGGAAACGGTGCTTTCGGCCATTGTAACAATTTAAGTTCCGTAACCCTCCCCGAACACATCAGAGAGATAGGCGATAAGGCGTTCTACGACTGCACCTTCACTTCGATAAACCTTCCGGACACTCTCGAATCGATAGGGTCCGAGGCGTTCCGGGGCTGCAGATCGCTCCGTGCCGTCGACATTCCCGTGTCCGTCACTTCGATCGGTGATGGGGCGTTCTACGACTGCGCATCCCTCAGCACGATGATCGTTCCTGATTCCGTCGGTTCGATCGGGGCATATACGTTCGCTTACTGCAGTTCGCTGACCTCCGTGACCCTCCCCGACACCATCGGATCGATCGGGAATATGGCGTTCGGCAAATGTACTTCTCTGACCTCCGTTACCGTTCCCGGATCGGTCACGGCTCTCGAGAACGACTTATTCGCCTGGTGCACTTCGCTCTCCGAGGTGGTCATCCCCGATTCCGTCACAGCTATCAGAGACGGTGTGTTCAAAGAATGCAGATCTCTCGTATCCATAGATCTCCCGGATGCCCTCACGTCCATCGGAATCGATGCTTTCAACAAATGCACCTCCCTCGCATCCATAACCATCCCCGATTCGGTCACATCTATCGGATTGTATGCTTTCAATGAATGCACTTCCCTTACCTCTGTGGAGCTTTCAGGGTCCCTCACAACTATCGAAACGGAGGCGTTCAAAGAATGTACCTTCCTCGTATCCGTGACCATCCCCGATTCCGTCACACGTCTGGAGGCGAGCGCGTTCGAGGGTTGCACCAGGCTTTCATCCGTTACGCTGCCTGCTTCTCTGGAAACTATCGAGATGAGTCTGTTCTACGGCTGCACATCACTCTCCGAGGTGGTCATCCCCGATTCCGTCAAAACGATAGAAGACTATGCGTTCGGCGAATGTACCTCGCTTTCGACCGTGAAATTCGGAAATTCCGTCGAAACGGTCGGAGAGCATGCGTTCATGAACTGTACTTCGCTCTTATCTGCGCATCTGGGGAGTTCCGTCACAACTATCGGGGCCTATGCGTTCAGCGGTTGTTCGTCCATCGCGTCAGTGATCATCCCCGATACCGTCGGATCCCTCGGAGAACGTACTTTCGCGGATTGCGGCGGAATGAAAGAACTCAGCATTCCGGCGAGTCTCGACAGTGTCGTGTTTTCATACAGTTCGGCATTCATGGGCTGCACCAACATTGAAAAGATCACGTTCACCGCAGGATCCGGGGCCTGGTACTCCTATGACTCGAACTGCTGGTATCGCACTCCGTGGCAGCTCAGCAGATCTGCTCTGACCACCGTGATCATTTCCGACGGCGTGACCTCAATAGGGGATCAGGCATTCCTGAACTGTTCCGCCATCGCTTCCGTCGACATCCCCGATACCGTCGCTTCGATCGGAACTTCCGCGTTCGGGGGCTGTATCTCCCTTACCGCGATTACCGTCGGCAATGGCAATACGGAGTATTGCTCGAGCGAAGGCGTACTGTTCGACAAGACGATGGCCACCCTGATCCTGTATCCTTCGAGCAAAAGCGATCCTGCCTATTCGATTCCGGACACGGTCAAATCTATCTGCGATTATGCATTCTACAAGTGCACCTGTCTGAACTCCGTCGACCTTCCGGATATCCTCGTCTCGGTCGGCAGATCCGCATTCGACGGATGCGCCAATATCGAATCTATCAGCATTCCGAATTCCGACATTTCGGTCGGCGAATCAGCATTCAGGGACTGTACCGGTCTGAAAGAGCTTACAATTCCCGCAAATCTCGACAGCGTCGGAACCGAAACATCGTCTATCTTTTCCGGTTGCGTCAACATCGAAAAAATAACATTCACCGGAAACGGGAGCTGGTACGAATACGATCCCGCCGTCTGCGAATATCTGCCCTGGCAGCTCAGCAGGTCCGTTCTGAACACCGTTATAGTATCCGAAGGTGTGACCACCGTCGGGGATTCTGCGTTCGAAGGCTGCACAGCACTCCGTCATGTGACCCTCCCGGATTCGGTATCCGTCATCGAATCCGCCGCGTTCAGCGGCTGTACCGCCCTCAGTTCCATAGATGTCGGCGAAAACAACGCCAACTACCGTTCGATAAGCGGGGTTCTTTTCAATAAAGAGAATTCCGTTCTGATCCTGTATCCGGCAGGCAAGAACATTACCGACTATACCGTTCCGGACGGTGTCGAAACGATCGGGGAGTATGCGTTCGGCGGTTGCACGGGCCTCGCCACGGTGGACCTTTCCGATTCCGTGAAAACTATCGGGGATTATGCATTCTGCGACTGTACAGAACTCATATTCGTGAGATTCGGCAAAGCGGTAACTTCCATCGGAATCGGGGCATTCGAGGGTTGCAGTTCCGTTTCCACCGTGACAATTCCGGAGTCCGTAGAATCGGTCGGAGTCTCGGCATTCAAAGACTGTGCCGGCATCAACAATCTGGTGGTCCCCGCAAGTTTCAACACCGTCGGATCCGCCGACACGCCAATCTTCGCCGGCTGTACCGACATCAGAAAGATCACCTTTACCGGATCCGGGGCCTGGTATACGTACGGTTCCGCCGAGATCGAATGCACTCCCTGGCAGATCAGCAAATCGGTCCTGAACACGGTCGTCATATCCGACGGCATCTCCACCGTCGGAAATTCCGCGTTCAAGGATTGCACGGCCCTTACCTCCGTAGATCTTCCCGAATCCGTCGGATCGGTAGAATCCTCCGCATTCGAGGGATGCACCGCTCTTGCCACCATCAACGTTGCAGGCGATAACGTAATGCCTTCTTCTGCCGGATACCTGTATTCCGGCCGCAGAAGCATCGTTTCGAACAAATTAACTGCAGGTAACCCGGGCACGTTCGGTCTTGACTTGGAGACGGCAGGATCGATCGGGGACAATGCTTTCTACAACTGTAGTTCCCTTACCTCCTTTGTCATCCCGAGTACCATAATCTCTCTCGGAAATGCCGCATTCGAGGGATGTACTTCCCTTACGTCGGTGGCCTTCTCCGATTCCGTCGAAACGATAGGGCCCTCCGCTTTCAGCGGCTGCACGTCCCTCACCTCCGTCGACATCCCCGATTCCGTCACATCGATAGAGTCTACCGCTTTCAGCGGTTGCACTGCCCTCACCACGATCAATGTCAGCCCGAACAATCCGCAGTATACCGTCGAGGACGGCGTGCTTTTCAATAAGGAAAAGACGATCCTGATACAGTATTCCATAGGGAGGACAGAAGCAGAATATACGATTCCAGATTCGGTCGAAACCATAGAAGAATTCGCATTCTATAACTGTACGTCTCTTGCCTCCGTGACCATCCCCGGTTCCGTCACAACGATCGGGATCTCCGCCTTCAAAAACTGCACAGGCCTCAGCGAACTCACCGTCCCGGCAGCTCTCGACTGTGTCGAATCCAACGATTCGCCTGTTTTCTCCGGCTGCGCGAACATATCGAAGATAACGTTCACCGGACTCGGGAGCTGGTACCCGTACGGTGCAGACCCTGCGCAGCCGTCCTACTACGGAAACACGCCCTGGCAATTCAGCAAAGATGTCCTGGCCGCCGTCACTTTGGAGGACGGCATAACCTCCGTCGGGGAGAACGCATTCTCCGATTGCACTTTCATTTCCTCGATGATAATTCCCGATTCCGTCGGATCGATCGGGAACTCCGCATTCAAAAACTGCTCAGGCCTCAGCGAACTCACCGTCCCGGCAGGTCTCGACTGTGTAGGATCCAACGATTCGCCTGTTTTCTCCGGCTGCGTGAACATATCGAAGATAACGTTCACCGGAACCGGGAACTGGTATCCGTACGGTGCTGTTCCTACGCAGCCGTCCTACTACGGAAACACGCCCTGGCAGATAAGCGGCAACGTATTGACCTCTGTCGATATCTCCGAGGGCGTCACTTCTCTCGGGGACAACGCGTTCTCCGACTGTGCCAGCCTGGCCGCCGTGACCCTCCCTGCCTCTCTCGGTTCGATAGGTTCCGACGTGTTCTGCGGCTGCACGGGGTTGCTATCGATCGAGGTCAGCAGTGAAAATACGGCCTACACTTCGATCGGCGGCGTGCTTTTCGACAAGGGCGTATCCGTACTGATGCAGTATCCGTCGGCCAAAACCGACGCCGAATACAAAATACCGGCCACTGTCGTAAAGATAGGGGACAGCGCCTTCGCCGGGTTCACGTCCCTCGTCCGCCTCGAAATTTACGATTCTATCAGATCGATCGGGTCTTTTGCGTTCAGAGACTGCACAGGCCTCAGCGAACTCACCATCTCTGCAGGTTTCGACAGTGTCGGGGCCCCCGATTCTCCGATCTTTTCCGGTTGCACCAATATCAAAAAGGTCGTCTTCACGGGATCAGGGGACTGGTGTTCATACGGTTCGTCGTATGAATATACGCCCTGGCAGCTCAGCAAAGATTCTCTGACGACCATCGTCATATCTTCCGGCGTGACCTCCGTCGGAGATCATGCTTTTTGCGGCTGTACGGAACTCACGACCCTGTACGGTATGGACTCCGTAAAATCGATCGGATCCTCCGCGTTCGAAGGGTGCGTGAAACTTGCCTCGGTGACGATACCGGGTTCCGTCGAATCGTTGGGTGAATCGGCATTCAAAGGATGCGCCGCTCTCGAAGAACTGACCGTTCCGGCATGTATCGACTGCGTCGCATCATACGAATCGCCCGTTTTCGAAGGCTGCATCAACATTGCGACGATAACCTTCACGGGAACCGGGATATGGTACGATTACGGTTCTTCCGAGTACGGTTTTACGCCCTGGCAGCAAACAAAGGTCGTTCTGAAGGTCGTGGTGGACGACGGAGTGACATCCATTGGGGACAGGGCGTTTTACGGCAGCGGTATGCTTGCGTTCGTGATAATTCCGGACTCGGTCACCGCAATCGGAGATTATGCCTTTCTCAACTGCACCTCCCTTTCTTCGGCGGTTCTTCCCGCGAACTTGAAGACCATCGGAACTTCTGCGTTCGAAGGTTGCGGAAAACTCGCCACGGCGGCCATTCCGGATACCGTAGAGTCCGTCGGAGATTCCGCATTCAGGGATTGCGTCGGTCTGAAAGTGCTTTCGCTTCCGATCGGTCTCGACAGTGTCGGATCCGACGATTCGGCGATCTTCTCGGGCTGTACGTCGATCGAGATGATAACCTTCACCGGATCGGGAAAATGGTACCAATACGACACGGACGGTACCGGATCGCCGTATTACGGAAACACGCCCTGGCAGCTCAGCAGGTCCGCTCTGACGACGGTCGATATCGCCGACGGGATCACATCCGTGGGAGATTCCGCATTCAAAGGTTGTACAAAGCTGTCTTTCGTGACATTGCCCAATTCGATCGACACTTTCGGCGACTCCGCGTTTTCGGGCTGTTCGTCACTGTCTGCCGTGGCCCTTCCGAGCTTTATCGGTGCCATCGGAAACCATGCGTTCGAAGGATGCTCCTCTCTCGTTTCCGTTGCGATTCCCGACTCGGTCGCCTCGATCGGAGATTATGCGTTTTCCGAATGCACCGGGCTTTCCTCGGTGGATGTTCTGTTCGCGATATCCATCGGTGATCATGCCTTCGCAAACTGCTCTTCCGTAAGCTCTCTGAACTTCGGCAATCTGATAAAATTCATCGGAGCATCCGCGTTCGAGGGTTGTACCTCACTTCCGTCCATCTGTCTGCCCGATTCGATCGAATCGATCGGAGATAATGCGTTCGGGAACTGTACCGGACTGGAAACGCTTACGATCCCCATAAGTCTCGACTGCGCCGGATCCGACGATTCGCCCGTATTCTCGGGCTGTTCCGTTATAAAGGAGATAACGTTCACTCCGGGGACAGGAATCTGGTGCGCATACGAAGGCTCCCGTTACGGATCCACCCCCTGGCACATCACAAAAGTTGCGTTGAGCGCCGTATTGTCCGACGGCGTGACCGAGGTCGCGGACCGGGCGTTCTGCAATTGTTCCGCCTTAGCCTCGGTTGTCCTTTCCGATTCCGTCACATCCATCGGAACTTCTGCTTTCGACGGATGCATCTCGCTTACCTCTGCTTCGATGGGCGATTCCGTAACATCAATCGGAAACAGGGCGTTCGCTGGCTGCAGGTCATTGGAATCCGTGATGATCTCCGATTCCGTCACATCCGTCGGAACCTCTGCATTCAGGGGATGCGTCGGTCTGAAAGAGCTTACCGTCCCCGTCGGTTTCGATGCGGTCGGATCCAACGAATCCCCTCTTTTCGAAAAATGTGCCAGCATTGCAAAGATCACGTTCACCGGAACCGGAGATTGGTACCAATACGGTGCCGATGACACCCAACCGTCCTATCGGGGATATACACCCTGGCAGCTCAGCAGGGATGTCCTGAGAACCGTCGTGATCTCCGAAGGTGCCCTGTCCGTCGGCGATTATGCGTTCGAAGGCTGTTCCGCGATATCTTCCGTCACCATTCCCGACTCCGTCGTTTCCCTCGGCAACTCTGCGTTCAGGGGCTGTAGCGGTCTGAAAGAACTTACCGTTCCCGCTGGTATCGACTGCGTCGGATCCAACGATTCGCCCATATTCTCCGGCTGCACCAGCATCGAGAAGATAAGACTGACCGGGAGCGGAAGCTGGTATCAGTACGGCGTTGACATATCCGAACTTTCCAATTACCTGTACGCTCCCTGGCAGCTCAGCAGAACTGTTCTGACCGCCGTCGAGATATCCGACGGCGTGACGTCCGTCGGAGACTGCGCATTCCGGGGTTGCATATCGGTCGCTTCGGTGACCTTCGGCAATTCGGTCGCATCGATCGGGAGGTCGTCATTCTACGACTGTCTTTCCCTCGCCTCCGTCTCTGCGGATTCAGTCGAATCGATCGGAGCCTTCGCATTCTACAGATGCACCGCCCTGTCCTCGATTGCCCTCTGTGATTCGATAAGCTCGATCGGCGAGTCTGCGTTCTACGATTGCACTTCTCTGACCTCCCTGGTCATTCCGGGGCCCATAGGATTCATCGGAGACCATGCGTTGGGCGGTTGCACCGCTCTCGTTTCGATCGATATCCTCGGGGACAGTACCGAGTACAGTTCGGCCGACGGCGTTCTTTTCAATAAAGACCGCACCTCACTGATACTGTATCCCGCAGGCAGAAGTGCCGCTTCCTATGCGATTCCTGGCACTGTCGCCACAATCAAAGAATACGCATTCTATCTGTGCCCGCGGCTTGCTTTTATTTCTATCCCCGCTTCCGTCACTTCCATCGAGGACCATGCGTTCAACGATATCTTCTGCGATACCGACGGCATTATCGAACTCGAGCCGACCGCCGAATACCTGGCCGGATCGTCGTTCGTCAAAATCGATGGCAAATGGGTGATGCAGATCCCTACATTCGTGGATGTGAACAAGATCTACATTCTTCTCGTGGCCCTTATGATAGGTATCCTGCCCGGCATCATGATTGTGGCAAGGAGAAGGGTCTGAATCGGTTGGCGGTATGGGTCTTCGGATCTGCATCATCGGGCCCGGAAATTTCAAGCATCTATATGTCCCAGATATCCGGTTGACCGGGGCAGATGGTCCTTTCCATCTAGTGGCTTTTCAGTACCTGTCCGGGATTCACTGCACTTTATTTATGGCCCTTTCTGGTTTAGAGGAGGTGGGTATATCCCATCGATGATTCCTGAAA
>CAVIXW010000083.1:0-8888 GCA_963646785.1 Acutalibacteraceae bacterium
GAGTGCAGATCATGAGGATCACCCCCGCATACGCGGGGAGCACTTTGGCGCAGGCGTTATGATGGCACGCAAATGGGGATCACCCCCGCATACGCGGGGAGCACTCCTGTCGAGCTTCGTCGCGACGATCAGATCAAGGATCACCCCCGCATACGCGGGGAGCACACTAAAGTAAATAATATATCCAGACGGTTGTATTTTTAGCTTTTGTTCGTTCCGAACAGGGTGTTTTCATTCACTTTGTGTTAAAAATGTAAATCGTTTCAGCAATCGTTCTCCCTCATCATAAGAGTAATCCCATCAAAATCTACTGGCTTGAGATTGCTGTTGTGAGCCTTTATTTCGAAATGTTGTTCATTTCCGACGGTCGAAATGATGATTGCACGACCACCTTCAGATGAACGTACGATACGTTCCCACAGCATCTCCTTTACGCGAGCTGTGACGCGCCCTACATAAACACCCGTATCCACCTCAATAATCCACTTCGTCAGATCTCCGCGCAAGGAAGGGGGACAAGATGAGATCAAGACGACCACCATCATTCTTCATCATCGTCCGCATACAATGTCCCGCTGGGAGACGTGGACTCTTTATCATCCCACAGTTTGAGATCGTCAGACAGATCGTCCTCATTCTGGCTCGCATCCCCCAGGATGAGATGTCTGATATCATGAGCGCACCTCTCGAGAATGTGCCCGGAGTACATCGCATCACGGACGGCTTTCCTGGTGGACGATCCTATATTGCTGCAGTTTCCAGAGGCTACCTTGAATGCGATGGGGATCGTTATCTCCGTCTTGTAGAGATCGGCTATGTCATAAACGAACGAACGTTCGTGTCCGGTATGGACGAAACCCAACCCTGGCGAGCATCCCATCGATACTATCACGCTGTGAACGGCCCCATAGAGGCATGCGTTCGCGGCGGACAGCGCCTGATTGACTGCATCCCCACTCGAATAGTCGGTCGGATCGTAGCAACGACCGCTCCACTCCACACCCGTTTCCTTCGACCATCTGCGGTAGACGGATCTTATTCTCGACCCTTCTCTCCCGCGGAGCTGCTGCATCGTCAGATGCGAGACATCCTCCCCCGGGAAGCGCATGGAGTACATCTCGCGGGCGATGGCCAAACGGGCGCGGGTGTTGGAAACCGCCCTCGCCTGCGCTTCCAGAAGAGTTGAGGAATGGGTCAGGGATCTCCCGTGGGCATAGTATCTGACCCCTTTCTCCCCGACCCATACCACACTCGCTCCCGAATCGCCGAGGAGCTCCATGGCCCTATGGGTGACCGTCGTACCCGGGCCCAGCATAAGAACCCCTATGGATGCCGAAGGGATGGATACCGTTCCGCGTTTGTCGACGGAGATTATGGCGCTGTCTTCCCTGCTGACCTTGCAGTACTCCAGGTAGATGAAGGACATGCGCTCGCTGATGCGTGGAAGCTCCTGCAGCTCTGGTTTTTCAGCGCCTGGCAGGGTCATGCACACATTGTCGTCAGGAGTCCGCAACCGTAGGCCTTGGCCCTGCCGATCCCCTCGGTCATGGCCTTTCTGACGAGGTCCGGATCGGTGACCTTCAGGACGCCTTCGAACGTGACTACGCTCAACGTGACTGTCTTGCCGTCGCGCTGGAACCGCTTCATCTCGCGCTGGACGATCTCCGCACCGAGCTCCCCATCCTCCGAACAGATCGAGAAACCGCACTTATCAGCCTTGTCCGCGAGCCATTTGAGCTGCTGCTCCACGGTGACATGCGGGTAGACCTTGCCACGTGAATCCTCCTTCTCCATGACCGAATGGGTCGGATTCGCCCTGAGCCGGAACCTCCAGACGCTTCCCTCGACCATCTCGTCTAGATGACGATCGTACTCCACCGTATCCCAGGTCTGACCAGTGGCCGGCCTCCCGTACTGTTCGACGATGTGCGTGAAGTCGGGCCTGCGCTTCGACTGGATCAGAAGATACAATGCGTTGCCGACGCGGTCGACACGCCAAAGGACGCGATCCTTAGAATCGCCGTCGAACGCCTGGAATGAGGCCATAACGGATGCGTGCAACACCTGCGGCGATCCGAGCGCCCTCATCGTATCCCTGCGATACTCGTTGAGCTCCACACGTGATATATACATCGCAGACCCCCCAATCCTTCGAAAGCATTATGGTCGGTGACGCGCTCTGAACTGCCTGCATCCTTGCGCGGGACGATCCCGGATTCGACCTTCCGGAATCCGTGCTTCCTCCTGTTCTGAGAGAAGGAGATCGGGACATCGCGCACCAGATACCCTCCTTCGGAGTCGTCACAGTCCATGGTCAGCTCCAATTCGGCACCCTCTCCGTGCCTGCGCTTATACCAATCGGAAGCCAGCCAGGGTTCGTCGGTCAACGCTTCACGGAGAGGTTTATCTCTCATCCCCAGCGAAACGCGACCGGACACTGGACATGAGCGTCTCCCCATGAACAACGGATAATACGGGTGCGTCACCGCCTCATCGATCCGACGGAGCAGGGATTTATCCCCTTCCAGACCTACGAGGAAAACCGCATCCTCGAGATAGTATCTGTTCGTGATGTACGCCCTCTTCATATCGGTCGGATGATGGGCGGTGTGATAGTCGCGCAACATCGTCCCCTCCTGGTCCGTCCTGACCCCGAATCTTAGTGCCGAGATGTCATCGACGGGCTCTTCGCGGGAGCGCCCCAGGGCAGCGGCGACCAATCCGATGATCCCACTCTTGCTCGGCTGAGTACCCGTGGCACGCGTATCGACCTTACTGTCCGTACCCCACGCCTGCATGGGCCCGGCAAGCCTCAGCAGCAATGTGGCCATGGGATCAAAACTCCTCCAGGATCCTGCCCTTCAGCCCTCCGAGGGCCGTTCCGAGATTGGACGAAGGACCCAACTCTTCCAGCCCGTTTCCGATCTGCCAGGATGCCAGCGGTGCTTCGATGAAGTCCTTGCGGTACTTCATCTCGCAGGACACCAGCGCCTTGACCGATCCCTCATTGAATCCTCCGCCGTTGCGGTTCGGCTGAACGGGAGATTCGAACGCAGGAGCCAGATTCACGGGCTGGTCTCCGCGTACGGCGATGAAGACCGCGTAGGGGACGGAACGGTTGGCGAACGTGTTCTGCTTCCCCGTCGGCATGGAGAGGATGAAAGCACGTACGAATTCCTCCACCGCCATCGCCGTCGCTTCACCGTCTGCCAGCTGTCCGGCGAGATCGTGAACGGCCACGGTCGCGTATCTGTAGAGAGTGGACGAGTTGAACTCCACTGTACCGATCATTCCGGCGCCGGCATTGTCCTCTGGCGAGCACTCATCAATCGCCGTGAAGTAGTCGTACTCGTTCTCGACCATATGCGTCGAAATCGCATGGGCGACCTGTGCAGATGCGTCGGCATTCAGGAGAGGATTGTCGGCGACCATGCGACCGAAGAGCGCGATATCGATCCCGAACCCTTTGTTCAGAGCCTCTTCGACAGCCTTCTTATCGTATCCACCTTGAATTGCCAGCTCCGCCAGATTCATGGCCTGCTTGTTGCCCATGAAGAACAGGGCCTGCGACTCGGGAACGGCTGTCTCCCCCTTCTTGGCCTTCGACTTGGTCTTGACCCCCGCCTTTTCCAGCACATCGACGGCCTTTGACAGGGCATCCTCCTCGGAAATCGTTTGATCCTTGGCCCTGATGCAATCGGCAACCATCTGGACGATCTTCATGGTGCGCACGGACAGCATCGACTCGTCCACCCTCCCGCGGAAGTATTCCCTCGTGGCCCTCTTCCAGCTCTGGGAAGATACCCTAGCGCGCCTGACCCCTCCGTACATGCACGTCTTGGGGCTTCCGGTGTCGTCACGGTTCGCGCAGTTGGGCGGCATCGTCTGAATCACATTGATGTCAACATACAGTCTCTTGTCCATTCTATCACTCCTCTTCTTCCTTGTTTATTTTGTAGAAATCCTGACCCCAGCGGAGGATGACATTCTTCCTTCCGTCCGGGAATTGAAAATTGTATAGGTCCCTGGCGAACTGCGGATAGTCCAATCCGATGTTCTTGTCCGAAGCCTTCATCAGCTGGATCAGTCCCCTGGCGTGATGGGCCAGCTCCGTCATCTCGGACGATGTGATGACCGAATTGAAACGTCTGATCATCGCTTTGTCCTCCTCATCTCCCTCCTTCTTCCTCAGCTTACCGGCGGCCGAACCGAATGATTCCCCGCGACGGTTTACGTCCTGGCTGTTACCCTGCTGATGGAGCGCATAAAGCGTCAATGCGGTGAATACGGCCGCCTCCGCCTCGGTCTCTTTGGACCCGTCGCGCGACCTATCCGTCAATTCATCCGGGAGATCGGGGATCACAAGGCCCCATACCTCCGGGGCATCCGCCAGACTCTTGCCCACGCCTCTGCGTAGTTTGGCCATTGAAGCCGCGTATGCGGGGTTGTCGGGATTCAGACGCCCTATCGCCTTCGCAGTGCATTCCGATACCATGCTAGCCTTACTCATTGTCCGCACCTCTGTGTGTCTCCTTGTAAAGTCCTCCCAAGAATTTCCTGAAGGCCGTGAATGCCGACTTACCGTCCTTTCCCGTGAGCGCTCTCTCCCCAGCCTCCTCTAAAATTATTTTGGCTTGCATGCGCATTATCCTGTAGATCTTCTCGGACCACTCATTGACCTTGTCATCCAAGTCATCCGAAGCAGGATCTATGCTCCTGAGCCATTGCCTGAACGGTCCATCAATCTCACGGTATGCACGGACCTTCGCTCTGTCTGAAGCGGCGCGTTTGGATATGTCATCGCATCCGCAGACCTCGGAGACCTCCCCCGCGTATCTCCACAGCAACGACATGCAACGATCCGTCGAACTGACCGCATCAGCAATCCTCACATTCCACTCCTCATTCAGATCGGAGAGCAGACCGCTGTTCACCGTCAGGGAATCAGACGTGTAATTCTCGACGAAGAAATCCTTGTCAGCGAACTTCACGCCCACCACGGACACCGTCACCGTGTCGAGCCCTATCATCCCGCGGTCCTCCAGATCCCTTGCCCATCTGACCACCCCGGGTATCCTGTTCCTTCCAGAATCGAGATTCTTGACCATGATGGACTGGTAATCCCTCCACATGGTTCTGGCGGGGTCGTGACGGCGCGGAACTACGTTGCCCTCGGAATCCTGATGCCAGAGCGTCATCTGCTCGATGAACGCATTCTCCTTGTCGACGATGTCCCCGCCCATCAGATAGTACCCTTCGACGGTCTGCCCCGCTCTCTTCAGATGAATGCGCCTGGATTGGAGGGTGAGGATCTCCACAGGACTCTCGGGCATCGGGATCGGTGTACGTTCATCGTTCTTCGAATCCTCGGGTTCCCAGGTAGGCACTCCGATCGGGAACGGCTCGCCATCCTCGGATATGAGGACCAGGTTGAGCAGGAGGGTCTTGAACAGATCATCCTCCTGGATCACGACCAGCCCCAGCTTACCCATCCATCCGGCACCGCACGATGGCATGTTACCGCGCCTAACGGTGGGTTTGGCGGACGTATCGTCGAAGGCATTGAGATTTATCAGCCACCGGACAGCCTCGGAGAATCCTATACCCTTCCTGTCATTCCCAGATATCGGTGAGAACAAACGGGGCTTGTTGGAACTCTCCGAGAGCTCCCCGTTGAGCTTAGCAGCGTAGTACGGGGTCCCCTTCTCTATAGGCACCTGATAGAACGGCCTCGTCGGATGGAACAGATAGAACCTGTCGCGATACGATTCCAGATACGTGGATATCGCATTCGCATCGAATCTTCCCTTCTGCCACAGGGCGCTCCATCTCTCGAAGGCGTCGTCCTCCGTGGCCATAGGCCTCTCATCGCCGTTCTCATCGCGATTCTGATAAACGGCGTACAGAACGGCCAACAGGAGTCTGAACACCGCGGCATCCTGGGTCGGAATCTCCCCCGACAGTCTCTTCAGCTTGTGGGCCTCCTCGAATATCCCCTTGAGACTGTATGCGCCCATTCTGCCGTCCTCATCGACGGCCAAGATCCATTTCTCGTCCAGCAGATTGTATATTTTCTCGGTCATCCGCTATCAACCCCATTTCGCTATCGTATTTGAACTTCATCCCCATCAAACTGAACCTCCCTTCCTCATCGATTACTTGGATCGATTCCCCCGACAGCCATTCTGAATCCGTCCAGATCTTCGGTACTGTGCCTTTGCAGCATATTCTGACTTTCTTGATCAGTTCATCCACTCCATAGATAGCAATCAGTCTATGTGGGAGCGATATCCTGCAGTCCGACAGACGGCGAGCAACGCTCGGTTCAGGTACCCGATCGGTATCCAATCTCACCTCATCGTCGAGGATATAGAATGATCCATCTTCTTTTTTGCGGACGAGTATGATCTCTACTGAACCATCAGTGTCGCGAACCGTTGCCTCGGCATACAGGCCTTGAGGATCGGAACGCTCGTTGTCCAACCATCCGACAAGATTCTTAACTTTCTCAGGAGAACTGATCTGGAAAACCTTGGCCTTCCTCTCCTTCTTGTCCATCATATCGTCCTTCTCTTTCTTCGCGGACGCGTACTCCACCCTTAGGTTCTCGGGGACATCCACTCCGCCTTCCGAATAGGCGGAACGAACCAGGTTTGGGACGTCCTGAGGTATATTGACCGAGTCGCCCAGGAGAATACGGGTGTTCATCAGCTGATACCTCCCGTAGACGCTCTCCGTCCCCTTGTCGAACCCCTCCTCTCCCGAATCTATGACACAGCATATCGGGGATTCCAACCCTGCAGGACGCTTATTGTTCGAATGCCTGTGCAGACGCCCCATGCGTTGCAGCAAGAGATCCACAGGACATATCTCCGAGAACATGACATCGAAATCGATGTCCAAGGACTGCTCGAGGACCTGTGTTCCGACGACGATTACACGCCTATCGGTCCGATCGCCATCCCTCTTCATCGTCTCTATAAGCTTCTTCTCGCGTTCGGAACGGTCCGAGGCCGTATAGGCAGAGTGGAGGATCACAACCTCATCATCCGGATACGCCGTTTTCAGAGATCCATAGAGACTCTGAGCGTGCCCGACGGTATTCACGATAATCCCAGCATACCCTCCATCGGACAACCTTCTGCCTACCTCCGCGACAACATCCTCCATCCTCAGACGTTTAATAGAGACCGTGCGCCCGCGACCCGAAGCATCTGACGTCCCTCTAAACATCCCGTCCCCGGTGACGCACGTGACCATGGGATAGCCTTCCTCCTCCGCGATTCCGGAATCGAGACGACGTCCTGCGTATGCACACATCATCTCCTCCCTCCTCTTGGGAGGCAGAGTGGCGGACATGACCACCACAGGAACCTTGAGAGCTCCGAGCCAACTCAACGCCCTGGACAGGTAACTGCCCATGTATTCATCATAAGCATGGCACTCGTCTATGATCACCACTTTCTCGGCGAGGCCCAGATGTCTGAGGTACAGATGTCTCCTCTTCAATCCGGCCATCAGGACCTGATCGACGGTCCCGACGACGATGTCCGACAGCATACCTGTTTTACCGTGGAACCATTGGTGAACTACGAGGTTTCCGTCATTGTCGTCGACATCCCACCCGTCCCGCGGGATGGAGGTGTACTCGTCATTGAAAGCCGACTTCCCGTGTGCCAAGGATATTGAACGAATCCCTTCTCCTGAGCACTTCTCCGCCCAGGCTTTCACTCTTACGAAGACGCCGTTGGCGGTTGCCTGCGTAGGAAGGCCGAAGAAAAGACCGTTCTGACCGAATCTGGATGCGAGTATTTCAGCGATGGCGAGCGCGGCCTCGGTCTTCCCTTCACCCATCGGTGCTTCGACTACTACGAGACCAGGTTCATTCATTTTCGAGACTGTGTCAATGGCCATCTGCTGGAACATGCGTGGTTCGAACCCGAAAGCATCTGCGAAGGACATCTTCGAACCGTATACGAGGCCGGTGTGGTGGGGGAAATTGATTCTTGTGCACCCGCAGTTGGAACGCGAGAACGGGTCCTCGATGTCGGTTTCGTCGTAATCAATCAACGGGAAGAACAGCTTGTTGCTTGCAAGCCAGTCTGCAATAATAACAATACCCGTTAGAACATCCTGGATGTTGACTGGCAGACTCAGGCCTTTGACATTATCGTAATCCAGACCAGAAATCTCTAATGCAAGAGTCAAAAGACCGTTCTGAACGTCGGCCCAGACCTCATCCTTGAATCCAGTATTATTAGAGTAAGCCGACATACGAGCAGGCTTTATATCATCCCTTGAGGGGGGTGCACCGTGATGACCTCCTGCGATGACGGCCACGGATCTGTCCAAACCATTGCGCTCCATAATCGCCATGGAAACCGTTGCATGGGGCATCTCGCTTGGATTGATTCCATTTTTTACAGAAAACCCCGAGTTCTTGACCCGTTCCAGAATATCGGGGGCCTGATTTGAGGCCTTGATCTGGAATCCTGGTGAAGCTTTGCCGAGATCGTGGGATGCTGCGAGGAACATAATGAGATTCAACGGAGGTACAGACGGCTTTGAATCCTTCAGTGAATTATCAATCAAACTCTTAGTTGATTCGGACAGCCATCTGTCCCACAAGTAAGAGGCCACGGATGCAGAATCTCTCATATGAACTGTCAATGGCAACCATTTATTTTCCTGAACGGATAGTTTGGCCCACAAAAACGACACATTCATCACCATGCATAACCTCTTTCAAAGATATATGATTGCTGTAGATGTAACGGAATTTATGTTATTAAAACCTATTCCCACCTCGAGAATTTGTCGTGACTTCGACACATTTTGATTTTTAATCGGAGTCAACTCTCCACTTCTAGAGCGTCCGCTGGAACAGC
>CAVIXW010000084.1:0-8826 GCA_963646785.1 Acutalibacteraceae bacterium
AAGGTAACCTTCGAGACCGATCACCTATCTCTCTATGCGATCGGATACGAATCGGACAAGACCTCTTCGGAAAAGAACAGCATAACCCCCGTCGCAATCGGCATCGTTGCGGTGCTGGCACTTTTGGGCGGAGCATTGTTCCTGAGAAAGAGGAAAGCCTGAGGACCAAGGTACGGTCCGCGGGAGGGTCGCCGTTCGTGCGACCCTCCCGAAAACAACTTCAATGGCCCGCCGAAGCGGGAAAATCGTTTCAATCCTGCCTGCTGGAGTTCTGGAGCTTGACCCGGGAGATGAACTCTGTCAGAGGGAGGGTGCCCAGATCTCCTTTGTCTCTGCTTCTGACCGCGACAATGCTGCCGTCATCAGCTTCCTTTTCACCGATGACAAGCATGTAAGGCACTCTCTGGAGCTGGGCCTCGCGGATCTTGTATCCGATCTTCTCATCGCGTGCATCGTTCTCCACGCGGATGCCCGAAGCCATCATCTCCTCTGCGATCTTGGCGGCATACGGTCTGCTCTTTTCGGATACCGAAAGAACTTTCACCTGAACCGGTGCGAGCCATACGGGGAATTTGCCCGCATAGTGTTCGATGAGGATCCCCATGAACCTTTCCACAGACCCGAAGACAACGCGGTGGATGATAATCGGGTTGTGCCTCTGGCCGTCGCTTCCCACATATTCGAGACCGAACCTCTGCGGCAATTGGAAGTCAAGCTGGATGGTTCCGCATTGCCAGGTCCTTCCGATGGAGTCTTCGAGATGGAAGTCAAGCTTGGGTCCGTAGAATGCACCGTCTCCCTCGTTGACGATGTACGGAATGTTCATGGATTCGATCGCATTCCTGAGTCCGGAAGTGGCGTTCTCCCAATCCTCGTCAGACCCCATAGAGTCCTTGGGTCTGGTGGAGAGTTCGACGTGATATTTGAATCCGAACTGTTTGTAGACCTTGTCGATGATCCTCACGATGGACGAGATTTCATCTTTGATCTGGTCCGGCGTCACATAGATGTGCGAATCGTCCTGGGTGAAACAGCGGACCCTGAACAGTCCGTGGAGGGTACCGGACCTTTCGTGACGGTGCACCACGCCGAATTCGGCGAGCCTGAGGGGCATATCTCTGTAGGAGCGGGATTCGCTGTTGTACACGATGGTGCTTCCGGGGCAGTTCATGGGCTTGATGGCGTACACCTGTTCGTCGATCATGGTGGTGTACATATTGTCCTTGTAGTGTTCCCAGTGACCGGAGGTCTCCCAGAGATGCCTGTTGAGGACCTGCGGGGTGGAGATCTCCTTGTATCCGGCAGGGACGTGGATCTCCCTCCAATAACCCATCAGGGCGTTCTTGAGGACCATTCCGTTAGGAAGGAAGAACGGAAATCCGGGCCCTTCTTCGGAGAACATGAAAATGCCGAGTTCGCGACCGATCTTCCTGTGATCCCTCTTCTTGGCCTCTTCGAGCATGTTAAGATATTTCTCAAGGTCTTCCTTGTTCTCGAAGGCGGTTCCGTAGATCCTGGTGAGCATCTTGTTATGTTCGTCACCGTGCCAGTAGGCTCCGGCGAGGGATGTGAGTTTGAATGCTTTGCATTGCTTCGTGTAAAGTACGTGGGGCCCCGCACAGAGATCCGTGAACTCCCCCTGCTTGTAGAAGGAGATGCTTGCGTCGGCAGGAAGGGCCTCGATGAGCTCGACCTTGTAATCCTCATTCTTCTCCTTCATCAGCTTGATCGCTTCGTCGCGGGGAAGGGTGAAGGTCTCGAGTTTGAGGTTCTCTTTGACGATCTTCTTCATTTCAGCTTCGATCTTGGCCAGATCTTCTTCGACAAACCCTTTTTCGCGGTCCATGTCGTAGTAGAATCCTTCTGCGATGGCGGGTCCGATGGCCAGTTTGGTCTCGGGGTAGAGCCTTTTTACAGCCTGGGCGAGGATGTGCGACGTCGTGTGCCTCAGTACCGAGAGACCGTCTTCTACATCCTGTACAGTGCCGTCATTGAGTAATGCTTTCATGTGGGTACTTCCCTTTCCGCCCATACAACAGGCGGTGGTGAAGTTCGGGATGATTACCGTCCTATTATATATTGCGCGAATCAGGGAATCCGTACGGACCTCATGTCTGTCTTTGAAATCCGCGACAGGTTTTATTAAGACCGATTCGATATTTATGCTGACTTGGGTCCAGTTCCGTACGGGGTGTCGGACACTTCGGCGGGGCGGGCAATACCGGGGATCCGAGCGGTATCGAGAGTTTTAGAAAGAGGTTATTGAGATGAAAAGGTCTGTGTTGTTTATTGCCGTCGCGCTGATCAGCGTTTCTGCATGCCTTTTGATTGAAGGGTCTGAAAACGTTGCGGCCGGAGACGGTTCTTTCGATTCCTCTGTAACGGAGGTTACATGGGCATTCGATGATTTGACAGGCAAGCTTACGATTTCCGGCTCCGGCCCGATGGCCGATTATGATTCCGCCGACTCCGTCCCTTGGAGCGCTCATATAGCGGATATAACGAAGATCGTCATCGGGGATTCCGTCACCACGATCGGGAAAAACGCCTTCAACGGATGCATATCTCTGACTTCCGTGACAATCGGCAAATCTGTCGAATCGATCAACGAAGGCGCCTTCCGCAAGTGTACCGCCCTGACGACCGTATCTTTTCCCGATTCGGTAATCACGATCGGAAAAGATGCCTTCCGCGGATGCAAGAATCTGTCTTCAGTAACCATCGGCGAAAATGTCGAAACCATCGAAGTTAGCGCATTCGGTAACTGTTCCTCCCTAACTACAATGGAGATACCGGATTCCGTCACCAGTCTCGGTAAAGGAGTGTTCTTCAGCTGCACCTCACTCGTATCCGTAACGATTCCCGAATCCGTCACCACCATCAGCGGATATATGTTCTACGGGTGCATATCTCTGACCTCCGTGACCATCCCGAGTTCCGTCACATCGATCGAACAGAAGGCGTTCGATACCTGTGCCGCCCTGACCACAGTGACCCTCCCCAGTACATTAACCTCCCTGGGGAAATCCGCGTTTTATGATTGCACCTCTTTGGCAACCATATCTATTCCCGATTCGGTCACATCGATTGAAGAGAGAACATTCTATAACTGCACGTCTTTGACCTCCGTGACCTTCTCCAAGAACACCAATTCGATCGGAGACTATGCATTCTACGGATGTACTTCGCTTCAGTCCGTTAATCTTCCGGATTCGGTGACCTCGATCGGAAGCAGCATCTTCGAGAATTGTTCCAAACTGTCGGCGGTAACTCTTTCCGATTCTCTCGAATCGATCGGAACCGATGCGTTCGACGGCTGTGCCGCTCTGAACTCCCTGACCATCCCGAGTTCCGTCACATCGATCGGAGAATGTGTCTTCAAAGGATGTACCGCCCTCGTATCCATCGAGGTCAGCGATAAAAATTCGAATTACAGTTCGGTCGATGGCGTACTTTTCAACAAAGACAAGACCTCTCTGATACTGTACCCCGCAGGCAAAACCGGCACATCCTATGCGATACCCGGTTCTGTCAAAACGATCGAAAATTTCGCATTCTACAAGTGTGATGCATTATCCTCCCTGACCTTCCCGAGTTCCCTTACATCTATCGGGGGGTCCGCTTTCGACATGACCTTCTACGATGCCGATCATAATGCTCTTGAAAATATTCCTGCCAATCTGGCCGGATTTACATTCAAAAAAGACGGCTATTTTTGGGTAAAGCAGACCTCTTCTTCCTCTGAGGATAGCTATCTGGCATACATCATCATCGCGGTTGTTGTTATAGTCCTCATAATTGCAGCGGCACTGTTCCTGACAAAGAGAAAAGCCTGAAACTTTACGGAGGCGAAAGCCTCCGACCTTTGCATCGATGCGGGATCGATCACCGGAAAACACGTCTGGTGTTCTGGTGCCCGCACCTTGATCCCGCATGTGCCGGTCTTTCTGGATGTCTGCGAAGATGATTTGGATTTTATTCAGAAGATTTCGCCCGATCGGGAAACAGGTGCGACAAGGTCTTACTTCTTATCGAAATCCGATATCTGGGTATACGATGAATACGGGTTAGGACGAAAGTCGATATAACCCTTCGGATATCACCATATAATGAAAACACGCACGATGTATGTGGTGGCTACAGGCATCTATCTATTGTTCGTGATGGCTTTGGTGCTTGTAGTCATGCTGTACAGAAACAACGAGGACACCATGATCATGGGGCTGACGATGCTATCTTCCGCATTGATGGTGGTCACTCTCATTCTTGCAGTGATGTTTATGAAAAGGTCTCCTTCAGAGCGTTACGAAGAGCTCTATACGAAAAAGGAGAACGAAGAATGGGAAAAGAAGTGATCTTCCGGTCTGTTCGGTCCGGATCTCTCAGAACGTACTTTTGGTCCTTTGTCTGAACAGGAAGTACAGGAACAGCGGGCTGCCTATCAATGCGGTCATGACACCTACCGGAAGACCGCCCGGTACGGACCTGACGATGATGTCGCTGATGATGATCATCAGGGCACCGATCAATGCGGACGAAGGAACGAGGATCTTATTGTTGTTGCCGACGAACAGGCGTGCTATATGCGGGGCCACAAGTCCCACGAATCCTATGGTCCCGGTGAAACAGACCGCTACGGCGACACCTAGCGAAACCACCACAAAACATAGGATCCTCAATCTGACAGGATTATGTCCCAGGCTGTGGCAGGTGTTGTCTCCCGCCATCAGAAGATTAATCCTGTTTGCAAGGACGGTGAAGCATACCAGCATCGCAACGGCCGCGATTAGCATAGGTCCCAGATCGCTCCACCCGGTCTCCGACAGGGTTCCGAGGCCCCACCTGTAGATCTCCTCCAGATTTTCCTCGCTGGCATTGAACTTGAGGAAGGTGGTGAAGGCCGTGAACAGGTACATCATTCCGATACCGACGAGGATCATCATGTTCGGACTGAGTTTCTTGAAGGAGGATACGGTCACGATGGCGACCGCAGGTATCATCGCGAAAATGAATGCGTTCGTAATGACCGCAAACTCGCCTCCGGCCCCCGGCAATACCGATGCGCCGAGAACGATGGCGATCGTGACCCCGAACAGCGCAGCCGACGATATCCCGATCGTGTAAGGTTCGGCCAACGGGTTGTGGGTCACGGTCTGCATCACGGTTCCGCTGACAGCCAATATAATCCCGATCAGGATGGCGGCGATGGCCCTTGGGGCGTTGGACTCGATGGCCACATAATCTATCATTTTGTCGATGTAGCTGGTCGGCGTTATCCCGTTTATACGGTTGAGGATGGCGGTCCACGCATCTTTGAACGTGAGATGGAAACTGTTGATACAGAGCGAATAAACCGCAAGAACGATCAGAGCGATCAACAGAACGACGCTGATGAGGATACGTTTCGTACGGTTCTGATGATATGCTCTTCTGTATTCCTTCGTCATCGTATCACCAGATGCTCTTTCTTTGATGGATGATCAGGTAGAGGAACAGGGGAGCACCGATGAACGAGGTTATGACCCCGACGGGAATGGTGGCACCGACATCCAAAGCTCTGGAGATGATGTCGCACCCCAGCAGGAATGCGGCCCCGAACGCGCCGGCCGCGGGGAGCAGGTACTTGTTGTCGGCCCCCAGGAGCATTCTGACCATATGGGGGATGACGAGACCGACGAAACCGATTATTCCGACATAACTGATAATGACGGATACCATAAGTGCCAGGATGACCAGGCAGATGACTCTGAGTCTTTCGATGTTGAGTCCCAATGCCTTCGCATCCTTGTCGTCTAGGGACATTATATTCAGTTTGCCGGAAAGGGGGAGCACGACGGACAATCCGACGAGGGTTATCGCCGTGGTAAGCGGAAGCGCATCCCAGGACAGGTCCGAAAGCGTACCGACCTGCCATTTGTAGACCATGGACAAAGTGGCGGAATCCGTGCTGATCAGAAGCAGGGACGTGAAGGAATTGAAGAGGTACGACACCGCAACTCCCGAAAGCACCAGTGTCGCGGGAGATCTCCGGAAGAACGGGGCCATGACCACTATGATGAATATCGGTATCAGCGAGAAGACGATGGCGTTGACGACGATTGCCAGATTGTTCAATACGCCTCCTGTGAGCGTGAATCCTAGAACCATGGCGATGGAGACGCCGAACAGGGCTCCGGACGAGACTCCCGTGGTATACGGGTCCGCAAGAGGGTTTTTCATCACGCTTTGCATCACTGCCCCGGCGACGCTCAGCGCAAGTCCGGCCAATATGGCAAACAATGCCCTCGGGACACGGAAGTTCCAGACGACATTATCCGCGAAGATCTGGTCTTTGTTCGCATAGGTGACGCCTTTCAGGTGATCGAAGAAGTATGTGAATACTTCGTTCACGCTGAGACTCAATGTTCCGACGCACAATGATACGAAGAACATTATGCAGGATGCGATGATGCATATTGCGATAAAAATCGCTTTGCGATATACGTACTTCGAGTACTCCTGTTTCATTGCATCTTTCGATTCGATCATGGTGAAACACTTGAAAGGCGGGCCGGGAGTATCCCGGCGTTAAGTTGTTTGACTCAGGCGGATTCGAGGGCCGTTGCAAGAGCGGTCACGAATTCCAAAGCACCCGCTTCGAAGAATGCTTGGCGTGCACTCGGATCGTCCTTGTATTTTTCGTAGGTCGCATCGTTGTAGTAGTAGTTCGAAAGATAACTTCCGACCATATCGATGACCATGTTGCCTTTGTAAGCGCAGAGGTACATCGTGGAGCCGATGTAAGTCCTAGTACTACTTGCGCTACTTGAGAATTGTACGTAGATTCCATCGAATTTATCCGAAACAGAGCTGACGTCGAGTACGATCTTTCCCTTCGTCTTGCAGGTGGCCTCAAGTTCCGCGTATTTCTCCTTTGCGAGTTCCGGCGTGTCGCAGTAGGTGAATTTCAGATCTTTGGTGGATTTGGTTCCCGTGTAGGATGTACCGGACATCGTAAAGACGCCTTCATTATCTTCTGCGCTGCTTGCTTTTCCGTAGACTCCCTCGCCATATGCCTTCACGAATGCGTCGGCAGTGGAGGTGAGTTTGTCGATGATGCTCTGATCGACATATCTCGCCCTGACATTGTCGCAGACGAGGAAACTGCCGTCTGCGTTAAGGGTGCTTCCGTCGGCACGGAGGACGTATCCCTTTTTTTCCTCGGTCGCGTACATGAACAATTTGGTACCGTAGGGGAATTTGTCGCCGGAGGAGATGGTTTCGCCGTTCTCTTTTTTGACGACAACGCCGTCTTCGACGGTGATCGCGTACTCGTAAGAGTTCAGGACAAGGTTCTGGTTGGGTGCTTCACTAACATCTTTCCCATAAAGGCTGGCCAGTTTGGCATGGATGCCGTTGGCCCAATCGAGGTTAAGCTCATCGACCTCGGCACCGTAGACCGCATATGCGATGTATGCGATCCTGGCAGGAACAGGGATGGTTCCGGAGACAAGGACCTGTCCGTCATATGCGTGTTCCCACAGGCTCATGGCATTGGCATATGTGGACCAATAATCGGCCAATTCGGATGTGGTCGAATTGTATGTCAGTGCGGTCCTGATGTGCACGATATTGTCGAAGCTGTAGTTTCTGGTGTCGAAGATACCAAGATTCTCCGCAACCTTGATGGATGCAGATCCTCCGAAATCATAGCCTTCAAGTCCGAATTTGGCACCGGCGGCTATGCAGAACGCCGTATAGTCGGAATCGCCGGAGGAGACAGATCCGTTGGAAGAGCTTGCGACGGCTTTCTTGATTTTATCGGCAGGGAGGGCCGAGACGGCATCTTTGATGTTGTTGTAGGCTTCGTCGTAGTAGGAAAGCAGAGTTTTTGCATTATCTTTCTTGTCGAAGAGAAGTCCCAGGAGGGAGATCGAGTGGGTGTAGACCTCGGGTTCGAAGGAGGATGCCGAGACCCTGACAACATCGATGTCTGCTTTTTCGAAGTCTTCTTCGTTGGTCAGGTAGGACCTGTTCCAATCGGAGATAACGGTTGTCACACCTTCTTTTTGTATGACGTCGGAGGAGCCGGCTTTGCCGTCTTCGAAGGTGATAGTGGTGGCTGAGGTTCCGAGTTTGACAACTTTCGAAGTATCCAGGTAGGTGTCTCCGAAGAGCCATTTGTCATTGGTCGAGCTGTAGGATGCTCCTTTTACCTCATCCACTATGCCCAAAGTGTACAGAAGGATGAATGTGTTCGCCGATCCGGTGATGATCGTGGAGGTTATCGGGAATGTGGTCGACACAAGTTCGACGTTCATCTGTCCGTCACCGGTAGTATCGTGGTAGTTATAGTGCCAGATAGTTGCTTTTTTGGTGTGGGTGGAGTCGTTGGCGGCCGCTATGATATTTTCAAGGGCAGTGACGTCGCTCTCATCGATCTTTTTGTCGTTGTTGACATCCGCGATGGGGCACGACTCATAACTGACGCCCTCGCTCACTTTGTTTTTCAGAATGGCGAGATCGTTATCGTCGATCTTTTTGTCAAGGTCCAGGTTACCGAGCACCTTGAGTTCCGCATCGGAAAGATCCGGTACGGATTTGCCGTCGTTGTTATTATTGTGATTCATCATAATGGCTGCCGTACCGCATATGACAACGGCTGCGACGATGCAGACCACTATGGCTATCATCTGATTCTTCTGTAATTCCATATAATCACTTTGGATTTTTAATCCGGACTTCAGATGTGTAGATTATTTTATAAAATTTTGGTTTTAATATCCAATGCAATAATTCGTATTTTTAAAATATGTCTAGTTTTAATTAACACTTTCCCAATTTGAT
>CAVIXW010000085.1:0-8760 GCA_963646785.1 Acutalibacteraceae bacterium
AAATTATGATTTAATAACATAATCTTATTATATATTGAAATCATCTTTAAAAACATTGTAACCGTCAATATTTTTATGGAACCGCGAAAGATCAAAAAGATACTTTATATCATATTTCCAATCAGACTGCAATGGAGCCGATCTACGAAGGCGCAGACATATTCTGGGAGATCAGGGACGATACGCTCTTCCTCAGCGGTTCGGGCGATATGGTCTACAGGCCCGACGAGGAAAATCAGCGTATCGCCATCCCCTGGTATTACGAAGATTTCACCAAGGTCGTCTTCGAGGGGAACATCACCTCCATCGGCCCCGAGACGTTCCATACCTCCGATCTTACCGAGATCGCGATCCCGGATTCGGTCACTAGGATCGGAGACCTGGCATTCTGTTCCTGCAGATCGCTGCGGAAGGTCACCGTCGGTTCCGGGGTCACCGAAATAGGCTATTACGCATTCGGCGACTGCGAAAATCTGAAAAAGATCGAATTGGGGAAGAATCTCGAGACCATATGTGACAGCGCGTTCACCGGATGCACTTCCCTTAAAAACGTGGAACTGCCCCGCAGAGTGAGAAATATCGAGTATAACGCCTTCGAAAACTGCACCTCCCTGAAAAGGATCTACATCAAAAGCAACGTATCCTCCGTCAGGGGGAATCCTTTCGCCTACTGCGCCTCTATGAAGGAGATTAAGGTCGCTCCTGGCAACCGCCGCTATATATCCTTCCGCGGATGTCTGGCCAACAATGCAGGTACCGCCGTTTACTCCGCACCCGGGGGATCGACGGGAGAGATCTCGTTGGAACCGCCGGTGTCGATCATAGCACCGGACGCGTTCCGCGGGGCACGCGTATGGTCGGTCAGACTTCCGCGCAGCCTCGGCTTCGTGGGGCCCGGTGCTTTCAGGGATTGTAAAGATCTGAAAAGGATCGTTTTCGAAAACGGCTGCGGGATGACTGCTCTGATCTGCCAGACGTTCTACGGCTGCGTGGCTCTGAAAGAGGCCATACTTCCCGATTCGCTGAAGGGGATCGGGGCCGAGGACTTCGGGAACTGCGGAGGTCTCGAAGAGATACGGCTTCCGGAAAACCTGGAGGTTGTAGGAGGATCGGCGTTCGAGAACTGTGGCCTGAGGTCGGTCGAATTTCCCGATTCGCTCGTCTCGATCTGCGAGAGGGCGTTTTCGTCGAACAGGAACCTCAAAAGCATAAAATTCGGGTCCGGACCGCTTTCGATAGACCGGGAAGCGTTTCTGAACTGCACCGAACTGGAAACGCTGGAGATACCCGAATCCGTCATAGAGATCGGAAAAGATGCATTCGAAGGATGTTCTTCTTTGAGAAGGGTGATCCTTCACACCGATCTGATCGACCCGGAGGAATTCCTGCCAGAACATCAAGGGATCGAGATCGTCAGATCGCGTCGAACGCAAAGATGACTCATCATTTATGCCAAAGTCTCGGCGATGAACTTCTCCAGTGAGAACGGGACGATAAGCACAACCCCGAAGGTCCTGTATGTTTTCATATCTGTGCGTTAGAGGGCCTATGCGGGCCCCGCCCTTGCCCAGGTACTCAAATCGGGGTTGTGGGCCCCGAAGAGGAAAGGGTTTGTCCCCGAGAGGACCCGTCTGACAAATATATGTTCAGACAGGTATCGGAGCGGGCTTTTCCGATACACCGATCGAAATTGTAAGTTCGTACGAGTATTCATCATTGAATTTTTTCACGGCATCGATAGCATCTTCAGATGAATCGAACGTCTTAAAGAGATAGTTATCCTCTATAAGGGGGTCTGCACCCTGGCTCTCATCGCCGGTTACATAAAGGGTGATTTCAACTTTGTATGGCGTATTTCCTTTGAGTTCCTGAACCTCGGTATCATATTTCGACGTTGCTTCGTTGTACTCATAGAACTTTAAATCGGAGGAACTAAGAGTGCCGGACTCTTCCTCTTGATTGATAAGGATGGTTCCGGTGTTCTGGGGTGCGGTGTACTTGAATGAAGAGCTGCCCAATACAAAATACTGGGGATCCGCCTCAGTGCCGAGGGAGGTATTGACACGTACGTATGCCGAGAAGACAAGATTGCCCGAATCCACGTATGCGTTATACTGACTTGATTCGGTACCTGTTGTTGGATCTACCGACTTTACGGTCTGAGTATACACCTTGAACGAACCCGCATCTCCGTTGAAAACGGCCGTTGCCGTAGTGCATCCCGAATCCGGATACAGATCGATGAAAGCATAGTCGCCTTTGATGTCACCGGATCCGGCGACCGAAGTGTTGTACGCATAGGCGGCACCGGTGAGTGCCACAGCGCACAGCATGATAACTACGAGAGGTGCAAGATATTTCTTCCTGGAACCTTCGTACTCCGCATAGTTTGTTGTCATGTCTTATGTCTCCTTCAGAGCCCAACATTTGATGTTTTGCTCGAAATTGACTCCCCTTCCGTCTTGAATATATATATATATGTGGCGTAGACAGAAATCAGACGGCATTTGAATCCGATTTTAAAATTCGGCACTTAAATGAGGTAGGATATAAGAACGGGTCAAACCCGACCAGATCAAGATGTCGGAATAAAAGACAGGGTTTTTTGGACCCCGGTAAAAGGTTTGCCCGTATTCTGAACGAGATCGAAGCCAGACTGTTTTTAAAACAAAACTCAGGAAGTTGGGCCTTCCGAATCAACTGTGGTCGAGGTGGTTTTTTCAGAAGCACTGAATTTGACTGTGAGTTCCTTAGAGTAAACATTGTATGCATCCACAGCATCAGTCAAGTCCTTTAAAGTCGCAAAGGAACCAAAAGTCCCGTCCTCGTAGCCACCCTTGAAATAAACTGAGAATAAAACCTTGTAGACAGTATTTCCAGTAAGAGTGTAGGTTCCATCTGCCTCTGGATTTACCTGAGAACCGCCAGAGGTCTGGTTGTTGATAGTTACAGATTGAGAGGAAATAGCAAGTTTGCCTGAGGCTCCCGAGGGCAATGACATTTCAAGCTCTGGCTTAGCTAAACTGTAATTTGTGGTTCCAGAAATATCGGTTTTGATTTCAAGAAAGGTAAAAAATTGGGCAACAAGATGATCATCGACATTTGCCACATAGGGGCCCGTACTGCTCGTTTTGTCGGTGTCGGCACACACCTGGAACATATTCTTATTGACATCGTACTGAAGAGTGGCAGTAGGTGTTGTACCGGCAGTATCGCTATACATATCGATAACGACATAATTGGCTTTGATGTCCCCGTTTCCGGTGACCGTGGTGGAGTATGCGTATGCGGCGCCGGTGAGTGCGACAGCGCACAGCATGATCACGACGAGAGGTGCAAGATACTTCTTCCTGGAACTCTCGTTCTCCGTGTAGTTTGTTGTCATGGTCTATATCTCCTTCGGGGTTCGACGGCTTGCGTTCTACCCGAAATCGGCACCTTTTCCATCTGGAAGATATTTATATGTGACGTCGACAGAAATCGGACGGCTGTCGGAAATCCAGTTTCCTGATCCGATCTGAATAACGAACCGGGCCGGTATGCGATATCGCCGATCCTTATCGGTTTTTATGATCAGACAACGTATACGGAAAAAACATTAACATATTCGAGTTATTAATTTATCAAAAATGCATCAATGAACCTAAATAAGTAGATCTGCTTACGCCGTTTATGAAATTTCTTCATACCTCCGACATCCATATCGGGAAAAAACTACAGGGATTTTCGCTGGTCGATGATCAGAGACATATCCTGAAGGAGATCGTCGGCATCGCCGAAACGGAATCGGTCGACGGCATCCTCGTTGCCGGAGACGTATACGATTCCTCCACGCCCACGGAGGAGTCGTTCCTTATCTTCGACGACTTCCTGACGTCGGCATCGAAGGTCTGCCCCGTGTACATCGTCGCGGGAAACCACGATTCCGAAGGCCGGCTCGGAGTGGGCGGAAGGGTGATGGAGAGGGCCGGCGTCCATATCACCGGACCGTATCACGGCATAGCGGAAAAGATACCGCTCAACGATGAATGGGGAGAACTGGATCTCTTCCTGATGCCCTACGTCAGCAGGTCCGCGGCATCGGAGTTCTATTCTAAGGACAGCATAAAGATAGAAACCTCCGATGCGGCCATAAAGGAGACCCTCGGCCACTCCGGCATCGATCCTTCGAAAAGGAACGTCCTTGTCGCCCACCAGCATTTCGCCGCGGCGGGAATATGCCTCGAACAGTCGGAATCGGAAACGGACAGACTCGACATAGGGAACACGAAGACCGTCTCCGCCGAGCTTCTGAAAGACTTCGACTACTGCGCCCTGGGGCACATACACAGACCCCAGTCCGCCGGCTCCGAAAACGCCGTTTACTGCGGCACTCCGATGAAATACGACTACTCCGAAAGGAACGACAGGAAGCACGTGAACATCGTCGAACTGAAGGAGAAGGGAAACGCGGTGATCAGGGAAGTCCCCCTGATCCCCCTCAGGGAGATGGTATGTCTCGAAGGCCCCTATGATGAGCTCTACCCCGCTCTGTCGGAAGTACCTAAGAACTCCATGGTCTACGTGACCCTCGCCGACCGCCGGGAAGGCGACAGGGACAGCATATCCAAAAAGATAAGGGCCTGCGGTTCCGAGCTGTTCGACCTCGACTACAAGCTTACCGAGAACGGCGAATACGATATCGAAATGCCGAACGTAAGAGAACTCGGACTCCGCAGGGATATCGAGCTTTTCAGGGATTTCTTCAGAGAACGTACGGAGAAGGACCTGTCCCCGGAACAGGAATCCCTCATGTCGGAACTGTTCTCCAAAGCTGCCGAGGGGGACGAGCTATGAAGCCGGTCAGACTGACCATCCGGAACTTCATCAGCTACCGCGGAAAGCCCGTGACGATCGATTTCGCCGACTATCGCTGCCTTTTCCTCATCAGCGGAAACACCGGGGCGGGGAAAACGACGATCTTCGATGCCATGACCTACGCGCTTTTCGGAGAGATAAGCGGCGACGAATCCAACACCGACGGAACCCAGGCAAAGAGCGGCAGGAGGGAATGCCTCCGGTGCGAAAGAGCTTCCGACGACGACACCCTGGTGGAACTGGTGTTCGAGCACCAGGGGAAGGAGTATTGCATCAGAAGGGGATATGCCAGAAGAAAGGACCGCAGGGACGGACAGATCCACTACGACAACGATTTCGTTCTGATGACGGGGGACGGGATGGCTCCTCTCGACAAGATCAAAAAGGTCAATGACAAGATAAAGGATATGCTGGGCCTTGACGTGAAGCAATGGCGCAACGTCGTCATGCTGGCACAGAGCCAGTTCATGTCCTTCCTGAAGGCCAGCACCAAAGAGAGGACTGATATCCTCAACAAGCTTTTCGATACGTCGAGATTCGAACGCATCGGCAAGCACCTCGAAGAAATTGAGAAGGATCTCAGATCCAGATCCGATTCCGATCTCGAGAGACTCTCTGAAAAATCGAGATCTTTCAGATTCTGCGAAGATTCGGAGGCCGCAAAGGGGTTCGCCGCCCTGAACGGGACCGATACTTACGCCGAGGCCGAGAACATTCTGAGGATCTTCGACATGGCGCTGGATTCCGATCGGAAGACGCATGCCGAAATAACCGACTCGTTGGAGTCCCTGAAAAAAGCATCCGAAGACTCCCTTAAAGCATACGAAGCCGCCGTGGCCCTGTGCGGGACATACGGGCAGTTGCGTACCAAGAAGAACGAACTTTCGGCGCTTCTGGAAAGAAAGGAGGTATTCGAACTCAAAAAACGCGATGCGGAAAATGCCAAAAACGCCGCGGCCTCGGTCAATCCCCAATACGTGAATTTTCTAAGTGCCGGCAGCAACCTTGCCTCCAAGAAGAATGCGCTCGAAGAGCAGAACGGGAAGATCCCCGCGCTGGAAGCGGACAGAGCACGCTGTGAAAAGGAACTTGCGAACGCTAAGGAAAACTCGAAAGAGGAACTTGCTCTCAGAAATAGGGCCGCAGGCATCGAACCGCTTCTCGAAAAATATGATTCTCTGGAAAAGGCGAAGAATTCAAAAAAGGATCTTATGGAACGGGTTGCGGAATTGCAGTCGAAGGTCGGTTCCGGTAAAACCCGTCTCTCTGCACTGAATTCGGAATTGTCCCAGAAGGAAGCGTTCGTCAACGAAAACAGGAATGTCGGACAGCAGTTGGAAGCCGCAAAAAATGAAAAACAAACCCTGGATTCCCATATCGGGCGTTTTGAAAAGATAAAAAGCGAATGCATCGATCTTCTGAGATCGGAAAAATCGAAAATCGAGCTCGGAAACGATAAGGATTCGAAGAAGAACAGACTCGATGATGCAAGATCGATATACGACGATCTGTTGAAAAAACAGAATGCGCACAGCGCTGGGCTTCTGGCGCAGACCCTCGAAAGAGGTTGCAAGTGTCCGGTATGCGGTTCCCTCGACCACCCTTCTCCCGCCGTATTGCCCGACGATGCGCCGACCGCGGAAGATGTCGAAGCCGCCAAGAACGAACAGGAACGTTCGAACGACAGCTATCATAAAGCGGATATCGCATACAATACCGAAATCCAGAAGTACAACACGTTGAAGAGATCGGTCGAGGAGGGTATGAAAGAGGGGGAGATCCCTCCGTCCGACGATCTGATTACGGCCGTCGAGTCCAAGATCTCGGAAGCCGGAAGAGATCTGGAAGAAGTAAGCAGGCGGATAGAGCACCTTACCGAACTCCAGAACGCATTCAACAAAGCAAGTAGCAGAATAAGCGACCTAAAAGCCCAGATAGAGGCTTTGAACAAGGATATCGAGAAGGACGAAAACGCATTGGCGCCTCTTAGGGACGAACTTACCGCAAACGATGCCCTCATCGGATCATTATCCGAGGATCTGTCGGAATTCGAGACGAGATCCGAGGCGGAACGGAAGATGGAAGAACTTAACGGTAAAGCGGATCGGCTGAAACAGGCCCTGGAAAATGCAACAATGGCTTTCAACGAAGCGGATAAAGATCTCGATCTGGGAAAGAACAGCGTATCCGAACTGAAAAAGGATATCGAAAATCTTGCCGTAACGGAAAAACAATCCCGGGACGCCTACGAACGGATTCGTTCGGAAGCGGGATTCGGCAGCGAGGAGGAATTCCTCCGCTATCTGAAGATCTACGAAAACATCGACAATCTAGAAAACGAGATCTCGGAGTACGACAAAAACTGTCTGACCCTCAAAAACACCATCGAAAATCTGGATTATCAGATCGACGGAAGACCCGAACCCGACAACCTCGAGGAGTACGCGAAACGCAAAGACGAATGCAGCAAAGCGGCATCCGACGCCAGCGAAAAAATGGGCTCTCTGAGTTCCACCCTAGAGTCAAACAGAAAAGTGCGGAATGAATTCAATGACGACTATCGGAAAACAAAGAGTGCCAGATCCCAACTCGACATGATATCCGAACTGGTGAACGTTTACAAGGGAACGGACCAGGCTGTTAAAATCTCCTTCAACCAGTACGTTTTGGGCGGATATCTCGAGACCATAGTGTCCAACGCGAACCGTCGTCTGAAAGAGATGAGCAACGGAAGATATGTGTTGAAACTCGTGGAAAAACCCTCGGAGGGCAGGAGCTCGAACGCTTTGGACCTCGATATCTACGACTACCACACATCCCACATACGTTCCATAAACACCCTGTCGGGCGGAGAGGCGTTCATGACGGCGCTTTCGCTTTCGCTGTCGATTTCGGACACGATCCAGTCGTCCGCACGCGGAAAAACCGTCGAAGGACTGTTCATCGACGAAGGTTTCGGAACACTGGACGACAACACGAGAAACCTGGCTGTCAACACCCTGAAGCAGATGTCGAACGAAACGGTCAGCATCGGAATAATATCCCATGTGGAGGATCTTAAAACGGTCATCGAGAGAGGAATGGAGGTCACCTACAATCCCTCCGACGGCAGCAGGATCCGCTTCTACTGAATCAGGATATCGCGTGAACCGTGTCCAGAAGATCGTCTATCACTCTGTCGGGCATATACGGGGTGATGGCGATCTCAACGGAACGTTCGGCATCGCATACGCGGACACGCAGGAACGAAGTGATCATGGGCAGGTCAGAACAGATATCCCAGATGTGGGAGATGCTGTCGGAAACCGCTTCCAACGCGATACCGTTGCGTTCGAATTTTCCTTCGAGTTTCGGATAGTGCGGATTCTTCGTGAAATAGTGGGTTTCGGTACCGTCGGGTCCGGATACCTGGACGAATTCGCCTTCGAGAGCGTAGAACCACTCGAGTTCCATGGATTCCACCGCCCATATCAGGGCGGTCTTCGCATCGCGCGCATTTATCGTGTCCGGAAGAAAGCTGAAGTCCGTCCCGAACTGCAGGTTCCGGACAAGCTCGGACAACCTTTCGCTTGCGGTCACGATATACTCGGGATTGGAATCCTCGGACCCATCCCCGCAGCGGACAAGCGAAAAACCTATGGCCATATACCGTCATACGTTACGGAGTTCAAATAGTAGATTGCGAACCCGTGGTCCCACAAAGAACTAAAAATAATTCGGATGATATGTCCAAATATGTTTCCCGCAGACGGAAAGTCGGACGACGACCGCGTTTCCGCGGATATCTGCATCGAAGCATTGACCCTTCTGAAGAATTCCGACCCGAGATTCCTGAAAAAACTCGAGGAAAGCGCCGGTTCCGGCTGCAGAGCGTCCATGTTCTTCCTGGGGGCCCTCAGGTAC
>CAVIXW010000086.1:0-8718 GCA_963646785.1 Acutalibacteraceae bacterium
ACGATGCGATGCCCTGGAAGACGGATTCAACCTCTGCAAGATCATTCGAGTTTTAGAATGAAAATTTTAGAGTTTTAAAATGGACTGCATACTAGAGATCGTACGTCAGTAGCGGTTCCACAGCTCGAAAATATTTTTATCAAGTTTCTCCGGGAAATCGGGCAGACCCTTCGCATCGAATTTCATTTTACTCAGCTTGATCGTCCAGTAGATCAGGATAACCACACCGATAAGCAGGAGAAGCACGGTGACAAGCGAGGTCATTCCGCTTCCGAAGGTGTAGGTAAGCGAGGATATGGTATCATTGGCTGTGTGGGCCAGAACTGATGCGTAGAGGCCGTACTCGACGTAGAGGTATGCGAAGATAAGGCCACCGAGTACTGCGTCGGGAACCTTTCCCCAACCCCATCCGTCCAAATGTGCCAGTCCGAATATTAGCGATGAGAGAACGATAAGAACAAGGGCCGACTTGGACATTCCGAAACCGCCGAAAAGGTGTTGCCATGAACGTTTGTCTTTGTGGACAATATATGCGATGATGGCGATCGGGATTCCGATCCAGACCACTCTAGCTATAATCTCTTCGTGCAAGCCTGCACGCGTCAGCATGAAAAGCATCTGCATATCCGTGTACTTGGACATCCAGCCGGTGTCCGCACCGTTGCCCCCCGCCGCGGCCAAAATGAGCAAAATTATACCGAGCACCAGGGAAGCGCAAAGTGCACAGGAACAGACTGAAAGTCCGGATCTTTCGACACAGGTCCCGTCGTTCTGGGTGTTTTCACGCTTCAATGCATCCATGAATCTGTTTATGGCGTAAACGAGACATAGGATCTCGACCATTACGCAGATCCCCAATATGACCGCGGTCCCTGCACCCTGGAATTTGAAAAGCAGGAGGTCTCCGAACCCGTAGGGAATATAGAATGCGAAGCAGAGCGATGAACACTCGTCGACGATCCTGCTGAAATTGGTAAGGACCATGATGCTGTTGTTGGCTACGATAAAGATGACCAACAATGTGGCTGCGATCAGTACCGATTTAATGAACGGATTGGTTTTCTGTCCGTCCCCGGCCGGTATCGGATCCCCGGGAACAACGGTGGCTCTGCAGGGATCTCTGACATAAATGATCTCTTGTTTTCTTGCTGAGTGGGCGGTTGCCGTGTCCGACGGGGTTTGGTCTGCGACGCAAACCCCCTCCTGACCCAACTCTTTTCCACAACTGCCACAGAACTTGGCGCCGTGCTCTCTCCACATCTGGCATTTTGGACAATCAGGTTGCATATCCGTTCACCTTCAAAATTTCTAAAACTCCGTCGACACGTTCGACCTCAATCACTGCAAGTATAGATAAGCGGTATTTTGCAATATCTATAAGTTCCTTGGCAATATGCTCTTCGCGTAACTTGTCCAATCTTCCGAACCCTTTCTTTTTGGAGACGTATCTGTCCCATTCCCGTGCAAGGGCTTCCGGAGATGATTCGTCCATCTTCATGGTATACCCTTTTTTGGCCAGACGGTGGACGGAGGTGAATTCGACCGCGCTTATGCAACCGAGGAACGCATCATCGAACTCGGCATCGTTCATATCCAGCGGGATCACCTGGGTCCCGTCGGCGGCGCACCTGTCCACCAGTTCGCAGAATGCCGGCGACGGCACTTCGATCTCTCCGAAAACGGACATTTTTTTGGCATACGCGATGTCCAGTTCGCTTACGTCGATGGAATCCAGACCGATAGACTCTCTGAATTTCAATGCCTGCAGGGATTCGATCCCGAGGGATGCCGCGTAGGCCTCGTACTTTCCGTATTCGTTTCCGACCTTTTCGGCTTCGGATACCAGCCCGTTCACCACGGGGAGGATGTTCACAGCGCATTTTCCGATGGTCAGAGATATCATTTCTTCGAACTCCGGGAAAGGACCATGTCCGTGAAAGAGTTTTTATCATCGATCTTACGGAGTTCGTCATCCGTGACGAGTGCGGTCGAGCCGATCCTGTCCGAACTGTGCTTCTTTTCCACGATCATCACGGACGGTCTGCTCGAAAGATTCGACAGTTCCGCTGCGATAAGGGCTTTCTGGATCACTTTTGTTTTATCGGTGTCCAGGCCGGTCAGCACAATCGTATCCGAATCCTTCGATATCGCTTCGAACGGGCCTCTGAGGATGGGGGTGATGGCGAATCCGATGTTCAGGAGACGGTCCAACCTCTGGGATCCGGTGCTTCCGCCGAGGTAGATCTCGTGCTGGGGTGCGGAATCTTCTTTGTTGTATTCGAACGGGTTCAGCGGCTGGATGATCTGCGCGTCGAGGTATTCTTCTAGACGGAGCGCCGCATCGATCATGGCCCCCATTCCCTTTTCGTACATCTGGATCGTACGTCTGGAGACCCCCGCGGTATCTGCCAGTGTGCCGAGACTGATGCCTCTTTCTTCCCGGAGCTGCTTAAGCACATCGCTGTCGATCTTCACATACAGTCCGCCGGGGGCGGCGAAGATGAACGGAGGGACCTCTTCCAGCAGGTGTTCCGCAAGGGTTTTGTTGGAGACGATCGGGATCTTGAACCTGGTATAGACGATCCCGTCTTCCAACGGGCCCGAACTCGAAGCCTCTCCGATGATCAGAGGGTTTGCGTCCAGCGCTTCGGCCATGATCTTCATTTCGTCGGCGTTTTCGTGTGAAAATGCATCCACGTTCGACAGGACCTTTACGATAAGCAGGGTCTTGTCCTTTCTTCCGACGATATCGAAGCAGATGCTTCTGATGTTGATCGCAGAGGAGATATCAAAACCTGCTCTCGCAAGGATCGAACGAGTGGTGTTAATCATATCCTCTCTTGTCATTGTTGAAAAAATGTTTGTTTCTCTATATAAGATGTTTCGAGTTAATACGTTTTTAAAGTGCCAGTAGGCCCTTTCGGGCCTGCTGTTCACTTGTTGTAGATGCTCGTTTTTCCGTATTCCTTGATCTTCTCCGCCACTTTCGGACCGAATTTATCCACGGCACCGAGCATATCGTCCATGGTGACCACGCATCCGTCGATCTCTTCCTGGGTCGGCTCCTTGCCTCCCGCGACCAGACGTCTTACCGCGCTCATGACCGCCTCGTTGCAGATCGCGGAGATGTCGGCACCGGTGCAGTTCTCCGTCTTGTCTGCCAGGACGTCAAGGTCGACATCGTCGGCGAGCGGTTTTCCGTTGGTGTGGATCTCGAAGATGGACTTCCTCGATTCTTTGTCGGGAGGCCCGACGCATATCGATTTGTCGAATCTGCCCGGCCTCAGCAGGGCGGGATCGATCATATCGGGACGGTTCGTCGCAGCGATGACCACGACATCGTTCATGGGTTCGAGCCCGTCGAGTTCCGTGAGCATCTGGGAGACCACGCGTTCGGTGACATTGCCGTCGTTTCCCGTGCCCCTCACCGGCACTATGGAGTCGATTTCGTCCATGAATATGACACAGGGGGAGGCCTGTCTGGCTTTCCTGAATGTCTCACGTACGGCCTTTTCCGACTCGCCCACCCATTTGTTCAGGAATTCGGGACCCTTCACCGAAATGAAGTTGGCTTCGGATTCCGTTGCGACGGCCTTTGCCAGCAAAGTCTTACCCGTACCGGGGGGTCCGTACAGCAGAATCCCCTTCGGCGGTTTGGCGTTCATGTGCGCGAACACCTTGCCGTATTTCAGAGGCCATTCCACCGCTTCCTTCAGTTCCTGTTTCGCATCGGCGAGGGCACCTATGTCCTCCCACCTCACGTTGGGCTTTTCGATCAGCACCTCACGCATCGTGGACGGCTGCAGACCTTTCATGGCGTTCCGGAAGTCGTCCATTTCGACCGAGATTCTGTTCAGAACTTCGGTGGGGATGGTATCCTCGTCGGTGTTCACGTCGGGCAGCACCCTCCTGAGGGCCGACATCGCCGCTTCCCTGCAGAGAGCCGCGAGGTCCGCACCGACATATCCGTGGGTCTTCTCGGCTATCTTCTCGAGATCGACGTCGTTGGTCAGAGGCATTCCGCGCGTGTGGATCTGAAGGATCTCGAGACGCCCGTGGACGTCCGGCACGCCGATCTCGATCTCCCTGTCGAACCTTCCCGGCCTTCTTAAGGCCTCATCGATGGAATTCGGTCTGTTCGTGGCGCCGATTATGACCACTTTTCCTCTGGATTTTAATCCGTCCATCAGAGACAGCAGCTGCGCGACGATACGGCGCTCCTGCTCGCCCTGGGCTTCATCCCTTTTCGGTGCGATCGAATCGATCTCGTCGATGAAGATGATGCTGGGTGCGTTCTCCTCGGCGTTTTTGAATATCTCCCTGAGCTTGCCTTCGGACTCTCCGTAGAACTTGCTCATGATCTCCGGTCCGCCGATCGAGACGAAGTTGCTGCTGGTCTCTCCGGCAACCGCTTTGGCCAGCATGGTCTTACCGGTTCCCGGCGGTCCGTGGAGTAGAACTCCTTTGGGCGCATCGATACCCAGCCTCTTGAAGAGTTCGGGGTGTTTGAGCGGCAGCTCCACCATTTCCCTTACCTGGTTGATGACGTCTCCGAGTCCTCCGACATCGTCGTAGGAGACCTTCGGAACGTCCATGCTTTCTTTCGAGATCGGCTTGTCACTGATCTTCACCTCTGTGGAGGGGGCCATGATGCAGGCTTCCGCCGTAGGGCTGAAGGACGTCACGACCAGGTCGATCTTGTTGCCCATGAAGTTCAGGGAAATCATGTCTCCCTTGACAAATGCGCGTCCGACCAACAGCTGTGCGAGATAATCCCCTCCCCCTATCAGGCCGGAATCCTCCGTGGGAGAGAACGTCACCTTCGTCGCATCTTTTGTTTCGGCAGGTTTGACGTCGACCCTTTCGTCGAGAGACGTACCGGCATTGCGTCTGGTGGATCCGTCGAGCCTGATGATTCCGCGGTTCGTATCTTCTACGGGGCCGCTGAGTATCTTGATGGCAGTCTTCTTCGAACCGTTGACTATGGCAATGTCTCCGATCTTGAGGCCCAGGATATCCATGAGTGCGGGATCGAGGCGGGCTACGCCTTTGCCTGCCTCTCCCGGTTTCAATTCAGCTACCTTGATAGCTTTGTTACTGACCATATCAATCACCTATCCATTGACCTGCAGAATTGCAGGACTTCATCGATCATTTTCGATATCGTATTCTCGTTGAATCCCATGCTCTTGGAGATATCCTCAGAACTCCAATTGGGACGGTTCAGCATATCATAGAGCAATTCCCTGTGCTGATAACCCAGGTTATCTAGGTTCGTCATGTGCAGAAATTCGTCTATGAGGTCGTTGCGTTCCCTGACCAGTTTCGCTCTGCGACGGTCGAATTCTGAGATCTGGCGGTCTATCTGGGATATTCTGGCACGGACCGCCTCCAGTTTCTGTTCTTCCGCTGATTTTTCGGCATCCAGTTCTTTTGCGTTTCTTTCCTCCGATTCCTCTTCGATAGGGATCATCCGCACCTCGAACATGTTGTTGCGCATATCGATGGTAATCGAGAATTCCGAACTCGGTTTGTAGAAGATCCTTTCGGGGCCTCTGTCGCTGCTTTCACGGTAACTCGTCACGAGCCCTTCCTTTTCCATCAGGTTCAGATTCTTTACGATGGCCTGCTGACTGATTCCCAGCTCTTTGGACAGCTGAAGGGGGTAGTGCGGTTCTTTGACTACGGCCTGGAGGATCCGCCTTCTGGTGGGATTTTCCACCACTGCCAATATGCTATCCATGCCGGTCATGATTATCTCCTGTTGTCGACTCTCGGTTTACAACTAGTGGTTACATAGTTTAAACTTCTATATATAAGTATCTTTTTTGACGGTTCCTTCTGCCGAGGAAACCGTCGCCGATTCTGTCGATTTCGAAAATAGTTATATCCGCGGGAAGGATTGCGTACTTATGCCAGGCGAACTTAAGGGCGGTTCCGTTTTCATAAACGACGTTCGCGAGGCCAGTCAGACCTTCAGCAAAGGGAATTTCGGATATCCCCTGAGCGGCGGGTCTTTGGAACTGGACCTCGTCGAAGCCACATTCCTCGTACAGTGCAACCGCCTGGAGGTCAGAAGGGGCAAGAAGACCGTACCCTTCAATGCACTTTTCGAGTATGCTTCCGGAAAAGTAGACGATTTCGACATCAAATACCTGGTTTTCAAAGATCTGCGGGAGAGAGGATTCATAGTCAAACCCGAAACGGGCAATTTCGATCTCCGGGTCTACCCCCGCGGAATGTCTCCTTCGAAGTCCGCCCCGCTGTATATGGTGTGTGCCGTTTCCGAGCGTTCTGCCCTGAACATTAACGAATTTCTCGATGAAGTCGCGCAGAGCGAGGACAGGGGAAAGCAGCTATTGTATGCCGTGGTGGACGAGGAGGGCGACATAACCTATTATAAAATGGCCGTTCTCGATCCCACCGGAAACATATGTGCCAGCAAACTAGAAACTCCTGTTGATGGAATGCTGATCTCGGACAGGATCTTCGTATTCGACGAAGCCCAGGGCGAGGCCGTTCATTCCTCCGCATACTACGGAAAACTTATGCAGGGCGTGCTGCAGCTGTCCATGATCGAGGGTTGCTATCTGCTCCGCACCGGTGAGCTGGCCCTCTGCGATTTTAACGGAAAACGTCTTTCGGAGCAGGACCTGATATCTCTCGGTGAAAAAAACCAGGATGAGTTCAGACTTCGTCTGAAAGCCTACACGGACCTCCGGCGCCGCGGTCTCGTCGTCAAGACCGGATTCAAATACGGCACCCACTTCAGAGTGTACGAGAGATCTCCCGACGAATGTCATGCCCGCTATCTGGTCCATGCCGTGCCCGCATCGATGCTGGCACTTTGGCCGGACATCTCCCGTACCGTGCGTTTGTCGGGGGGAGTGAAGAAACAGATCCTCTTTTGCCGTATCAGCAAAGAGACGGAATATCTGGAATTCAAATGGTTCCGCCCGTGAGTTCGTCAATATTCGATCTGGAGTATCAGAACTGTGTGATAGTCATGTCCGACCCGGTTCAGGGATGTGCACCCGAATCTGTCGGTCGACACCGCTTTCAGGAATGCGGAATCGAGAAGGTCCTGCGGATCGGCGGCCCATCCTTTTCTTTCGGCCAATTGGGAAAGGAACCTGGCGACCGGCCCGAATATGCGGACGGAGTTCTGGTTCTCGAGCAGATCGCGTAATTTCGACGTTCCGTTGCGGTAGAAATCCGAAAGGGCGAGTGCGAGGATCCGTGGCAGTTCCGGGTCGATCGAGCGCATGAGCTCTTTCAGATCCGGGTCCTTCACCTCCAGAAAGGAGAATCCTAGATCTCTGCGACGCATGTAGTTCATTCTGTGATGCAGGTCGACGGAACCCGATATCCCGGCCGGCCAGTTCGATCCGAGCACATACCTCGAATCCATGGCCTCCCATTCCTCGGCATCACGTTCGGACATTCCTCCTGCAATCGTATACTCGAACGCGGTTTCCCCGCCGCCCGCCAACAATATCCTCGGCCCGGCCATCGGTCGGCCCCCTCGTAAACGATCTCGATATCGAGGCCTTCCTTCAGGTCTTTCAATCTGCTCCGAAGCGTTACCTCCGAGATGCCGACCGCTTCGGAGACCTCTTTCTGGGACTTCGGATCATTGCATTTATGGGATGCGATGTAAACGGCGGCGGCCGCGACCCCCGCGGGACCCAGACCGGACAAAAGCTCCCGGTCGGTGGCGTTTTGCAAAATGTCCAATGCGGCGTTCCACACCTCCTCGTTCAGGTTCAGTTTGGCGCAATATCTCTGAACATAGTCCTGCGGTTTGGCAGGCGGAAGGTCGAGCCTCAGGTTTTTGCTGAGGAATCTGTACGTGCGGCCGAGACTTTTCTTTTCGATGCCTGCGGCCTCTGCGATCTCGTCAATCGTACGGGGCATTTCCACTAGGCGGCAGGCGGCATAGACCGATGCCGCCGAAAGAAGTTCGATGGATCTCCCGCGCACCAGGCCGCGGGAGACGGCCTTTCTGTATATGCCCGATGCGGATTCTCTGACCTGGCGGGGAAGCCCGCTTGCCGTCGATATCCTATCCAGTTCCGATAATGCGAAAGCGAGGTTCCGTTCGGTCGCGTTGCTTACTCTGATACGGTTTTGCCACTTTCTGAAGCGGTACGCCGTTGTTCCAGACAGTTCGTTTTCGATCTTTCCGACATTGTTTTTGACGAGGATCTCGTCTTTGAAAAACGCACCGCAGTTCGAACAGGCGACCGCTCCCGTGAGGGAATCGGGGACCAGGCGCCCCACGTTGCAATACGGGCAACTTTCAGTTTCTGCGATATTTCTTTGCCTGGCCATTTCTGCCACCGTCAAAGAACACTTTTCTGCCTACGAGCCCGCGGTTGATATTGTCTCCGACGATCGAGGCATAGGGGGAATCTACCGGGCCGAGGAGCCTTCTGACCGTACCGATACGGCGCTTCCCGTCGAAAACGGACGTTCCAAGCTCGGGGATGTTTTCGCAACGCACCAGAGCATGCCCGTCAGAAGTGATCCCTTCGACAATACCCAGAATATCCATGTTGATTCCTGTTGCCATTCTTTAGACGCTATTTATTTATTTTTATATCTGGCAAAGAGTTGTTTCAGAAAGAAGATAATCTTGGCCCTTTCTGGTTTAGAGGAGGTGGGTATATCCCATCGATGATTCCTGAAACGTCTTTTGGAACCACATCGGAAGCA
>CAVIXW010000087.1:0-8712 GCA_963646785.1 Acutalibacteraceae bacterium
TTGACGCAGCCTCCGAAGACGGGATCATCGTTGGAAACGACGGTATCGAGGCTTACGGGAACGGTGAGCTCCTTCAGACCGGTGCAGTCCTTGAATGCGGAGTATCCCAGTTTTGTAACCGACGCGGGGATCTCCAGGGATGCAAGGGAGGTACAGCCTTCGAATGCCGAGACTCCGATCGACGTTGCTTTGCCGGGAAGGGTCACGGACAGAAGAGAAGTACATTGACGGAAGGCATAGTCCCCGACGGACGTTATGTCGTCGGATATGACGACGCCGAGTGCGGCCTCGGTAAGTTGCCAAGGCGTATACCGGGACTTGTCCTCTCCATACTGGTACCAGTTTCCGTCACCGGCAGTGAATGTTATCTTGTTGATGTTGACGCAGCCTCCGAAGACGGGATCATCGTTGGAAACGACGGTATCGAGGCTTATGGGAACGGTGAGTTCCTTCAGACCGGTGCAGTTTTCGAATGCCGAGATCCCGATGTCAGTGACAGAAGCCGGAATTACGACCACGTCTAGTTTGATGCATTGGAAGAATGCATACTGGCCGATGGATTTGAGCGAGTCGTTGAAATCCATGGAAGACAGCGAGATACAATTGTAAAACGCGTTGTTGCCGATGGATTCGAGTGATGAACCGACGGTCAGATTTTCCAAGTTGGTACAGGAATAGAAAGCATAGTTGCCGATGGACGTAACGGAATTGAGATCTACGGTAACAAGCCTGCTGCAGCGAGAGAACGCATAGTCTTCGATAATTCTGACAGAGTCTTGAAGACTGTACGTATTATCGGTTTTGCCCCTGGGGTACAGGACCAGTACCGAGTTATTGTCTTTGAACAGTACTCCGTTTTCAGAACTGTAGGTCGGATTATCCGGATCGACAATGAATTCTTTCAGGTTTTTACAACCTTCGAACGCAGTCCTATCTATGGAACCTACCGACTTACCGATCTTTATCGTTTCGAGTTTGGTACAGTCATGGAACGCATAGCTGGCAATATCGGTCACATCGTCAGACAGGATGATATCCAGAGCCGATTTGCTGAGATACCAGGGAGTATACAGATAACTGGATTCCTGGGTCTCGTCACCGTATTCAAACCAGTCTCCGGAACCGGTGAAGGTTATCTGTGTGAATTTCGAACAGCCTTCGAATGCGGGATATTCGTTGGAACCGACACTGTTTACCGATACGGGAATCGAGAGTATTTCGAGATTTTCGCAATTTTTGAAAGCGGATTTTCCGAGTACCGTTTCAGGACTCGATATCGTAAGGGATGTGAGTCCGGTACAGCCGTAGAATGCATAATCCCCTATGGAGGTGACAGAAGAGGGAATGGTCATTTCATTAAGCCATGTACACCCATAAAATGCGTAATCCCCTATGGCCGTAATTAATCCGGAATCGTCTATCACGTAAGTCGTATCCGTATTGCCCAGGGGGTACTGGATCAGAGTTTTGCTCTTGTCACATAGCGCACCGTTCACAGTACTGTAGTACAGGTTCCCAGGCATGACAAGGAATGATCTGTTGGTGCAACCTTCGAAAGCCAGATCTTCGATCGAACTGACCGTTTTGCTTATGTATATCGTGAGTGTGAGGTTGGTGCACCCGCTGAACGCATATGACTTGACGGTTCTGGTCCCATCCGGGATCGAATAGGTGTTGCCTTCTTTGTGTGCGGGATACAGGATCAGTGTGGACATATCTTTGTTGAACAGCACGCCGTCATCCGAAGTATACCGGGAATTCTCCTCACTGACATTGATCGAAGTGAGGTAGCAGTGGATAAACGACTCGTTTTCGATCTCCTCGATAGAGCTGCCGAGAGTGATCTCCGTCAGATTGGAACACCCGGAGAATGCCGAAGATCCGATGGAACTGACGTTGTCCGGAATCACATATGAGGTTTCCTCTTTGCCGGCGGGGTACTGAACCAATTTGGAGTCGTTGTAGAAAAGAACGCCGTCGTCATCCGAACTGTACACCGGATTCTCTTCGTCAACCTCGAATGAAATAAGTTTGGTGCAGCTGCCGAATGCTTTGTCTCCGATGGTCTCCACAGATTTCGAGATCGACACTGCGGTCAGTGAAGGACACTCGTAGAATGCCAGGCTGTTAACGGAGATCACGCCTGTGTCTATGACCGCGGTCAGGTCCGCAGTGGTAAGTTGCCAGGGGGTGTATCCGTAATACGAGGGTTCGGATTTGGTAGTTCCGTACGGATACCAGCTGTCGCCGGAACCGGTGAATGTGATCTTGCCGATATTGACACAGCCTTTGAAGACTGGGTTGGAATTGGATACGACACTGTCGAGACATACGGGGAGGGATAGTTCTGTCAAATCCGAACATCCATAGAATGCTGAGGAACCGAGCGTTCTGACCGATTTTGGAATGGTCAAAGAGGTGAGGGATCTGCAATCCGCGAATGCGGAGGTTCCGATCTTTTCGACAGAACTGCCGAGGTTCAACGATACGAGGGAGGTGCACTGGTAGAATGCGTTGGTTTCGATAGATCTGACCGAATCGGGTATTTCAACGGATCCAAGAGATTCGCATTGGTTGAATGCGTTCATTCCGATCGATTCAAGTTTGATCTTATCTTCGAAGGTCAGTGATTCCAAATGGGTGCAACGATAAAATGCGGAATCGCTTATCGATATCAGAGAAGCCGGGAAGGTCACGGATTTAAGGGAGAGGCATTCGGAGAATGCCGATACGCCGATATTCTCGATAGCACTGGGGAGACTGAACGATTCAAGACCGGTACAGTTATCGAACGCCGATTCTTCGATGTACTTGACAGAACTGCCGAAAACGAGTGATTTCAATTCGGCACAGTTCATGAATGCGAACTGTCCGACGTACGGCACTCCATCGGAGATCGTGACGTTTTTCAGGGTAAACCTGCTGAGCTGCCAGGGGGTGTTTCTGTAATAGGAGTCGTCGGATTTCGAAGTACCGTACGGATACCAGGGTCCGGGCCCGGTGACAGTTATCGTTTCGATACCGATACAGCCTTGGAACGCAGGATGTTCGTTGGAAGCGACGCTGTCGAGACCGGCGGGGATAGTGAGATCTGTCAGGTTGATGCAGCCATAGAATGCAGATATTCCGAGTGACGTGACGGAACTGGGTATGACGATGGCGGTCAGGGCAGTGCATTCGTAGAATGCGTATTTTTCGACGGACTTCACGGAGTCCGAGATCTCATAGGTTGTTTCGGTTTTGCCCAGAGGATACAGTACCAAAGAGGTCTGATCTTTATTGAGAAGAACGCCGTTCTCGTCCGAACTGAAATTGGGATTGTCCTCACTGACATAGAACGAGGTAAGCTTTGTACAGCCTTCGAACGCAAAGGGTTCTATGGTTGCCAGGGAATTGCCGATCTTCACGGAGGTGATGCTGGTATTGTTGAATATCCGGTCGCATACGTAGGTAACGCCGTTGGCCAGTACGAGGGTCGGGGATTGCAGAGTGAGGTGCCAGGGGGCGTATCCGTAATAGGACGCCTCCGTACTGGAGGTGCCGTATTCGTACCAGGTTCCCGAACCCGCGGTGAAGATGATCGTGTTGATCTTGGGACAATTATCGAAAATGGGGCGATCGTTATAACCGACACTGTCGAGACTAAGGGGAATAACGAGTTCTCTCAGATTGGTACAGCTCTGGAATGCATAGTATCCTGCCGATGTGACCGAATCGGGAATGATCACCGATGTGATATTGCTGCAATTTTTGAACGCGAAGGCTCCGATCGATTCGACGGTGTCCGGAATCGCGTAAGATCCGGATTCGGTCGATCTGCCTGCGGGATATTGTATCAGGACGGAATAATTTTTGTTGAAAAGCACCCCGTCGATAGAACCGTATGCCGTATTTTCAGGATCGACATCGATCGATTGGAGGGACTTGCAACTGCAGAACGCAAACGATCCTATGGAAGTTAACGCACTCGGTATCGATACAGATCTCAGGCCCGAGCACATATAAAACGCATAGTCTCCAAGAGATGTGACCGTGTTTGAAATATTCAGCCATATGAGTTTGGAGCACTCCCGGAATCCCTCCTGCGGAACATAGGTTACACCCTCGCATAGAGTGATGGTAAGATTGGAGTTAGTTTTCATCCAGGGAGTCTCGGATGTAGAACTGTATTGGTACCAGGTTCCGGATCCTGCCGTGAATTTTATGTGATTGATATAATTGGAACCTTGGAATGCGTATCCGATTGTAGGCCCGACAGTGTTAAGGCTTATAGGAACCGTGAGTGTCCGTAAGGTTATCATGTCCCCGAAAGCCTGCTTTCCCAAAGTTGCGTTAGGACAGTTGATGATCAAGTCAGATACGTTCGAACAGCTACAGAATGCGTATTCCCCTATCGATTCGACCGATGCAGGTATGGTCAGCGAGTGGAGGTCATAACAGCGGTAAAATGCCTGGTTCCCGATCGTTGTGACGGAATTTCCGAAGTCGATGTTACTGAGTTCGGAGCACCAGCTGAATGCACTGTTTGCAATGGACCTAAGCGAATCGCCGAAGGTAAGATCTTCGAGAGACTCGCACCGGTAGAATGCAGAATCCCCGATATCTTCGACGGTATCTAAGTTTAAGGAGGTAACGGCGCACCTGTAGAATGCCATGAACTCAATGGATTTGACAGATGTCCCGAATTTTATATCCGAGAGGGCAGTGCAATAATAAAATGCCCCACTCGGGATCCCCGTAATGCTGTTGGAGATGGAAACATATTCCAGGTTATCGCAACTGGCAAACGAATGTGTCCCTATCGATTCGACGGAATCCGGAATAACGACCGATTTAAGTTTATCACAGCTGTTGAATGCATAGCTCCCGATCCATTTAACGGAATTTCCAATAGTCAATTCGGTAAATGTATCGCACCCGCTGAATACGCCTGATTCAATGTATTCAATACCGTCGGATATGATGATGGCGAGATCGACCTGGGTGATATTCCAGGGAGTAAGTTCATAGTACTCATCCGAATCCTCATGAGCTTCTTCGTAATCGTACCAATATCCGTATCCCCTGGTAAATGTTATTTCTGCGATATTGATGCAGCCCTCGAAGACGTAATGCTCGTTGGACACGACGGTGTTGAGGCTTGAGGGAAGAGAGATCGTTTTGAGACCGATGCAGTCTTTGAATGCCGAGAGGCCGACAGATTTGACAGAATCGGAAATGGTCACCGACTCAAGAGCATTACATCCCGAGAACGCAAATTTTTCGACGGTTGTCACGCCGTCGGATATACTGACCGTTTTCAGAACAGACCTGCTGATCTGCCAGGGCGTATATCCGTAATAAGAGGGTCCGGACTCGGAATCGCTGTATGCAAACCATTGCCCGGATCCGGTAAACACAACCTTCTCGATGTTGACACAACCCTCGAATGCAGGATATTCGTTTAGTACGACACTGTCGAGATCGGCAGGGATCGTCAGTTCTGTCAGACCGGTACAGCCGTAGAATGCGGAGACGCCTATCGATCCGACATTGCCGGGGACCGTCAGTTCTGTCAGACCGGTACAGCCGTAGAATGCGGAGACGCCTATCGACGTGACCGATTCGGGGATCACATATTGGGTATCTGATTTGCCTGCAGGATACTGTATCAGCGTGGTTCTGTCTTTATTGAAAAGCACACCGTCGTAAGAGGCGTAATTGATATTGTTTTCATCGACGGTGATGGAGGCAAGATCGGCGCAGTTGCTGAATGCGCGGGTTCCTATCGATACGACATTGCCGGGGATCATGACCGGGCCAAGGCTACTGCAGTTCTCGAATGCGCGTTCTGCGATAGTTTCGAGGTTATCTGGGAAGACAACGGACCCGAGACCGGTACAGCCCTCGAAAGCATAGATGCCGATGGATCTGAGAGTATTCGGGAAAGATATGGTCTTTAGGGAGCTGCAACCCCTGAATGCACAATCTCCGATACTCTCGATCGAATCATTCAGCGTTATGGAGTAAAGCGTACCGCAATTGTAGAATGTCAGGCCCGGGATGGTATTCACACCGACACCGGAGAGGTCAACCGCAAAATCCGCCTCGGTTATCTGCCAGGGGGTATATTTATAGCAAGATTCCTGGGCTTCGTCCGAACCGTACGGATACCAGGTTCCCGAACCTGCAGTGAACGTGATGCTCTCTATTCCGACGCAGCCTCTGAATATGGGGCGGTCGTTGGATCCGACACTGTTGAGGCTTATGGGGATTGTGAGTTCTGCCAACCCCGTACAACCCTCGAATGCCGAGTCTCCGATCTTTTCGATCGTGTTCGGGATCACTATGCTACCCAGTTTGGAACAGTTGTAGAATGCGGATTCGCCGATGGTTCTGAGGGCCGAACCCGATATAATAGCTTCTTTGAGTTCGGCACAGCTGTAGAATGCGTGGTCCCCTATAGACGCGACACCGTTCTGGAGGGTGACGGATTCCAGATATATGCAGTTGGCAAACGCATAAGGATCGATCGAAGTGACGGTGTCGGGAATTGTATATGAAGTAGCTTGCTTGCCGGCAGGGAATTTGATCAGGGTCTTTTTATCATGGCTGAAAAGGACACCGTTATCCGAACTGTACGTTGTATTGCCTTCACTGACCTCGAACGATCTGAAAGAGGTGCAGCCTTCGAAGGTATCATATTCGATCGAGCTGACCGCATCGCCGAGGAATATGTTCGTGATGTCGATACAGTCTTTGAACGCATGGGGTCCGATGATTTCGACGGCTTTCGGTACTTCGTATAATTTGTCGGTTTTACCGGCAGGATACATGATCAATTCGGTACCGTTCTTGTTGAACAGCACGCCGTCGGCAGAACTGTATTCGGTATTTTCCTCAGTGACGTTGAGGGCGGTCAGGGATTTACATCCGTCGAATGCATATTCTTCGATAACCGCGACCGATTTGCCCAGTTCCACGGAAGTAAGGGCGGTGCATCCGCAGAATATATTGTTCGCGACGGAGGACACTCCTTCGGACAGGATAACCTTCAGGTCGGTTAAAGTACTCTGCCAAGGAGTGGATATGTATGAAGAACCGTAATCGTACCATTCTCCGATTCCTGCAGTGAATGTTATCTCGCCGATGTTGGTGCAGCTGTAGAATATGGGGGTGCTGCCGGTTCCGACACTGTTGAAACTTATCGGGAGGGTGAGTTTTGTCAAACCGGTACAACCCTCGAATGCATAAGATCCGATGGACGTGACGGAATCAGATACGATGAACGATCCAAGGGAGGTACAACCGTAGAATACATTATTTTTGATAGTTGTAAGCGACTGAGGCAGGGTGACCGATCCGAGGCTGATACAGCCGCTGAACAGGGAGGATTCGAGGGTTGTGACAGATTCCGGAATAGTGACCGTTCCGAGAGCGGAACAACCGTAGAATGCTTTTTCGCCGATGGTCTCGACAGAGTTACCGAGGTCCAGGGTCCGGAGGTTCGTACATTCGAAAAATACAGAATCTCCGATGGCTGTGACAGATCCCGGGACGGTGAACGATCCGAGGCTGATACAGCCGCTGAACAGGGAGGGTTCGAGGGTACCGATCGAACCCAGGACCTCGACGGATCCGAGTGACGTACAACCCTCGAATGCGGAAGCTCCGATGGTGGTGACAGATTCCGGAATAGTGACCGTTCCGAGAGCGGAACAACCGTAGAATGCTTTTTCGCCGATGGTCTCGACAGAGTTACCGAGGTCCAGGTCCTGGAGGTTCGCACATTCGAAAAATGCATAACCATTGATGGTTTTGGCAGAGTTACCGAGGTCCAGGGACTCGAGTTTTGCACAGCTGTAAAATGCATAAGATCCGACAGATGTGACCGATGCGGTTATGTAGATCGAATCAAGGGATGTACAGAGAGCGAACGCATAATCCCCGATGGAGACCGTGCTGGAGATTATCACTTTCTTCAGATTCTCGCATTCGGCGAACGCATAATTTCCAACCGTAGATACGAATCCGTTTATGGTGACGGCAGTGATGTTGTCTTTGAACAGATACCAGGGAGTATCTTTGCCACTCGAATAATCATACATCGGTCCGGAACCGCTGATGGTAAGGGCGCCGTTGGTTTCATCGAAGACATATGTGACATTTTCTCCGCAGGAACCGGAATAGCCGCCGTCGGCCAAGACGTTTTCCGAATTTTCCGTCAGAACGTATACGGAGATACAGATCAACGCGACTGCTAAAAACAATACCGATTTCTTCATAACAACGCCTTCTTATCAAAAAATTTCATAGACAAATCCTCCGGAATCAAACCAATCATATTGAAACCTCCCTGTTCGGACCCGATGCGTTCATCAGGTTCTTGTTATCTGGGTAAAACGCTTTCAGCGCATTACCAAATCGGAACTTTCTCCCGGTCGGACTTTATAAAAAATTCGACGACAAATCAACGACATGTTTCAGAAAGAAGATTTTTTCCAACCAACTTTCGGAATAAAAAGATGTAATCCTTCCGACTTTGCGGGCGTGAATTGCCGAAGGTCCGACCCCTATTTGCCAGTACTGTGCCAGAACCCGAAGGGCATTGCCCCGGGAAGGATAGGGCGAAAAAGGCGCGTCCGCGGTTCCGATACATATGCGGTACCGGGCCAGGGGTGTTTCAGAAAGAAGATAATCTTACACTCAGAAGACTGAATTCCACTACTTAAA
>CAVIXW010000088.1:0-8589 GCA_963646785.1 Acutalibacteraceae bacterium
AGAGATCGACTGCGGACGGTCGGTTTGTAGAAAGAACTCTACTCGGGAATTAGAGCTGGATTTGTTTTTCGTTGTTTCTGCGTATTGTGAGATCTACGGAGTAGTTCGCGGTGCCGAACGACCAACACAATCACAAAGAGGTCAAAACAAAGATCCTATCAGGAAATCTCCGGCAGGTGGAGATTTCGAAAACAATGTTCGTAACGGCAACATCGACCGAAAGCAAGAAAACCTGAAGAACCCAAAATTCATGGCGGAAATCTTCCGGTCCGAAGTCATCGTAATAGGGATAATGCCTATTACGATGAAATCGACGATTCCTGAGGAACCGGTTCAGTCCTTAGACTTTTTGATGTTACAGTGGCCGGTAACGCCAGAAGTACAATTTTTGTCATTACAGCAACATTCTTTGCTGCCGAGACTTTTGTATGTCCCGATCAGTGCGCCGATAATGACGAGCACCAGTACGACACCTACCACGATAGTTGCCATTTCCATGGAATATTCAATATGTTGGATTTATTTAAATATTCCTAAAATCAGAAAAATAAAAGAAGTTTATCCTAAAAATTGAGAGGGGTTGATCCCCCCCTAAATGGTTTATTTCTTCTCGTCTTCGCAGCGGATCGAACAATTGATCGGATTGCTACACCCGCAGTTACCTGAATTTGGGCACGCATAACACAGATCGTTCCTGCGTACCATACGGTAAAGATTGTATGCGGCACCGGCGAGGATGAGCAATACGATCACCAGGGTAGCGAATGTAGCCAGATTCATTTTCAATCCACCTTCGAAGCATTGAACTTACCGACCAGGTTAAGTATCTTGGTGACCGAATTCTTGTCGAGAATGACATATGCTGGCACAATTATGCATATGATCGCAAAGATGAGCCATATGCTGAATGTTCCGGAGCAGAGCAGGGCGAAATTGTAGAAGATCGCCGAAACTCCGTATGCGGTGACACACTGATACAGTACGGCAACGGCGGTCCTCTTCCAGGTTCCGAGCTCTCTGCGCATGGCACCGATCGCCGCAAAGCAGGGTGCGCAGAGCAGGTTGAAGATAAGGAACGACATCGCGATCCTTCCGTTGCCGTCAAGGAAGTCGAAGAGTGCCTCGGGAGTGATCAGGTCGTCTGCATCGACGACGGAATTCAGCAGAACTGCGGTGGTGGCAAGAAGGTTCTCCTTGGCCATCAGACCCGTAATGGATGCGACGGAAAGCTCCCAGCGTTCGCCGAATCCCTGCGGGATGAAGATCCAGGTGAATGCGTTACCGATGTCTGCGAGGATGGATCCGTGGATCTCGTCGTCTCCGAGATAGTTGAGTCCCCAATCGAAAGACGAAAGGAGCCAAATAAGAACGGCGGACAAAAGGATCAGGGTACCTGCCTTCTTGACGAACGCCCAGGACTTCTCCGTGACCGACGTCAGGATGTTGCGGGGCATGGGGCAGTGGTAAACAGGCAGTTCCATCACGAATGGGGAAGGCTTACCGATGAATCCGGGGAACCTCTTCAGGAAAAGACCGGAAATGAGGATCATCACGATACCGAGGAGATAGAGCCCCAGGGTTACGGCGGCAGATGCGTGGAAGAATGCTGCGACGATGATGGTGATGATGGGCAGTTTCGCACTGCAGGGCATAAACGTGGTCGCCATGACGGAAACGTTCCTGTTGGCCTCGTTCTCGATGGTCCTGGTACCCATAATGGCCGGAACGCCGCACCCTATGCCGATGACGGCGGGGATGACCGCCTTGCCGGAAAGTCCAAAGTGGTAGAAGATACGGTCGAGCAGGTACGCGACACGTGCCATGTATCCGCATTCTTCCAGAACCGCAAGGCACAGGAACAATACGATGATCTGGGGCAGGAATCCGATGACGGCCCCGACACCCCCTATGATACCGGAGATGATCAGATCGTGAAGAAACGGATCGACGCCTGCGTTCAGCATCGCCATACCCAGATTGTGGGCGATCCATCCGTCGAATCCGTCGTTGATAAAGTCGTTACCCATCGTTCCGACGGTTTGGATGGAGATGTAGTAAACGAGATACATTATGCCGATGAAGATGAAAATTCCGAAGAACCTGTTGATGAGGATTCTATCGATTTTGTCGGAGATCCTGTTTCCGGAAACGGAGTTCTCCTTCTTGACGACGCATTCTTTCTCGATCTTGACGCCCGCATCATACCTGGCTGTGGCGACGATCTGAACACCGTCGTCTCCGACCTTCTCCTCCAGGGTCTTGACGGCTTCGAGAGAAGTGTCGACCTCGGCCTTGTCCAGATCGCGGAGGACCATCTCGTCGCGCTCGATGAGTTTGAGCGCGACCCACCTGAGAACCTCGGGCCTGACGGTCTCTCTGATGACATCGGACACGGCGGAAACGCAATCTTCGAGTTCGGCCCCGTATTCGATCTTCTTAGGGACCTTGTGTTCATCCTTGGCGCGTTGGATGGCCGCGGCGATCTCGTCGTTCGCAACGGCTTTGGTACCGACGGATTCGATGACCTCGCATCCGAGAAGTTCGGAGAGCTTCCTGCCGTCGACTTTCATGTCGCTCTTCTCGGCAACATCGATCATGTTGAGGATGACGACCATCGGGATCTCGATATCCGCGACCTGGGTAAGGAGATAGAGTCCCCTCTCGAGATTGGAGGCATCGAGGATCGAGATAGCCACATCAGGTTTGTCGTCCGCGGTACCTATGAGGTAATCGCGGGAGACGACCTCTTCGGAGGTGTACGGGGACAGAGAATAAATGCCGGGAAGGTCGACGATGAGGATTTTTTCTTCCGAAACGCCTCTGAGGTATCCCTGCTTTCTTTCCACCGTGACCCCGGGCCAGTTGCCGGTCTTCTGAATGGATCCCGTGAGCTTGTTGAATATGGTGGTTTTACCGCTGTTGGGATTTCCGATCAATGCTGCGGTGATCAAGCGGACCCCTCCTCTTTGCAGGCACAGCGGCAACCGGAATCGACGAGCTCGAGTTCGATAATCTCGGCCTCCTGCTTCCTGATGGTCAGTCTGAATCCCCTGAGCTCGATCTCGACGGGATCGCCGAACGGAGCCATCCTGATGAGCTGGACCCTGCACCCTTTGGTAAGTCCCAGATCGAGCATGCGCTTCCTAAGCTGGCCCTCGCCCGCGACATTCCTGACTATGGCACAATCACCGACTTTCATATCTTTGAACGTGGCCATGGTTCATGCCCTCCTCGCAGTACGGATCCTGAGTCCGAGCATTACAAAACCGAGAACGAACAGAAGAACTATCACCGCACTCGTGACGTACATGTAATAGACCGGGTAATCGCCGAAATTCTTGTGATCCTCGCTGTAATCCGATTCGGTCCAGATCGCGGTGAATTCGAAAGTGTGATCATCATCGACAGGGAACTTTTCGACTCCGTCGATGTAGATCTTGTCGTTGAAACAGGTAATCGATGCCATATCTCTGATGGTCAGTTCGCTACTTTCCCAAGAATCGAAATCATAGTAGGGATTCTCGAATCCGCACTCGTGGGCCTGAGACGTGATCCCGAAATGTATATCCTGATCTTCCATCGACTGGTCTTGATACTGTGACTGAGGATATGTGATCTCTCCTTTGTCATACTTGAGCGTAACGCAACGCTTGTGGGTCGTCTCGCCGATCTTCATAATATCCTCATACCCGGCATTATCGATCATCGTATCGTCCACATCATCGCTGACAACGATAGTGCCGGATACATTGATGTCCTTGAAACAGTCAACCCCCAAAACGGTTATGGTGTCGGCCAAAACAAGCTTGTGCCCGGTTAGATCGGAATTTTGAAATTCGGCAAGAACGCTTGTCACACGGTAGGTTTTATCATCGTAATCGAACGAACAGACGACGATATAATCTCCCTCGAATTTTTCGTCAACTCCGTAAACTCCGACCTTTTCCTGGGCAAACTTAGTGCTGGTGACCGCATATTTGACCCCGAGGTATTCAAAAACATCAACGGTTTTCTCCGCATCATGGACAGTAATCGTGACAGGATCGATCTTTTCGACCGTTGCCGTTTGCTCTTCGCCCTCCGCAAAAGAGGAATCGGAGAAAAGAGACGCACAACCAGCGAACAGAAGAACCGCGATTACTGCAATAATGGCAACTTTTTCTTTTATATTGTTATGCACGAACATTCGTGTTTCACCCTTGAGGCATAGCACTTCTATGCCCATGATTTCACCGAATATTTAGGTATTATTAAATCCCTTTTATCAAATTTTGTTATGACTACAATTTAATGAAGCGTTACGGATTGGATTTGATTAAAATTCACAGAGGAAAATCATGTCGGTGGAGGCATGATTCCTACCGAAGAAAACCGAAGATCAGTCGAAGATCGAAAAATCATTCGGCCCCGTCGATCCTGATCAGCTGTCTGTTCTGCTTTCTGTGGATGCTCTCGACGACCATGATCGCATCCGCACACCCGGATTCTGCGGCCTTGCAGATATAGTCGAACCCGAGGTCGGCGTCCTGGTCGACACCTTCTCCGGAAAGAAGCATTTTTCCCGTCTGGAACATGGCATCGGGGTCGCCGGAGTCGGCCAATTTCCTGAACATCCCGTAAGCTTTGGGAATATCCTTTTCGACGCCGTCGCCGGAACAGTACATGCTTGCCAGATTGAAGCAGGCGGTTGGGATTATGTCCGCACAGCGACGGAACCATTCGGCTGCAAGGGTCTTTCCTCCCGGTATCCGCCCCTCGTATGCGCCGGTGGCTATCAGAAACTGTGCCTCCGGAATTCCGACGTTGGCGGCTTGAAGGAACATCCTATCGGCCAGTTCCTGGTCCTTTTCGACCTCGACGCCTTCCGAATAGATGCACCCCATCCGGAGAAAGGACATCGGATCTCCCGCATCGACGCCTTTCCGGAACAGTTCGATCGCCTTTGCGGTATCCACGGCAGTACCGATACCGTCGTAATAGCGGTCCCCGAGAACGGAATATGCAGGTACGAATCCTGCATCCGCGCACTTCGAATACCATTCAAAAGCCTTGGTTTCGTCATGGAATTCGCAGGACTGTATCTGTCCGAGCCTGAACATAGCGGAAACGTTACCCATATCGGTGGCCTGCTGATATAGGCTTAAAGCGCCATCGATATCCCGATCGGCACCGATACCGTGGTATTTCATTTCCGCAAGACCGAAGACCCCTTCGGAATATCCGGCGTCGGCAACATTTGAAAGCATTGCACGAGCTTTGGTGATATCCTCGTTCGAACACTGAGCGGTGATGATCCTGACCGCTTCGGTGCACAGCCGTTCAGCTTCCTATACGTCCATGGACGTGCAATAAATCCCGACTTTAAGATTCTGTGTTTCGATTCTGATCGATCTTTGGACCGGAAGGAGACGATGGGGGATAGTTCGGTACACTACAATCCGACGACCCCCGGCCGATCGGATGTATATCCCAAAGACATTCGGAGCACCTTCGATGCGGTAGGAATAACGTGTTCGAAGGAATTTTGTTTCGTTAAAACACGCACTACTCTTAAATATTGAATGAATGTTCATATGAACAATTGTTCAAATGTTGTGACCATTATGACCGAAAGATCGTGCGAATGCTGTTCGGATGAATATCAGGAAAATTTACACAAAAAAATGCTTGATGACGACACTGTCATGGACCTTGCCGATTTCTTCAAAGTCTTCGGAGACAGTACCAGGATACGTATCCTCTGGGTTTTGGATAAGGGTGATATTTGTGTCAGCGGACTGAGCGAAACTGTCGGAATGTCGGCATCCGCCGTCTCCCATCAACTCAGATCTCTGAAGAATGCCGATCTCGTTACATCGAAACGCAAAGGAAAAGAGGTCTATTATTCCCTCTGCGACGAGCACATCCATACACTGCTGATGACCGCCCTCGAACACATCAAGGAAGTATGAGATGATACGCACATACGAGATAGAGGTCGACTGCGCGAACTGTGCCAGAAAGGTCGAGGAGGCCCTCAACAGACTCGCCGGGATCAAAGATGCGAAGGTCATCTTCATTGATAAAAAGATGAAGATCGATTCGGACGTGCCGGACGGAGAATACCCCGACCTGGAGAAACTGATAGTCTCCACTGCCAAAGCAATTGAAGACGGTTGGAAGATGCATCTCCTGCCGAACGCTTCCGACAGGCGTACCAGAAAACAGATCTATAGCATCGAGATCGACTGCGCGAACTGTGCCAGAAAGGTCGAGGAAGCTCTCAACAGACTCGAGAATATAGTAAAAGCCCAACTGATCTTCGTGGATAAAAGACTCACCGTCGAAACAAAGGAACTCAACGATACCGAACTGGCCGAACTGGAGTCCCTCATCGACTCCACGGCCAGAAAGATCGAGAGCGGTTGGGAGATGTGGCCGTATGCCGAAGAGATCGCTACGGAGAAAAAACGCGACCTGATGCCGATCCGTATCGGCATCGGATTCGTCTTCCTGATATTCGGCCTTATGCTGGAATACGTGCTGGATATCGAATTGGACAAGATCGTACTCCTGGGTATTTTCCTCTGCGGACTGCTGATCGTCGGTTACGACGTTATTTTAAGCGCATTCAGGAACATTTCGAATGCGAGATTCCTTGATGAGAATTTCCTGATGATGATCGCCGTTTTCGGTGCCCTCACCGTCAGCCTCATCAGTGAAGAGGGATATTGGTGCGAATCGGTCGCCGTCATGGTGTTCTACCAGGTCGGCGAATACTTCCAGAACCGTGCCATCAACAAAACGCGTTCATCCGTCAAAGCACTGATGAATCTTAAATCACCGTATGCGACGGTGGTCCGCGAGGACGAGATAGTCAGGATCAGAACCGAAGCCGTGAAGGTCGGAGATACGCTCATCATAAAACCCGGCGAACTGATCCCCGTCGACGGCGTCATCATCAGCGGAGAGACGTTCGTCGATACGAAAGCCATGACCGGGGAATCGGTTCCCCGCAGGGCACGCAAAGGAGACGAGGTACTCAGCGGATATCTGAACACCGATTCGGCCATCCAGATGACGGCCATCCGCCACTACAGCGATTCCGCATCGAGCAAAGTGCTGGCGCTTATCGAAGAATCTGCTTCCAGAAAGGCCTCCTCCGAGAAGTTCATCACGAAATTCGCCAGATACTACACTCCGGCCGTTGTCGGTTTGGCACTTGCGATCGCGATCATTCCCTCGATCGTCTGGCCTGCGGATTTCACGAACTGGATAATCATCGCCCTGACCTTCCTGGTCATCTCGTGTCCGTGCGCACTCGTCGTTTCCATTCCGCTGTCGTACTTCTGCGGCATCGGAAATGCATCGAGACAGGGTATCCTGATCAAAGGAAGCAATTACATCGAAACCATGTCCAGGACAGGTACCGCCGTGTTCGATAAAACGGGAACCCTCACGAAAGGCGAATTCGCTGTCAGGAAGATCGAATGCGCGAACGGATTTACCGAGGAAAACCTGATAAGATATGCGGCCGAGGCGGAATCCTTCTCCACCCACCCTATCGCCAGGTCCATCTGTGCATACGGTAACGTCATGCCCCGTCCGGACGGTACCGGAAGCACCAACCACAGCGGAAAAGGAATTTCCGCAACGGTCGAAGGGAGATCAGTATCGGTGGGAAATGCCGAACTGATGTCCGACCTCGGAATACAGGTTCCGGAGGCGAAGGATGCCGGTACGCACATCTACGTTGCCGTCAACGGAAAATATGCGGGAATGCTCGTGATAGCGGACACCGTCAAGGAGGATGCGTATGAAGCGATAAGCGGTTTGAAAAAGGCGGGTGTGAAGACGGTCATACTCACCGGCGACGTGGACTCCGTCGGCAGATCGATCGCCGAGGAGTTGGGCGTAGACGAGTACAAGGCCGAACTCCTTCCCGCCGATAAGACCTCGGAACTCGAGAAGATCCTGGAAAGATCCGACGGTTCGACCATATTCGTAGGCGACGGGATCAACGATGCCCCCTCCCTTGCCAGGGCCGATGTCGGCATCGCGATGGGGGGCCTCGGTTCCGATACGGCCGTGGAAGCTGCCGACATGGTCATTATAGATGACAAGCCCTCCAAGATCATCCGGGCTATCGAAATATCCAAAAAGACCCAGAAGATCGTAAAACAGAATATCTGCATCTCGCTCGCCATTAAATTCGCCATCATGGGCATCGTCCTAGCGGTCGGCTCGACCACGACATCCGGTATGTCCGCCATGATGTGGCTTGCGATCTTCGGCGACGTGGGAGTTCTCATCATCGCGATCCTGAACTCTATGCGTGCCCTCGGGAAGATCGGCCTGTCCGACCTCGGCGTCAATAAGATCCCGACCCCCGAAACGGCGCATCAGTGAAACCTCTTAGGGTTCCCGCGAGAGCACGCGGGAACTGTTTTAGAAAACAATTAATCTTACAGCAAAGACGCGCGAGAGAATATGAGTGAGCTTCGCGGATGCGAGCGAACGAATATTCTCTCGCGCGTGCAAAATCGGCTGTAGATTGATAAAAGAGGATACCTTACAGGATTTGAATATGAACCAAAAGGTATCCATTTC
>CAVIXW010000089.1:0-8573 GCA_963646785.1 Acutalibacteraceae bacterium
GTCTCACTTTAGGCATAGTATCGCCTAAAGCATAGATAATCTATTTCTTAAAAGTTATTATTCACCAGTTCCTTAGGATTATTGACGTCATCCTGATCGATACCGATATCCGGCAGGAGGGTTATTTGCAACCCCAGATTGGTCGCTGTTTTCGAGTACTCGAGGTTTGTTATCTGCTGAGCCAGCGAATCGGGATATTCGATCGAAATTTTAAAATCGGCAAACAACCCCATGGCGTTTCTGTTTTCTTCCCTGATATTCAGCAAACAGTTTCTTGTGTTCGCCCCATCGTTTATATTAAGATGGTAAACACCGTCGGAATTGCGACAGACCAACCGGTTATCGGAGCCGAAGTCGATATTATATGCTTTGATAAGATCCGATGAGACAAGACCGGACACATCCGGGGTTGCACCGATCATTTTTGAAATATGCACGATAAGATTCAATAACGGCACCGTGGTGAATTGCTTATAAAACGCGCTTGACAAGTGTACATTTCTCTTTGCAATACCGAGGTTGATCACTTTTTCGGTAGCACTCGTATCGATAGAGAGCACATTATCGAAGCAGATATCGGAAAAAAACAGCAATTCTATCGGATAATCACCGATTATTGCCGAATTGGAAATCAAATTCTGCACATCGGTCGGCGATTCCGGATGATTTTTAACAAACACCATATCCGAATTCGAATAATAGTCGACCATCGTTCTATAGATTACCGCCGTCTGATTGGCATCCAGACCGCTTTCGTGGCAGCAATGCCCCCTCGAATTCATCAGCAGCAGGTCGGAATAGCCATTAACGGTCGGTAGGCCGCATAGGTCACCCAATTTGCGTCTTGTCGCATCATCGACGGTATTCATTTCGTATTTCAGATCGAAGACCGAATCGGACTGCGGTTTAACGCCGCGGTTGGCGTATTTCAGGACAGATTCGATATTGTTCGAGCCGTCGATGATTCCGGTCTCTTCCTGAATTCTGCCGTATTCCTCACTGACCATATTTAGCCTTCTGGCGCCGTCCACCCTGGATTTATATTCTAGTTGTTTCGGACCGGATTCCATTATGATCGGTTTTACTTTCGAATGATACAGATACACGTAGAAAGAGGAAATCAGATCTGCACCGGAATATACTTTTAGAAAATCAGAAATTTTGAAATCATATGAAGAAAGCAAATCACCGAAATATTCGGATATCGAGTTCTTTATCTCCGAAAGATCTGTCAGTTTTGTTGAATAAAACGGATTATACTCGATTATATAATCGAATATCTTATACTCGGCCAGTTTCTTCAACAGATTTTCTTTTCCGGTTTTTTTAGCGACCATAAGGACCGAGAGATCGGATGGGTGGTGATTCATTCTGATCAATATTGCTTCGGTCAGAAGAGAATAATGGCTTACGTCATAAAGGACAAACCGGTTGTTTTCATTCTTGGTCTGAAGGATATTATGCAGTTCCAGAACTGCCCAGGGTATTTTGGCATCGCATGCTCTGCCCATCCATTCTGCGGCCTTGTTCAGGTCCTTTCCGACACCCTTTCCGTCGCGGTACGCCCTTCCGAGACGCCCCTGCATTTCCCCGTTACCTGATTCGGCCAGAGGAAGGGCCCTCTCGATCATCTCCTTCAGGGATTCGGGAGTGTTGATCCTCCAGAGGATATCGAACAGTTCCCAATGCGCCCAACGGATATTCTGGTCTGCTGCCTTTCTCATCCATTCTGCGGCCTTGTTCAGATCCTTTCCGACACCCTTTCCGTCACGGTATGCGCGCCCCAATCTGCCCATGGCGCCGCCGTCTCCGGATGCAGCAAAACTCGTTGCAACGCGAATCATTTCCGAATACGATTTGGGTGTGCCTATTCTCCACAATATATCAAAAAGTTCGTTTTTTGCCCACCCCAGATTTTGATCGGCAGCTCTTCTCATCCATTCTGCGGCCTTGTTCAGATCCTTTACGACGCCTTTTCCGTCACGGTATGCGCGGGCGGCACGAGCTTGGAATTCGGAGTTGCCTTCGGATGCCTTTTCTATTATCGCCGAAATTATCTGATCTACCGAATTTTCTTTGAATAAAATATCGAATAATTTGCACCCTGCCCAGTCGATTCCCAAATCAAATGATCTCTGAAGCCACATTTTAGCCTTATTTTCATCTTTCGACAGTCCGTGCCCTTGGGAATACATCAAACCGACATATGCGAAGAACTCGTCGGTAGAATCATCAATGAGCTGTTTAAAATCATCATTCAATTCCATCGGATCATCTCAATTAAAACCGTTCGAGGGCAAACGTTTTTGTTCAGATTCTTTGATATTTTCATTCCATTCGAAGAATCTTTTCAGATCTCTGTCTACGCCGTGCCCGTCCTTGTATGCCCTTGCTACGCGGACCATCGCATGCGGGTTACCGGATTCGGCGAACGGAAAAACGAATGTGAATGCATACTTCGCACATTTGTCATCCAATAGGTAGTAATGATCGAAGAACGCATTGAGATCTTGCACATTCCCTATACGGATATCGATCGTCATAAGGAACCTTACGGCATGAGACGGCCAAAATCCGAACAGACGGACCGTAAGCACACTCCAGTATTTCTGAATGAAATTCTGTTGTTTTTCAATGCGAATTTTGCCTACGTATTGGTTAGTATCGGACCAGGGACTAAGTGCAAGATATTTTTTATACTCATTTTCGAACGGATTTTCATTAAACATCAGCCATGGTTTTCTGTCACTGATGAAGTGAATTATCTTTGCAGTTTTTCCGATTTCGTTTTGCTCTTCGCAACCCTTGTACGGACTCGTTTGAGCATTCCATATGGGGTCGACATATTTTATATGCCCTTTAAGAACCGAATTCAGTACATCCTGGTCCTGGTAAAAAATCGCATTTTGATTATTGATATTTTGGGATATATACTTCAAAAACATCTGGGACGCACTATTTTTGCGCCATGAACGGCAATCGATTAGAAACATCCCTGAATTGATGTACCTGTCCAGATTCAGACGTTTACAGTTCCTGTCATGAAGCACATCCTTCACGCCACATGTCCAGGAACCGTCGAAATCGGAACTATAGAGATCCAACAGAGAACTGCGACATACCATGTCCGAATCCAGATATATGATCCGATCAACATGGGGGGGGACATAATCAGAAATGTACAGTTTGTTATATGCGACTACAGAGAGATGGGGGTTAGTTACCAGTGTCTTTTGTAAAAGCGGATCTATGGTACCAGACTGCTCGATAATCCTTATTTGAAAATCGGCCGATTCCAATTTTTTCAACAATCCTTTATTGGTTTCCGAAATACCGTCGGATATTATCCAATAACATAATGTTTCAGACCCTTTGTTTGCTTTGACGGATGTTATCAAGACACCCATATGTTTCGCGTAATTGTTATCGCACGCAGAACAGCAATGAATATCGTATTCGGATATTTCGGGATGCAGAATGAAGGTGCGACGGAGTTCCTTTATTTTGTAGTCTCCGACACGTTTCAAGTGAGTCAAAAATATGCCGAACATCCATTCGGAGAGGTATCCGTATATCCTCCGCTCCTGTTCGGAGTACGCGGTCAGGTCTACCTTCACGGACAGTTCAGAAAGAATGCCGAAAAGGAAATCGCAATAATCATCGAACAGATTGCGTCTCAGAATGAACATATTCGTATAATATCCGAATTTGGAATTGCCGTATGCTTCCGCATCTTCGGCATAATCCGGATATTTTTGACGGAGAATTCCCAGCATCATTTCGTAGTCTTCGATATGAAGGTACGGGCTGCTGCTCTTGTAATGATCGTAGTTATCCGAGGAACCGACGTTCGAAACATCCCACGGGGTCATGGTTATGATATCGTATTCGGGAACGACACGTTTGATGGTCTCGTCATTCAAACCTACCTGTTCCAGATAATTGTTGCATATGAACGGGTAGTCGACCAGGCCGAATTCGTTCTCATTGTCTCTGCATTTTTCATCGAAAACGAAATGTCTCCGGTAATGCATGAACCCGACGTAATCCTCCGAGGTATTTTTCCATACCCAGTACTGGGCAGTGAGTTCGCAGTAATACGGATTGAAGTCGGAAATATTCTCACCCGTGTCGTCGCCTATCATGTCCGACAGGAGAGCACGGGTTTCGTTATCGGAAATAGCTCTTCCCACATGGATGGGGGTCAGGATCCCGCTCCGGACCCTGTCGCAATTCCTGTGATACGATATATAAATCTTAATGCTCTCCATTCTGAACCCTTAACGTATTAGTTGCGAGATGTGTTGTTGCGGATCGATTTCAGCACAGGCTGAACCAGTATGAACTGATATTTAAATCGGATGGCACCCCCGACCCATCGCGATATATCTCCGCCAGGCGGTTCCTTGCACGCAAATTTCCCAGCTTCGCGGCCAATGTATACCACTTTACGGCCTCGGAACAATCCCTTTTCACACCGAACCCGTTGTATAACAGATCTCCGAATTTCACGGCGGCATTCGAATTGCCGCGTAATGCTGAATTCTTCAGCTGCCGCATCGCTTCTCTGTGTATGCTGCCGTCATCGATCGTCCCGGACACATACATATCGATCAGGGCGGAGCAGGATGGTAGGAATCCGTGATCCGCCGCCGCACGAAACCATTCGATCGCAGTGCCCATATCAGACCCTGTGCCTTTTCCGTCGCGGTACATTTCTCCGAGACGGTTCATACTCCAGATGTCGCCGCAGGATGCCGCTTTTGCAAACCATTCCATGGCAACTCCGTAATCTCTCCCTATGCCGGCACCGACATAGTAGTAGTCTCCGAGTCTCCTCATCGCATCGATGTTACCGTTGGATGCTAGTAATTCCAAATTAGCAAGGGCATCGGGGGGTGCCTGTCCCTCAGTGATAGTATTTATATTCCATACGTCGGAGATTGCCGATACGACACAACCCTCGCAGGCTCTTTTATACATCTCCGCCAGATCCGACGAATCGACATCGTGCATAGACGCCCAATCGGCAGCCCAGATATAATTCGGCACGGTGGCGGAACGGGAGAATCTGCCGAACCACTTATCGGATTCCTCCAGATCGACGTCGGTCCCGTCCCCGTCCCGATACATCAAAGCAACCTGATACTGGCATTTCCCGTTGCCCAGTTCCGCCCCTTTGAGATAAAGTCCGAAAGCTTTTCCAGAATCTTTAGGCACCAGCCTCTCCTGCAAGTAAATATCCGCCAGAAGAGTGACCGAAGGCAGGAATCCCATGTCGGCGGCCTTTCCCAGCCATTCCGCCATCCTGACATAATCCCTAACCGTTCCGAGTCCGTCCCGGTACATCAGTCCGACCTGGTGCATCGCATTAGGATACCCGTTCTCCGCCGATCTTTCGAACCACCCGAACGCCGTCCGCCTGTCCTCCTCCGTCCACGCGGTCTTCAGAAGATAATCCGCGCACCGGAACATATTGATCGGCTCGCCTTCCTCGGCCATCTTCAGGAAGATCTCCCTGACCTTCTCCCCCAGCTCGTCCCTTCCCTTTCCGAGGGAGGAGATCTTCCTCCGGGCATCCGCATTACCTTTGTTCGCGGCGGACCTGTACAGACCGACGGCTTCGGACTCGTCACCGTCCGCCATCAGAATGTCCGCGTACGCCACCTGCGCCAGGGTATGCCCCTGGTCCGAGGCCCTCTTCATCCATTCCCGGTAAAGTTCCGCGCTCTGTCCGAATCCCGTACCGTCCCTGTACATCATCGCCAGCTCGTACTGCGAATCGGCCACGCCCGCCTCCGCCAGGTCCGCCACGATCTCCGGCGACGAGGACATTTTGTTCCTGTACTCGGCGCAGACATCCTTCGCGATCCCGTCCCTGACTATCTTTCCGTTCTCGATCCAGACCGCGCGGGTGCACATCTCCTCCATGTCCGCTATCGAATGGGAGACGAACACCACCGTCTTGCCGCTTTTGGCCAGCTTTCTGAAATGCTCCTTCGCCTTGGCCGTGAAGGTCGCGTCCCCGACGCTGAGGATCTCGTCGACCAGCATTATCTCCGATTCGACGTTCATCATGACGGAAAACGCCAGCCTGCCGGACATTCCGGAAGAATAGGTCCTCACCGGATTGTCGATATACTTCGATATCCCCGAGTATCCGATGATCCTGTCGATCCTGGCATCCATCTCGGCCTGGGAGAATCCGTATAATTCTCCTTTCAGGTAGATGTTCTCCCTGCCCGACATGTCCGGATGGAATCCCATACCCAGCTCCAGGATCGAAGCGATCCTTCCCGATCTCTCGATCGTTCCGGAATCCGGTTCCATTATCCTAGCGATCAGGGACAGAAGGGTGCTTTTGCCGCTCCCGTTCCTTCCCAGGATACCCAGAACCTCCCCCTTTCTGATATCCAGATTTATATCGTCGAGAACCTTGTTTACGACGGTCTTCATCGGGTTCTTGTTGAACAGCGAACCGTGCCTGTCGCGGTCGACTACTTCGATCTTGAAACTTTTCGAAACATTCCTGATCTCAACAGCGTTTTTCGGGTCCATACGATCACAACCTTTCGGCGAAACCGCCTTTAAGTCTGCGGAAGACGGCCAGTCCGACGGCAAGCGACAGGGCCGGCAGTACGAGACACATCGTCAGCACTTTCAGTTCGGGTATCTCTCCGAAGTATATGATGCTGTGCAGGGCCTCGACGTAATACGAGAATGGGTTTAGCGAAACGACGCTGCTCAGCATCCCGGAAGCATCCGACGGCAGGAAGTACATGGGCGTGAGGAAGTAGAAAACCATGGTGAGCGACCCCAGTATGTACTGGACGTCGCGCGAGTACACCGTCAGCGAGGAGAACAGGAACACGTACCCGGCGGTGAATGCCGCCATTAAAACAAGAACGAACGGCAGCAGGGCCATGGGTATCGGCAGCAGCGGGTATCCCGACAATAGGATTATCGTCAGCGCGGCGGCGTATCCGAGGACCATGATTACGAAGCTGCTGATCACATGCGCCAGAACGAGGATCTCCCTGGGGAAGTACATCTTCTTGACCATACCCGCGTTCTGGACGACGGTTCCCGCCCCGGCGGAGAGGTTCGTCGTCATGAACGAGAACGGGAATATCCCGGAAGCGAGATAGACCCAGAAGTCGGGAATCGCGGATGCCCTGATCTGGGTGAACACGATATAGTATACGGCAAGCATCGCCAGCGGATTTATGAAATGCCAGAGGAATCCCAGTGCGGAATTCCTGTAGCGTCCGAACAGGTCCTTGACGACCAGGGACCTAAGGATATTCCGCGAGGCGTAGACCTCGCGGAGGTTGTTCCTGATCTCTTCGGAACTTTTCGAAGACCTTCTTTTAAAAGCCATTTCAATCGGTCCGGGCAGATGCCGTAAGGGCTTGATCACAGCCGCAGGCTCTCGCTGATACGTTTCTTGATGTCGGTGATCGGCGCCACGTCGCACGGGTCGACCTTCCTCAGTGCCGCAAGGTAAAGCGAAACGTAATCTCCGAACATGACCGCGTAGAGGTTCTTCTCCAGCACGGAATCTCCCTTCACGGCCAGGGCGTCGAGGCAGATGGATCTGCTGTCGAGGAGGTCCCGCGAGGCATTGATGATGCGGTCGATCTGCTCGAGGGAAAGGTCGGTCATCAGCACGACCGAGTAGTTCTTGCGGAAGGGATCGTCGTACCAGCCGACGATCTCGTTGTGGTTGAATTCGGGGATCTCGCCGGAGAACGCGATGACCTTCGAATTCTCGTTCAGCTGGGTCTTCATGCGGAGGGCGGCGGTGGAAAGGTCCGGGGCCCCGTAGATCACCGGGGCCTTGCCGAGGATGTGGGAGGCGACGACCCTGGCGTACGAATCCTCGCTTTCGAACTCGTCCCTGTACTGCAGGAGCTTCGGAATCATGGCCTCCAGGTCCCCGGTGACCTCGGGTCCGCCCGCATCTTCGATGATCTTTCCCAGAAGTCCGACGAACCAGCCGATGGCCGAACGGGGCTGGATCTTCTCCCCGCCGATCTTCAGAAGGTTGTTCCCGTTCTCCAGGGACAGCTGCTCGAGCTTTCCGCCGCCGGTGACGGCCACAACGTCAAGGCCGGCATCGATCGCCTGGGAGTACAGTTCCAGCGTCTCGTAGGTGTTGCCGGAATAGGAACAGGCTACGAACAGGGTGTCCTTGTCCGCCCAGGCGGGCAGGGCCATGGTCCTGGCCACGATCACCGGCAGCCTGGAGCAGTAGTACATCGAACTGGAGAGAAGGGCTCCGCCTATGGAGGATGCGCCCATACCGCATATAAGGATGTTCGAATAGGTCCTTTTTATATTGGTTTCGGTCTTCAGCGCCTTCTGGAGATCGTCGGTTATCCCGCGGATCTCCCTGAACATGCGGTTGAGTGATTCTGTTTCGAAATCCAATCCAATCCTTCCTTGAGCCGTACAGTTTCTTATTTAAGAAATCCTGTACTTTGAATGAAACGCGGAATAGGTTTTGATATTTAAACATAGGTTTCTCACACGAAGTGCCATACGCGACCTCATGAGATCTTCCCGGCGGG
>CAVIXW010000090.1:0-8499 GCA_963646785.1 Acutalibacteraceae bacterium
GTACAACGTAGTATATAATTGTATCCTTTACAAAAGAGGTTCAATAAGAACATTAACACATAATTCGTTGAAGGATTACGAATATCGTAGTTCATTTTTCAAAAAATTCGAATTTCAACCCAATCTTTATATCAGTTCCCAACCGATATTCTTCACGGTGATTGAAAAAATGGCTATCAATGATCTTGAAGACCTTGAAAAGCTCACCATTCTGAAATCCCAGATGGATTCCTTCTCGCTGAAGGACCTCTATGTTGGGCAGTTTCCGACAGTTGGCTTGGATAACACAGTTTCCGATTGTCTCGCCGCAATGCGCAGATCCGGATTCCAGGAGATTCCTGTCACCGACGGTAACAACTACCTCGGAATGGTCAGGTACGGCACCCTGCTCAGGAAGAAGAGCATCACTCCGTCGACCAAGGTTAAGGCGATCATGTCTAACCTCCCCACACTTACCTGCATCAGCACCGTGACCGAAGTCGCTGAGATAATGGTAAAAGAAAACTGCAGGCAGCTTGCAGTTGTCGATGGAAACAAGATCATAGATGTCGCATCCCGGTCAAAGATCGTAGAGATCGCTTCCAAACTGAAGCCTCTTAAGGACTTCAAGATCTGGGAGATCATGACATCCCCCGTCGTCACGACCAAAGAGAACGAAATGCTCTCCGAAGCCATCGAGACCATGATCGATCTCGATATAAGGACGCTGCCCGTTGTCGACAGGCTCGGCAACCTAAGCGGCATACTCGGTATGAAGGAGGTCATAGAGAACAGCTGGAAAGCCGGAGAAAGGTCCATCGTCTCCCTCGGCAAAAATCCCAGTAGCCAGATTCCGGTATCTACGATTTCCGTCACGAACGTCTTCAGCGTGGACTGGGAAGATTCGATCGCAAACGTGGCCCGCTGCATGGTCGACCACAGCGTATCCACCCTCCCGGTCATGGACGGTGACGAACTCGTCGGGGTCGTGAGTGAATTCGATATCATCGAATTACTCGCCAACTGCAGAGACAGAGAAGGACTCTTCGTCCAGATCAGCGGTCTGGCAGAAGAGGACAGGATCTACTCGGATGCGATGTACGCGGATATCCAGTCGGAGATGCTGAAGATAACCAAGATGGTCACTCCGGAATCACTGAACATCCACGTTGCCAGGTACAACGAGACCGGCGACAGGAAGAAGTACAGCCTTGTCGGAAAGCTCTTTTACAACGGAAGGACGCTCAACTGCAAGCAGGTCGGTTGGGATCTGGTGCAGGCCAACAAGGACCTTCTCAAGAAGTTCACCGAAGCCGTCAAGGATAACAAAGACCTCGTTGTGGCGAACAGGCGCAGAAAGTCCGCCTGATGCCCGATCCGGCCCTTGGTCCTTCGACCCAACAATAATCTTTCTACGCCCGCAAGGGCGTAAATATATTATCTTTTTAACATTACGAGCAGTCGGTTAATATGGCATACGACTGCGCAGAAACTGAAAAACGCTGGGAGGAAATGTGGAAGAAGGAGGAGGTCTACCGCTTCGACCCCAAATCCGACAAGCCCGTTTTCAGCATTGATAATCCCCCGAGATACACCTCCGGAAACCTTCATCTTGGACACGCTACCGGCTACTCACTTATCGATTTCGCCGCACGTTACAAAAGAATGAGGGGATACAACGTATTCTTCCCCCTCTGTTTCGATGTCAACGGCACCCCCATCGAGGTCCGCGTGGAAAAACTCCACCACATCACGAAACTCGACACGCCGCGTAAGCAGTACCGGGAACTCTGCGAGGAATATGCCAACGGCTTCATCGAGAAGATGACCCACGATTTCGAGATCCTCGGAGAGTCGATGGACCCATCCATATACTATCAGACCAACGCCCCCTATTACAGGAGCATCACCCAACTTTCATTCGTCAATCTGTTCAACCGCGGACTCATCTACAAGGCCAACTTCCCCGTGAACTGGTGCCCGGGATGCATGACCGCCCTCGCAGACGCGGAGGTCGAATACAGGGACAACGTGAACAAACTGAACTATCTGAAATTCCAGATCGCCGGAACAGACGATTACCTTATGATCGCAACCACGCGTCCCGAACTTCTCTGCACCTGCAAAATAGTCGCGGTCCACCCCGACGATGCCGAAAAAGCCCCCTATGTCGGAAAGGAGCTCATCACTCCGATATACGGAAGACATGTCAAGATAATCGCGGACCCCAAGGTCGAACGCGAATACGGTACCGGAAACGTTATGATCTGTACCATCGGAGACAAGGCCGATCTCGAATGGATCATGAAATACCACCTCGAACTCGAGAAAGGTATCGACGAACAGGGAAGGATGACCGAACTCGCGGGCAAATATGCCGGAATGAAGGTAGAGGATGCACGCGCGGCCATCATCAAAGACCTCGACCGGATGGGCGTCCTCGATCACCAGGAAGATAACCCCCAGCAGGTCTCCGTCTGCTGGAGGTGCCATGCGCCCATCGAGTATCTGCAGGTCCCCCAGTGGTTCCTCAAAACAACCACTTTCAAGGATGCGATCCTCAAAAGATCCGAGGAGATCAACTGGTTCCCGGAGTTCATGAAGATCAGGCTCAGGGACTGGACGGAATCCCTGGAGTGGGATTGGGTATTGTCCAGGCAAAGGGTCTTCGCAACCCCCATACCCATCTGGGAATGCAGGAAATGCGGATATGCGGTATGTGCCACCGAAGAACAGGCCAGAAACTATGTCGACCCCACGGAAGACAGGGCCCCTATCGAAAAATGTCCCGAATGCGGTTGCGGCGAATTCGTAGGCTGTACCGACGTGTTCGATACCTGGATGGACTCCTCCGGTTCCGCTCTCTACAACACCTACTGGGAAAGGGACCCGGAACTCCACAAGAAACTGTTCCCCATGTCCCTCAGGCCCCAGTCTCACGACATCATCCGCACCTGGGCGTTCTACTCGATCCTGAGATCCGAACAGATCAGGGAATCCAGGCCCTGGAAGGACATAATGATCCACGGATTCATCATGGCCCCCGATGGAACCCCGATGCATACCTCTGCAGGCAATGTCATAGATCCCGTACCGATCCTTCAGAACTACGGTGCCGATGCTCTGAGGTATTTTGCCGCCAACTGCGCCCTCGGTATCGATCATGCGTTCAGAGAGAAGGACGTCGTCCGCGGAAAGAAGATCGTCATCAAGGTCTACAATCTGGGGCAGTTCGTTTCCAGGTATTTCGAAGACCTCGATGACGCGCCTTCGAAGCCGTCCGACCTGAGAACGGCCGACAAATGGATCCTCGGCAGGCTGTCCCAAACGGTTAAAACCGTCTCCGACTGTCTTGACGTGTACCAGTTCGATAAGGCCATGAGCGCCGTAGAGCAGTTCATCTGGCATGTTTTCGCCGACGACTACGTCGAAATGGTAAAAGCAAGGTCGGACGACGCGGTCAGATACACCCTGTACACCGTTTTCCTCAATGCGGTCAAACTGCTCGCCCCGTTCATGCCCCACATCGCAGAGGAAGTGTACCAGAACCACTTCGCCAAATTCGATGGTGCGAAATCCATCCACGTCACATCGTGGCCCGTACCCGAAGCGATCGACGAATCTGCGGTCCGCGCGGGAGATTCTGCCGCAGAATTCGTCGCCCAGGTCCGCGCATGGAAAGCGGAGAACAAGATCAACCTTGTCGCCGAACTGTCGAAATTGGAGATCATCGGCGGAGATTCGGATGCCTACCGTATGTCGGCCGAGGATATCCGCCAAGGCGCAAGGGCGAAAGAAATCGACATAGCCGAAAAGGCAGATCTGGTCGAAAAGGTATCCGAGGTCAAACCTGTCTTCGGCAAACTCGGACCCGCGTTCAAAGACCGCGCAAAATCCATAGTCTCCGCCATCAAGGCCGCGGATCCGGAATCCCTTGCAAAGCAGATCGCCGCGGGCAGCGTCGAACTCGGGACCGAAGACGGACCCGTCACGCTCGGACCCGAGTTCTTCGAGGTCAAAAAGGTCCTCTCGCTCAACGGCAGGGAGGTCTCCACGATCCAATGCGGAGATGCGCTCATCGTCATAGAGCAGTAAAACCGCTTCATCCCGGGGCGGGATCCGTTGCCGGCCCCGGGCATACGTATTTATGATTTTTCGATAGTACCCTGCTTCATAGGACGATATGTTGTCTGCGACAGTCGCAGGCCGCTTGTTCAGATCACGTGATAAAAATGATCTCAGATTTTACCAAACTCGGACTTTCCGAAGAACTGGCCAAAGGAATAGACGAAATGGGTTGGTCGGAACCCTCTCCGGTCCAGGTCGAAGCGATCCCTCTCGGACTGGAGGGATACGATCTCATTGCCCAGGCACAGACTGGTACCGGAAAGACGGGTGCATTCGGGTCCATCGTACTTTCGAAGGTTTCCGCAGATCAGAAGAAGCCGGAAGCTATCATTCTCGCCCCCACCAGGGAACTCGCCGTCCAGGTCTCCGAAGAGATCGAGAAGATGGCCAAATTCACAGGTCATAAATGCGTCCCCATCTACGGGGGAGCAAGCATCGAAAAACAGATCAGGACGCTCGAGAAGGGTTGCGACGTTGTCGCAGGCACCCCCGGCCGTGTCAGGGACATGATCGAGCACGGATATCTGGACCTGACCACGGTCAGGATCATCGTCATGGACGAATCCGACCGTATGCTGGATATGGGATTCGTTGAGGATATCGAATTCATATTCAGATCGTGTCCCGAAAGCCGTCAGATGCTGATGTTCTCCGCCACCATGCCCGAAGACATAAAGAGGCTCGCCGCAGACTATATGAAAAAGCCCAAGGAGGTCAACGTATCCAAAGACGAGCTCTTCCTCGATCTGATAGACGCATATTACATCTCGATCGGAAGAAGGAATAAATCGTGGGCTCTCACCCGTATCCTCGACATCGACAATCCCAAGGCCCTCATCTTCTGCCAGACCATAAAAATGGTCGACACGCTGGAACAGAGGCTCAAGGAACACGGATACAAGGTCGAAGCCCTGCACGGCGATATGCCGCAGAAGAGAAGGGAAGCGGTGGTCAACGATTTCCGTAACGGCAAGACCGACCTTCTCATCGCCACCGACGTGGCCGCCAGAGGCCTTGATATCGACGACATCTCGTACGTCATAAACTACGACATGCCGGACCATCTCGACACCTATGTCCACCGTATCGGAAGGACGGGGAGGGCCGGAAAGAGAGGGACCGCCGTATCTTTCGTGACCTCTTCCGAAGAATACCTGATTCATGAATTCGAACTCCGTACCGGCATCATGATGGAACGCAGAGACGTGCCGGAAGCCGAAGAAGGATCCAAAGACACCATCCGCAAAGTGGTCGATTACGAACAGCTGTCCGATCCATTCGGAATGGTCAGATTCACGATCAACCTCGGAAAAAACGACGGCGCAAGCAAAGTCAAGATAGCCGACTTCGTCAACAAAAGCGGCAAGATCATCGATACGGCGATCGGAAAGATCCAGGTCGGAGATGAAGAATCGGTTGTCGAAGTTCACAAGGACTTCGGAAACCGTATGCTCAAGGATGTCCCCAAAAGCAGATTCAGGGGTAAAAGGATCGTCGTCAACGTCTTGGACAGATGACCGATCGGCGGACGATGTCCGCCGATACATACTCCAAAACCTTTGAAAGATCTGCAGGTCTGAGTTCTATCTGCAGACCTATCTTTCCTCCCGAGATGTACATCCTGCCGTGATCGAACGCAGTACTGTCCACGACGGTACGGAGCTGTTTGCGCATACCCAGAGGCGAGCATCCGCCGTGGACGTATCCGGTAACGGACTGAAGGTCCTTCGAGGGGATCATCGCCACCGACTTTTCCCCCACACTTGCGGCCGCCTTCTTCAGATCGAGTTCCTTTACGGCAGGAACCACAAAAACATAGTAACGTTCGGATCTTCCCTGCGTGACGAGGGTCTTGAAGACCTCCTCGGGGATTTCGCCCATCGCGGATGCCACATCCATCGCGGAGATCGCGCCGGACCCGGAATAATCATGGACCCTGTACTCCACGGTTGCCTTGTCCAGGATCCTCATCGGATTGGTCTTTTCCATATGCGGATATCTCGGAACATCCTATATTTTCCTTACGAATCCGGACCGTCGTACAAGATGTTTAAAACTGTTAACTTATTCGGAGCCAAGTTATCATGAAAGCGATCGGTTTCGACAGCGAAAAGTATTGCAGGCTGCAGTCCCAGGCGATCTTAGACCGTATGAAGAAGTTGGGCGGAAAACTGTACCTGGAAGTCGGGGGGAAAATATTCGACGACATGCACGCCTCCAGGGTCCTGCCGGGATTCCTGCCCGACAGCAAGATCCAAATGCTCACCAGCATGAGGGAAAATCTCGAAGCCATCGTATGCGTGAACTGCAGGGATATTCAGAAAAGCAAGGAAAGGGGCGATCTCGGGATCACCTACGATATCGAATGCCTCCGTATGATCGAACAGTACCAGAGCTACGGGATCAAAACCGGAACCGTCGTCCTGACCATGTATTCGGGACAGCCCGAAGCCGATATCTTCAAGAAAATGCTCGAACACAGGGGCATCAGATGCTATCTGCATTACCCGATACACGGATACCCGGAGAACATAGACCTTATCGTCAGCGACAACGGATACGGAAAGAACGAGTACGTCAGAACCGAAGCGCCGGTTGTTCTTGTCACCGCACCGGGACCGGGCAGCGGCAAACTCGCAGTATCTCTGTCCCAGGTGTACCAGGACAATAGGAAAGGCATCCGCTCGGGATATGCCAAATTCGAAACGTTCCCCGTATGGAACCTTCCGCTGAACCACCCGGTGAATCTCGCCTACGAGGCGGCGACGGTGGATCTCGAAGATATCAACCTCATCGATCCGTTCCACATGTCATCTTACGGAAAGGTTGCCGTAAACTACAACCGCGACGTGGAGATGTTTCCAGTGCTGAAAGCTCTCTTCGAAAGGATGCTCGGAAGCTGTCCCTACAACTCGCCTACGGACATGGGAGTGAATCATGTGGGGTTCTGTATCAGCGACGATGCCGTCGTCGGAGCGGCGTCGAAGAGGGAGATCATCAGAAGGTATTACCGCACCTATGTCGAAAGACTCTCGGGCAAAGTGGGCGACAATGCCGTCAAAAGGATCGATTCGATCCTGAAGCAGGCAGAGATCACGCCCGATGATTTCCCCCTCTACATGACCGTCCGGGACACGGCCGCGGAATATTCGACGGCCGTGGCAGGCATAGAATTCGAAGACGGAACGATCATCATCGGCAAAAGAAGCAAAGATCTAACCGCTGTTTCGGCCGCTATTCTGAATGCTCTGAAGAAGCATGCGGGCATCGAGAAAAAGAAGGATATCGTTCTTCCGGAGATCGTTCGCCCGGTTCAGGACATGAGGACGCTGGTGCTCGGATTCGAGAACACGATGCTCCGTGCGGACGAAATGATGTTGGCCCTCGCCATTTCCGCTTCCAAAGACGAACTGGCGAAAAAGGCCCTCGATCGGATCGGAAAACTGAAAGAGTGCGACATCCACTGTTCCGTCACCCAATATCCCCAGGACCTCTCCGTTCTCAGAAAACTCGGCATGAACGTCACCTGCGAACCTGTCCTTCAGACCAAACTTATGTTTGAACACTGAGGCAGGTTCGCCGAACTGCGGTTCGGCCCACGATGCGCACAAAGGTGTGACCGCATCGTATTCGAATATCTGCCTCGGACTCGCATATTATCAGAAATCATAAAAGGGAAACGGTTATTATAGTGTTCGTACATCGAATAATCAGAAAAGGACCTGAGTAAAATGGCAAGCGAATGAGAAAAGCTCGAGAAACTCAGCAAAGACGAACTCATCATCGAACTCGTGAAAGCGAGATGGGAGAAGAGGAACCTGCAGAACGTCCTCGGCGAATTGGCCAAACCGGCGGATTCGGCATGGTCTATGAAGCGGGAACCAAGCCCTCCGAGGAATGGCAGAGGAAGATCTCCGAGTATGCTTTCAGGGATCTGGAAGAGGGCCGTTATTCGGATCTGACCGAATGGGGTGTCGACGAGGAGACAGGAGATAAACTCTACGACGAATATTGTTCAAAACACTTCGACGAGGACGGACGGAGGATCAAGGGGACCGACGATTAAAGCGTCCGAAGCCACCGTCGGGGCGGATACGCGCAACGCCCTGGTATGTACAACTGAAGATAAAGCGGAGGCAAAGGTCGAAAGACAGTACCCGACGAGCTCCAGTCAATCTTTTAGAAATCCCAAGAGCGCGGGACCGTGCTCAATGATGATATTTCTTCAGTAGTACTGGTAGTAGAGGATCGAATCCCGAGACCCATCCACGACCAAGAAAAACAGACAAACGCATTCCAAAAATATTCCTCAAAACTCTGGAAGTTAGAATCAAAATGTTTCCTCCTAAGCAACCACCGTGTTGATGAAAATTTTAGGCATGCTTTAAACTA
>CAVIXW010000091.1:0-8377 GCA_963646785.1 Acutalibacteraceae bacterium
GAAGTGCAGCCGTAGAAGGTATACATCGCAATGGACGTGACCGAATCGGGAATTGCCACGGAGGTGAGTCCGGAACAGTTGTAGAATGCACGTGCCCCGATATATATAAGGGAATCGGGCAGACCGATCGATATCAGAGAAGTGCAGCCGCTGAAAGAATAATGTCCGAGCGATCTGACGGAATCGGGGAGGGTAACAGATGTCAGGGACGTGCATCCTTCGAACACGGAGGATTCGATTGAACTGACATTATCGCCGATGTGGACGGAAGCAAGGGATGTGCAACCCAGGAATGCAGATGATCCGATTGTTTCGACGGAATCGCCTATGAAGATCGAGGCGATGATATCTTTGTATGGGAACCAGGGCGCTTCGCCGGTGAGATAGGAATCCATCTTTCCGGAACCGCCGATGGTGAGAACTCCCGCGAATATGTCCAATTTGTAAGTGACACCCTCTCCGCATACACCTGTTTCTCTGATCCATTTGCCGTCGATGTTGATAGATATGGAACCGGCCAGATTGGCGGCCGTCTGTTCGAGTTCGTTTTCGGCCACATCGTAGAATTTGCCGTCGAACGCATTGCCTCCGATGAACGTGACGGATCCGGGGATGACGATCGAAGTGACTGATGTGCAACCGCTGAATGCGTAAGATCCGATCGAATCGAGGGCATCGGGCAATGACAGCGAAGTGAGGGATGCACAGCCGTAGAACGCATATTTCCCGATGTACGTGACCGAATCGGGAATGGCTACGGAGGTAAGTCCAGAACAGTTGTAGAATACACCTGCCCCTAGAGATGTCAGAGAATCAGGCAGGCGGACAGATGTCAGAGAAGTACAGTCGCTGAAAACATAGGCTCCGATAGATCTGACGGAATCGGGGATGGCGACCGATGTTAGGGATGTGCATCCGTCGAACGCGAATGATTCGATCGTACTGACATGATAACCGAAGGCGACCGATGTTAGGGATGTGCATCCAACGAACGCGAAGGATTCGATCGTACTGACATGATAACCGAAGGCGACCGAAGTAAGAGAAGTGCATCCGTCGAACGCATAGGATTCGATCGTACTGACATGATCACCGATGGCGACAGAGGCGAGGGAGGCGCAACCCCTGAATGCGGAGGATCCGATAGTTTGGACGGAATCGCCTATGAAGATCGAGGCGATGATATCTTTGTATGGGAACCAGGGCGCTTCGCCATTAAAATATGATTTCATCTTTCCGGAACCGTTGATGGAAAGAACTCCTGTGGAGAGATTCAAATCGTAAGTGACGCTTTCTCCGCATTCGCCGAACACCAGTTTGATCCAGTTGCCGTCCATAATGCCGAATTTGGAACCGGCCAGATTGGCGGCTGTCGGTTCGAGTTCGTTTTCTCCATCAAAATCGTAGAATTTACCGTCGAAAGCACCGGTTTCGATAGTCGTGACGGATCCTGAGATGGTGACAGAGGCGAGGGAAGTGCATCCTGCGAACGCATTGGCTCCGAGAGATTCGACGGAATCGCATATTATGATCGAGGAGATGAAATCTTTGTAGGGGAACCAGGGTGCTTCACCGTCGGAATAGGAATTCATCATTCCGGAACCGCCGATGGCGAGGGTCTCTGTGGAAAAATCCAATTCATATGTGACACCTTCTCCGCATTTGCCGTATTCCTTCTGTTTGATGAATTTGCCCTCGACTTTACCGAAAGTTGAACATAGCATGTTCTCGACGGTCTGACCGAGCTTGGTTTCGCCGTCGGCATCGTAGAATGCGAAATCGAAAGCGTACGAACCGATGTGCTTGATCCCTTCTGCGAAATAAATCTCTTTGAGCGTGTCCCTGCATATGTACCACGGCGTCAGCCGATACCGGCCGTCATGACTCTCTTCGAAATAGTCGTATCCGTATCCGGAACCGGGGACGAAATCGATCCTCTCTATTCCGTACACATCGTCGGCGAATGCGGGAGTGCCGTCAAGAAGCACCGTATTGAGGCTTATCGGAATCGTTAGATTTTTGATCTTACTGTGCTGAAATGTGTTCTTTCCGAGAGAGGTAAGCGAATTCGGAAGGGTGAGGTTTTCGATAGTGCCGTTCGAAAATAAACAATCCCCGAGATACGTGACGCCTTCTTCAATCGTGATGTCGAGGTCGGGTGCGGAAGAGGCCCATGGGCATCTAACAGAGGGAATGTGAAAATCACCGTATGAACCCGTACCTTCGGTTATCGTCACTTTCTTAAGATTCGGATAGGATAATTCGGTTCCGGCGCGTTTCACCGAGCTCGTGTGGGTGATGGGGAACGCTTCGCTGACGTCGATACTGATCGGAATGACAAGATCGGTGATGTTGCAATCATAAAACATATAACGCCCTAATCTTGCGACATCGTCTTTGATGATGATCGTTTTTCCGATATGATACTCAAGGTTCCAGGGGGTCCATTCCGAACCGCTGCTGTCGTTCGAGTACCAGCTGGTATAATCGAACGGAACTCCGGTCCCGTTGGTGATGGTCACGTTCCGAACGGCCGTACAGCCGCGGAACGGCGGATATGTCGTGTCGCTGCCGTAGGGATTCAGGCTGACCGGAATGGTCAGGTCGGTCAGCTTTGCGCAGTTCAGGAAACAGTGGATGCCGAGGTGGACGACGGTATCCGGGAGCACGAGCGAGGTTATGTTCAGCTCGCGGAAGGCATCGCCTCCGATCCCGCGGACCCCGTACGCGAAGTCGATCTCTTTGAGAGTATCCCTGCTCAGATACCAGGGTGTGTTCTGGTACCAGGAGTCCGATCCCTCGAAAGCGGAATAGCTGAATCCGTATCCTCCGTTTCCGAAGGTCAGGTTGATCTTTTCGATATTGGTGCAGCCCGAAAAAACGGGATTCTTGTCGGAAACCACGCTGTTGAGCGTTATCGGGATGGTTATTTCCGTAACATTTTTACAATCGCGGAATGCCCCCGCCCCGAGCTTGGTGATGAGGCTCTCCGAGGCCGGAGATACGACGATCTTCGCGATACTGTCACGATATTTGTACCACGGAGCAGGGGAGCTGCCGTACTGGTACATGTCGCCGGAACCGAAGATCTCCAGAGTGCCGTCTGAGTAGAGGTAATAGCTGACATTCCTTCCGCATTGTCCTGCAGAGATGTGGTCCTGTGCAGAAGATTCCTCGGATTCTGTATCGATCAGCAGAACAAATGCCGAAACGGCGATCATTACGGTAACGATCGATATTACAGATTTCCGGAGAATGTTTACCCCTCTTGAATTAATTTGAACGTTTGGTTAATATTAATATAAATATAGTGTAGACAAAACAATGACAGGCTGTGACGGATAATATACAAAATATAAATTATATCAACACTAAACATCAGCCCCGATGTGAATGTTATGATTTGTGCCAGGGTTTGATCCCCGGCAAAGAGTTTTCAGGAGTGTTTCCTCTTCACTACTGCTGCTACCGCAGATAAGGCGATGACGACAACCATTGCAATGATGATGTAGATCGTCATCGATCCGTTACCCGATCCGGCATCGGAAGGGGACGGCGAAGGAACAGGGAGCGGATCGGAACCCTGTCTGAGCCATTTGCCGCCGGTCTTCTCGAATGTCGATCCTGCCATATCCGAAGCAGACTGCGAGATTTCGGATATACCGTCTGTATCGTAGAATTTACCGGAGAATGCTGTGGCTGCGATTGAGGTCACGGAATCGGGGATGGTGATAGTGGTCAGTGAGGGGTTACCGCCGAATGCATGGGCTCCGATCGATTTTACACCGAAAGGTATAACGAACGAAGTATTGGTATTTCCCGCGGGATACAGTATCAGCTCCGTCATATCCTTGCTGTACAGAACACCGTTTATACTGCAGTATTTCGAGCTTTCCTCGCTCACATCGAATGCTTTTAAGGAACTGCATCCGCTGAACACGCTTTCTCTTATCGATCCGACGGAATCCGGCAGGGTGACTGATGTGAGATTGGTACAATTTTTGAATGCAGAGTCTCCGATGAATGAGACAGACCCGGGGATGACCACGGAGACCAACGAAGTACAGTCGCTGAAGGCGGAGTCTCCGATGACAGCGACCGTATTGCCGAGAGTCAGGGAGTTGATGGCGGAACAGTCCCTGAATGCCGAATCTCCGATGGAGATTACGCCCTCGGAGATAATGACAGTGGTCAGGACAGGTCTGCTGAGCTGCCACGGCGTGTATCTGTAATCGGACACTGATAAATGTCCTTGAACATCGTCATTGAGTATCCTTGAATGGAAACTCAGAGAAACTTTCTGGGAACTGCCTGTATTGTAGCAGTACCAGGTTCCGTCTCCTTTAGTGAATGTCACTGTTTCGATATTTACGCATCCCGAGAAACAGGGGTTATCGTTGGAAACGACGCAATCGAGACTTGCCGGAACGGTAAGTTCTTTAAGTCCGGTGCAGCCTTCGAATGCGGAGGCTCCGATTATTTCGACCGAATCGGGGATGGTTATCGACGTGAGGGAAACGCATCCTTTGAACGCTGATTCACCGATGGAGCGGACGGACATGCCGAATTTGACGGTGGCCAGATTGGAACAGTCTTCGAAGGCAAAGTCACCGATAGATGTTACGGAACCGCTCAAACTGATTGAGGTGATGAGGTCTTCATAAGACGACCAAGGTGCAGCACCTGTGGAAAAATATCCCATATTTCCGGAACCGTTGATGGCGAGAGTTCCGGCGGAAAGATCCAATTCATAAGTGACGCTTTCTCCGCATTTACCGTATTCCTTCTGTTTGATGAATTTGCACTCAACTTTACTGAAAGTTGAACCTGCCAGGTTTTCAACGGTCGGTTCAAGTACATTTTCGCCAGCTGGATCATAGAAGATCATATCGAAAGCATCCTCTTCGACGGACGTGAGGGAATCGGGGATGGTGATGGATGCAAGGGAAGCGCAACCCTTGAACGCGGAGGCCGTGACGGCAGTGACGGAATCGGGTATTACGTATGAAGCATCTGCTTTTGCCGCGGGGAATTGGATCAGAGTGCTCTTGTCTTTGTTGAAAAGAACTCCGTCCACCGAACTGTAAACACCGTTTTCGGCGGAAACAACGAACGAAGAAAGGGAAATGCATCCGCCGAATGCAGACTCGCCGATGGCGTTGACGGACTTACCGATATTGACCGTGACAAGACGGGTACAGCCTTCGAAAGAGGATGCACCGACAGACCCGACGGAATCGGGAATGATGATAGATCCGATAGAAGAAACGCATTCGAACGCGTGATCGCCGATCGATGTGACGGAATCCGGGATGGTCAAAGTGCTCAGTGCGGTACAACCCCTGAAGGCGAAAGCACCGATCGACGTAACGGAGTCTTCGATGACGATGGATCTGATGGATATTTTATACGAATCCCATGGCGCGATACCGTTGAAATAATCATACATTGTTCCTGAACCGCTGATGATTAGGGATCCTGTTGAAAGATCCAATTCGTAAATGACGCCTTCTCCGCATTCGCCGGAGATCTTGTTGGGATCTACCGGGGGAACGGATGCCTGTTTGATCCATTTTCCGCCTATGTTGTCAAAGGTGGAACCGGCCAGTATTTCGGCAGTCGGTTCAAGTTCGATTTTTCCATCGGAGCCATAGAATTCCCTATCGAATGCACCCTTTTCGATGGATATAACCGAATCGGGGATGGAGATCGATGATATGGAAGCACATCCCTTGAACGCGGAGGATTTGATGATCTTGACCGCAGCAGGTATTTCGTATGAAGCATCTGCTTTGGCCGCAGGGTATTGGATCAGGGCGGCCTTGTCTTTACTGAAGAGAACACCGTCGACCGATGTGTATGTACCGTTATCTTCGGATATGATGTACGAGGCAAGTGATGAACATCCTTCGAACGCAGACATATCAATAGAATCGACGGACTTGCCGAGTTTGACCGTAGCTAGGTCGGAACAGCCTTCGAACGAGGATGCTCCGATGGTTTCGACCGTATCGGGTATTAAAATGGATTCGATGTAGGTGATGCCTTCGAACGCAAAGTCGCCAATCGATGTGATATTGTCGCCGATGACGATCGAAGTAATGGTATCTCTGTTGGAATACCAAGGTGCATCGCCTTTGGAATAGGATCCCATCCTTCCGGAACCGCTGAGAGTAAGAGCTCCAGTGGAGAGATTCAATACGTAAGTGACATTCTCTCCGCATTCGCCTGACACCCTGTCGGGATCTACCGGCGGAACGGATACCTGTTTGATCCATTTGCCGTCTTTGTTGTCGAAGGCGGAACCTGCCAGGTTTTCGACGGTCTGTTCGAGTACGTTTTCACCTGCTGAGTCATAGAAGATCATGTCGAAAGCTCCCGCTTCGACGGAGGTGACGGAATCAGGGATGGTTATGGATGAGAGGGAAGCGCAACTCTTGAACGCGGAGGATTTGATAATCTTGACGATGCCGGGGATCTCGTACGAGGTTCCTTCTTTGGCCACCGGGTATTGGAGCAGTGCGGCCCCGTCTTTACTGAAAAGTACACCGTCGATAGAAGCGAATATACGGTTCTCGTCGGACACGGCGTACGAAGCAAGTGATATGCACCCCTTGAATGCGGTCTCATCGACGGATCTGACTGACTTGCCGAAGTTAACGGTAGCAAGTTTGGTACAGCCTTCGAATGCGGATACGCCGACGGTCTCTACGGAATCCGGGATGGTTACGGATGCGAGGGAAGTGCAACCGTAGAACGCAAAATCACCGATTGATGTGACGGAACCGGTTATGTGTACAGAAATAATGGTATCTTTGTGGGAGAACCAGGGTGCTTCACCGTCGGAATAGGAGTTCATCTCCCCGGAACCGCCGATGGTGAGAATTCCGGCAGACGTATCAAATTCATACGTGACATTTTCTCCGCATTCGCCGGAAATCTTGTTGGGGTCTTCCGAGGGAATTGGTTTCACTTTGATCCATTTGCCCCCGACGTTGTTGAAGGCGGAACCGGCCAGTATTTCAGCAGTCGGTTCAAGTTCGATTTTTCCATCGGAGTCATAGAATTCCCTATCGAATGCACCCTTTTCGACGGATGTGACCGATTTGGGGATGGTGATCGATATGAGAGAAGCGCATCCTTTGAACGCAAAGGATGTAATCGCCTCGACTGTGTCGGGAATCTCGTAGGAAGTTCCTGCTTTTGCCACCGGGTATTTTATCAGACGGGTCTTGTCATGACTGAAAAGAACACCTTCGATTGAAGAGTAGGATTCGTTTTTCTCGGATACAGCAAACGAAGCAATGGAAGTACAGCCTTCGAATGCTGATGCACCGATTGTTTCGACCGAATCGGAAATGGCGACAGTATCGATAGCAGTTATGCCTTCGAATGCGAAGTCGCCAATCGATGCGACGGTATCGGCAATTTCGATTGATTTTATGGAAACTCTGTGGGAGAACCAGGGTGCTTTACCGCTGAAATAGGAGTTCATCTCCCCGGATCCGCCGATAGTAAGGGCCCCGGTGGAGAAATCCAACACATAAGCGACATTTTCTCCGCATTTACCGGATTCCTTCTGTTTGACGAATTTGCCGTTAACTTTGCCGAAGGTGGAACCGGCAAGCTTTTCGACGGTCTGATCGAGTGCGTTTTCACCGGCTGGGTCATAGAATCCAATGTCGAAAGCACCCTCTTCAACGGTCTCTACGGAATCCGGGATGGTGATTGATGAGAGGGAAGTGCATCCTTTGAATGCGGAGGATTTGATGATCTTGACTGTGCCAGGGATCTCATAGGCGGTTCCTTCATTGGCCACCGGGTATTGGATCAGTGCGGTCTTGTCTTTGCTGAAAAGAACGCCGTCGATCGAGGAGTAGGTACCGTTATCGTCGGATACGACGTACGAAGCAAGCGAAGTACAACCTTCGAACGCAGACCTGTCGAGGGAATCGACGGACATGCCGAGTTTGACCGTGGCTAGGTTGAAACAGCCTTCGAATGCGGATGCTCCGACGGATGCGACGGAGTCCGGGATGGTAACAGAGCCTATGGAAGTGATGCCTTCGAACGCAAAATCACCGATCGATGTGACATTACCGCTGATTACGATCGAGGTAATGGAATCTTTGTAGAGGAACCAGGGGGATTTGCCGCTGCAATAGGACTCCATCAGCCCGTAACCGTTGATGGTAAGAATTCCGGTTGAGAGATTCAATTCATAGGCGACCTCTTCTCCGCATTTACCCGATATTACATTGGGATCTTCCGAGGGTGTCGACTTTTGTTTAATGAATTTGTCTTCAACCTTTTTGAATGTGTAACCTGCCAGATTGGCCGCCGTCGGTTCGAGTTTCGTTTCGCCGTCCGTGTCGTA
>CAVIXW010000092.1:0-8377 GCA_963646785.1 Acutalibacteraceae bacterium
ACAGGGTGAAGGTCGAGACCCCCGAAGGACAGGGCAGAGTGGATATCCTTCTGAGCCCCAAGGTCCAAGGCATTCCTTTTATGATCTTCGAGCTAAAGGTCGCCGATAAGAAGAAGGACCTGAACGCCAAGGTGGCGGAGGCCTTCGAGCAGATCCACGACCGCGAGTACTACAACGGCATGGAGGGACGGGTGATCCTCATCGGCATGGCGTTCTGGAAACAGGTGCCCAAGATAAGGATCGATTCCGTCATGAACGGAGACGGGTTCGCCGCCCCTGATGCGAGATCCGAAAGATGAGGGGTTTTCGGTGATGCGGATCCCCATCACCATGGAGGGTATCGCGGCCTACGTCATATGCAGGCGCAGCTGTGGCATCAAGGATTCGACCATCAGGAAACCTCACCGCCATCGGCGACCCGCTCACGTACGTGGACAACAACGCCATGAGGCTCTACAAGGTCATCTACGGAAACAGGGGACCCAAGAGCTACAACGGCAAGCTGGAGCCTCTGAGCGACGAAGCCATCGAGAAAATCTACGACCTCGCGAAATCAACCGGGAGTTGGAGCACCCTCCAGGGATGCGTGGCGGTCATTCTCGGATGCGCCGCCGGGCTCAGGCCCCAAGAGGCCAGGCAACTTTACGTCCACGACGTCCACCACCTGGACGAGAATCTGCACATCCACATCAGGCACGTCAAGGGCGAGGGATCGTGGGGCCGGGCGAGGGATGTCCCGCTTAACGACGACGTCTCCGACATCATTGAGAAGTATCTGTGGGTGCGCGAGATGAAGCTCAGGTACCGCGGGATGCAGAGCGATGCGATGTTCCGCCGTTCAGATCGGACAGGGAATTCGTCAGGCAGCAGTCCATGAGCAGGTACAAGAAGCACGTGAAGAGGCCATCGGCGAGACCCTCATGCTCAGAGGCGGCAGGCACTCCTGCGGGCAGAGGATGCTCGACAGGGGCCTCCGATTGAATACGTGTCCCATTGCATGGGGCACGATTCGGTGGAGACCACGCAGAAGTTCTACGCGGACTATCGCGACAAGATGGTCCTCGGGAAGGTCAGGAACATACTGATGAACACCGAAAACCAGCGGTCATTGGGAAGGTGTGAATCCATTTCCCAAGGGGCCTTGGACCCACACAATGGACCCGAACCGTAAAAACGGCAAGAAGTCAACCGAAAAAGGCAGCCAGACAGTTCGAGAACACGGAATTCCGTATATCAATTGACATAAAGATGAGTGGGCCCGTCCGGATTTGAACCGGAGTCAAGAACTCCCGAAGCTCCAAGGATACCAAGCTACCCCACGGGCCCACAGACCTCCAATCGCCTCATTGATAAAATAGTTGTTGGTCCAGCTATCAGATACTTTGGGTTTATGGCAAAAGTGACATTTTTGCAATTATTGTATTTAATACAAACCCACATCGTTAATATATGGAATTGTAATCAATCGTCGATGAAGGGAATCATACTTGCAGCTGGCAAGGGGACCAGGCTGTATCCAGCCTCGGCGCACATTTCCAAGGTACTGCTTCCGATTTACGATAAACCGATGATTTATTACCCCCTCTCCACTTTGATGAGTGCGGGAATCACCGACATACTGGTGGTCGTGAGCAAGGAAGACAAAGCCTATTTCAAGAGGCTCCTCGGTGACGGATCCGAATTCGGAATTTCCATCAAATACGCAGTCCAGAAAGTCCGGAAAGGTATCGCTGATGCACTTTTGGCGGGTCAAAGGTTTATAAACAACGACAGCGTCGCGATCGCTCTCGGCGACAATATATTCTCCGGAGAAGAGCTTGAAGAACTGCTTGCGACCGCAATGTCCCTGTCCGAAGGGGCCACCGTGTTCTGCAAACAGGTTCCGGACCCGTCATCATTCGGTGTTGCCGAGATCGACCAGGACGGAAACGTTATCTCTCTTGAAGAAAAACCCAAAGAGCCGAAGTCCAACTATGCCGTGACCGGCCTGTATTTCTATGATAAGAACGCCTGCAGCTATGCCAAGGCCCTGAAACCTTCCGCAAGGGGAGAATTGGAGATCACGGATCTTAACAGAATCTATCTGGAAAAAGGCCAACTTCGGGCCCAGGTCCTCAAAGAGGAGACCATGTGGGCAGATGCCGGTACCTTCGATTCCCTGCTGGATATATCCAACTATATCCACAATATCGAGTCGACCGGAAGAGCATTGATCGGAAGTCCCGAGGAGATCGCCCTGAAAAGAGGATTCATCACCCACAAGCAACTTTCCGACAGGCTTGAGAAATTCAAATCAAACAGTTATTTCGATTATCTCCGTTCCCTGATCAAGAGCGAATGATATCTTTACCTCCGATCGACCTTATGGTCGGTCGGAGCTTGTTCTTTCAACCCGAGGATCTCTTCCCAGGATTCTTCGGAAGTATATTTTTCGAACGTATCTCTGTATTGTCCGGATACCTTTCCGAATCCGAACCGGAACACCGACCTCAGTTTGACGATCCTGAGCAGCAGTTTCAAGCTGAGTCTTCTGTCTTTGGAACATACGGTCCCGGCACCTGTATCGAAGGTGTAAAGGATATTTTGGATACGGTAGAATTCCGAGGTTCTGGGCTCGAAGAAATCAAGCACGACGTCGCCGACAGGGCGACGGAAGAGTCCGTTCAGGGACAACATGCGTAAAACACGGTTTGCATCGGGCGCACGGTCGATGACATTCAGGCCTCTTCTCAGGGATCCGATGTCTCCGGTTTGAACGTCTTTTCCTACCCAGGGTCCGTTCCGGCACATTCCGAACAGGATATCCGGACCTTTTAAGAAATCGTATACGGCTTCGATCTTTGTTTCTGCCGTGACGTACCGATATCCGGCAACATCGATCTCTATGTTCTCGAACAGTTGGCGGATGATGTCCCTGTTCAGGCGTTCATGGACCGTTCCGCTCACCAGGAAGTTTCTGAAAGAGTAATACGCGGACGTCTGGTTGAACTTGAAGCGGAATCCGGGATGCCATACCGAAATGCCGCATAATGTTATTTTGGGACTGTCGATCCTCAGACCATACTCGACATCATCGTATTTCAAGAACATCGGAAGCGGCAGACCGATCTTTTTCACCACCGCGGTCGGAACGGCGAAATACCACCATCCGAAGTATTCGCAATAGTTGTCCGATGCAAGTGCCAGATTGTCGGATTCTTTCATCATGTCCAGGTCCCGGCATAGAGATTGCACTCCGATAGAATAAAGGGTGGCACCCGATTCATGGACGATGTTGGGTTTTTCGAAAAGCAACATGGTCCCGCCGAGGGTAGCGTCGGCATTTTCATCGGTCAGAAGAGAAAAGAGCGAACCTGTGCGGAAAACGATCTCGGGATCCAATTCGGCATCGTCGTCGTTGAGGATGATGTGGGTGATGTGCTCATCCTTCATGCATTCCATCATACCTCTCGTATATCCCGAGGACCCGCCGTAGTTGGGCGAATAGATCAGGGAAACATCTTCTCCCAGTTCCCCAAGGGTCTGCCCGTTATCGACCACTACCATCTTCACGGATCCGCAGACGCCCGCCGATCTGAGTTTCGCGATCTTCTTTTTCACCACTTCTTCTTTGCGGAATGTGCAGATGACCATTGCCGGGCATACCTGTCTGATATTCTCCGAATATGCGAGTATTCTGCCGGACCGCAGCAGGCATCCGGACGGTCCGGCATGCAACACGAATCCTATCAATTCGGAACCGGAATGGTCGAACCTTACGGGTACGTTGCTTTCTACATCAAATGTCTGGGTCTTTACCGAATCTTTGTTTATGCAACGGGAATCGACCGTCAATTCCCCCTCGAATTCCAAGACCAGCGACATCTCCACGACAGAGCAGTACTTCGAAATTTTTCCCGACGGAATGTAATTGAAGTGGGCGCAGAGATCAAGAACTTCTCCGGGTTTCAGACTGACCGGAAAAGAGCGGTTTTCGCGGGAATACAGTCCCGAGAACCGGGGATCGGGATCCAGGACGATATGTTGGAGGACCGTGTGCCGCATCGTTTCACTTCTGTTCCGGACATCCGGATCGTTCGTTTCCGTGACCGAACAGGGTGTTGTACACTTCCATGGACCTGGCAACGGCTTTGTCCATGTCGTAGTACCTGTAATCGCCCAGGCGTCCGAGGAAACTGATGTTGGGATGCTCTTTCTCGGCGGCCCCGAGATATTTCCGATAGAGTTCGGCCGTATCGTCGGAGGGAACGGGATAATACCTTTCATTCCTGCCGATGACGAACTCTTCGGGATATTCCTTGGCGATAACGGTCTTGTCTGACCTGTCGTTCAGGTAATACTTGTATTCGTGGATGCGGGTGAAATCGTAGTTGTTGGGGTAGTTGATGACCGCATTGTCCTGATAGTGTTCGCAGTCGTGGGTCTCCAGCCTGAAGCGGACGCTGCGGTACGGCAGGGGTCCGAAACGGTAGTCCATCAGTTCGTCGATAGGCCCGGTATACAGGATGCGGTCGTAGCTGTCTTTATCCAGAACATCCCTGAAATCAAGATTGAATTTTTTGTCGATGCGGGGGGAATCGAGCATTTTTCCGATCATGTCGGTATACCCTTCGGAAGGGATCCCCTGGAAAACGTCCTGGAAATATCTGCAGTCGCGGCTCAGATATACGGGCACCCGGGCGGTGACGGCGCCGTCGATCTGCGAAGGGTCCTTTCCCCACTGCTTCTCGGTATAACGGACGAACACGTTGTCGTAAACGTACTGTGCCAGGAATCTGAGGTCTTCGTCCCCCTGTTCCATGAAATCCCGTATCGGGATCTTGGAACCGTACGGCCGGGCCGAAAGCAATTTCTTCTCGATGCGGTTCGCCAGGGTCTTAGGAAAACACCTGCGGACGGAGTCGAAGTTGAACGGAATGGGCACTTCGTTCCCTTCGATGACGGCATACACCCTGTGCATGTATGTGTTGAACGAAGCGAACCTCGAAAGGAAGTTCCAAACCTCCCTGTCGGACGTGTGGAATATGTGGGAACCGTACTTGTGGACCATGATCCCGTTTTCATCCTTATAGTCGAAACAGTTCCCGCCGACGGTGCTGTTTTTATCGATTATCTCGACCCGGGCATCGTCGGATCCGTCCGCTATCATCCGGGCTACGGCGGAACCCGATATCCCCATTCCCACGACAAGTATCTTTGACACGGGTCCGGAATGCGGTCGGGGTAATAAGAAATTTGTTTCAAACCCGTCATTTTCGACCATATTCCGGTACGAAAACCGATTCGGATACGGTCCACAGCGCATATTTTATTATATAGACCTCTATCGCACACGCAGAGAGCTGATTCCTTATGAACGCTATCGGAGACTGCACAAAGACCATCAAAACGCCCGAGGGCGAACTCACCGTGTTCAGCCTTAGGGAACTCGAGAAGAAAGGCGTCATAAAAGATCTGAAAAAGATCCCCTACTCCGTCAGGATATTGATCGAAGGCGTCCTCAGGCAGAGAGGAGAGACCATCAACGACGACGACGTCAGAAATGTCGCATCCTGGTCTCCGAAGGGAAACGATAAGGATATCCCCTGGATCCCTGCCCGCATTCTTCTCCAGGACCTCACAGGAGGTGCCGTCGTCACCGATCTTGCATCCATGAGGGAAGCCGTTGCCGCCATGGGCAAGGAACCGGAATCCATCAATCCGATCATCCCCGTCAACCTGGTCATCGACCACTCCATTCAGACGGACTGTGCCGGTACCGCCGATGCCATGGAGAAGAACGAGGCGATCGATTTTTCCAGGAACAAGGAGAGGTACGCACTTTTCAAATGGGCTCAAAAATCGTTCAAGAATTTCGTGGCCGTTCCTCCGTGGAACGGTATCTGCCATCAGGTGAACATCGAGTTCCTTTCTCCGCTTGTGCATGTCAAAGAGGAGAACGGAAGAAAGATCGCCTACCCCGATTCCTGTTTCGGTACCGATTCCCACACCACGCAGATCGACGGTCTCGGAGTTGCCGGTTGGGGCGTCGGAGGTATCGAGGCCGAAGCGGTCATGGTCGGTCAGCCTTCGTATATGGCGCTTCCGGATGTTGTCGGTTTCAAATTGACGGGAAAGCTCAAGCCCGGGGTCAACGCCACCGACCTGGTCCTCACCATCGTTCAAATGCTCAGGAAGAAAGGCGTCGTGGGAAAGTTCGTCGAATTTTACGGACCGGGATACCAGTCACTCGATGTCAGCGACAGGAGCACCATTTCCAACATGGGTCCGGAGTACGGGGCCACCATGGGATTTATGCCCGTGGACCAGAAGACCCTTGACTACCTCAGGCTCACCAACAGGCCCGAAGACCACATCAAAACCATCGAGATCTATGAGAAGGAGCAGATGCTCTGGTACGATCCGGAACACATTCCCGAGTACACCGACACCCTCGAACTCGATCTCGGTGATGTGGAACCATGTGTCGCGGGACACAAGAGACCGCAGGACAGGATCGTTCTCAGGGACCTCAAAGCTTCGTTCGGCGAGACAATGGTCGCTCTCGGATACAAGGAACAGAGGATACCCGAGGCCGGAAAGATGGGCGACGGTTCCGTTGCGATCGCATCCATCACGTCCTGTACGAACACGGCCAACCCGTCCGTCATGATCGCCGCGGGTCTCGTTGCCAAAAAAGCCTGCGAACTCGGTATAAGGCCGCCTGCGTTCACGAAGACCTCGCTGGCCCCCGGATCCAAGGCGGTCACCGATTATCTCACCAGGTCCGGATTGCAGAAGTATCTCGACCAGATCGGGTTCCAGAACTGCGGTTACGGTTGCATGACCTGTATCGGAAACTCCGGTCCGCTTTCCGACGAGGTTTCCAAAGAGATCATCGACAACGACTTCGCCGTGGCCTCCGCCGTTTCTTCCAACAGGAACTTCGAGGGCAGGGTCCATCCCCTGGTGAAGGCCAACTACCTTATGTCTCCGCCTTTGGTGGTCTGCTTTGCCTTGGCCGGAAGGATCGATATCGATCTGACCACAGAACCCATTGCCGAGAAAGACGGAAAGAAGATCTACCTCAGGGATATCTGGCCTTCCGACGAAGAGATCAAGGCCGTCGTAAACGAATATGTGACAAAGCAGGCATTCGCCTCCGGTTACTCGGGTATCTTCGAGGGTTCCGACAGGTGGAACTCCATCGAATGCAGCAATACCGCTCTTTTCGGATGGAACGACAAGTCCACATACATCAGGAATCCGCCCTACTTCGAACATCTCGGCGACGCACCCGAGATCAGGGACATCCGCGGTGCGAGATGTCTCGCCAAACTCGGAGATTCCATCACAACTGACCACATCTCTCCCGCCGGGTCATTCAGCGAGAATTCCTCTGCCGGGAAGTATCTGATCTCCCTCGGAGTCGAGAAGAAGGATTTCAACTCTTACGGGTCCCGGAGGGCTAATCACGAGGTCATGGCCCGCGGAACTTTTGCCAATGTCAGGCTGAGAAACCAGATCGCTCCTGGAACCGAGGGGGGTTATTCCAAGTATCTGCCCGACGGAAAGGTCGATTTCATTTACGAAACTTCCAGAAAGTACATCGACGACGGAACCCCTCTGGTCGTTCTTGCCGGAAAAGATTACGGTATGGGATCTTCCAGGGACTGGGCCGCCAAAGGGCCGCTTCTGCTCGGAGTAAAAGCTGTCATCGCACAGTCTTTCGAGAGGATCCACAGGTCCAATCTTGTCGGAATGGGTATCGTTCCTCTGCAATTCAGGGACGGAGAGAACGTCGAGTCCCTGGGTCTCGACGGAACCGAGTTCATAGACATCGAGCTTTCCGGATTGGCCCCGAAAAAGACCATCCGTGTGACCGCTACAAAAGCCGATGGGACCAAAGTCTGCTTCGATACCGTCTGCAGGGTTGATGTACCGATCGAAGTCGAGTATATCTCCAACGGCGGTGTGCTTCCCTTCGTTCTTCGCAGAATGATCTGCTGAATCTTATCCGTGATTTATCAAAGCCTCTGGGGATTGTCCTCGGGGGCTTTGATAATGCCGCATATTCTCTCATTTCGGGTACGATATCCGTACCTGTTATTGTCGTAATCAATCTTCCTGCGATTCGATCAAATCAGAATATAGGTCAAGTTGTTTGCGCAGGGGATCATTGTTTATCGGGAGTCTGAGACGATCTTTATCAATGTAAAGCAGTTCTTGGAACCGAACTTGGTTGAAGTGACCGTCTTGAAATGAAAATGAAACTTGAAGGAGGGTGACAACCCAGATGATCAAAAATTCAATCGAATCGATCATAGTCGGCTCTGCATAAATCTTCCTCCTAAGCAATCACCGTGTTGATATGATATAACATTCTAGAGGTTAAATA
>CAVIXW010000093.1:0-7740 GCA_963646785.1 Acutalibacteraceae bacterium
CTTTTTGATTTTTGCTAAAGCTTGGTTCACGAGTTATTGCTTTCCTAACCGTTCTTAGGTAGGGGGTCAAAAATCAACCCTGCCCGCCCGAATCAAAAAATCGGGCCCTTCACGCGCATATAGTAGATGTGTCTAGGTCGGGTTGCAGCGGATATTCGTGTTCGAATTTGCCGCCGAACGGAGACCTCTCTATTTCGATAGCGGAGAAGGGAAGGAAACAGTTTCAGAAATCTCTTCTCCGCATAAATTCGATGGTTGCCAACAGGGCAATGGTGACGAGCGTCGAAAATAACAGATACATGACATTCGATTCGTCCGCAGAAATATCATCGGAAGGAGCCGGATTCGGAGACGGAAGCAGGTCGGAATTTTGTTTTACCCATTCGTCACCGTTTTTGACGAACGTGGATCCAGCAAGATCTGCTGTCGATTGCGTAATTTCCGAAACGCCGTCAGCATCATAGAAATTACCCGAGAACGAAGATCTCGCGATAGAGGTCACGGAGTCCGGGATAGTTATCGATCTTAGGTAGGTGCTGTCCAAAAATGCATATTCTCCGATCGATCTGACCTTCTCGGGGATCGTGAAGGAAGTGTTGGTGTTGCCTGCGGGATATTTGATCAGCTCCGTCTTATCCTTGTTGTAAAGCACACCGTCGACGAAACAATAATTCGGATTGTCCTCGCTCACCTCGAACGAGACGAGAGAGGTGCATCCGTTGAATGCGTTCTTTGCTATCGATACGTCCGAATCCGGCAATGTGACGGATGCGAGGGCGGTACAATCTTTGAACGCATATTCTCTGACGGATCCGATAAAATACGGTAAGGTGACAGACGACAGCGAGGTACAGCCCTCGAATGCATATTCTCCGATCGATGTGATCGAATTGGCGAAACTTATCGAATCGAGGGCAGTGCAATCCTTGAACGCAGAGTTTCCTACGATGGTTATTCCCTCGCTAAGGACAACCGCGGTCAGTGCAGAACGGCTGAGTTTCCAGGGAGTATATTCCATCTCGGAAGCAACATATTCGAACCAGTTTCCGAAACCGGTGAATGTGATCTTTTCGATATTCGTACATCCTTCGAAAATAGGATTTTCACAAGTTCCGACACAGTCGAGATCGACCGGAATGGTGAGATCGGACAGACCGGTACAACCAGAAAATGCCGAGTCGCCGATCGTCGAAACCGACATGCCTATGTACACCGATCTGAGACCGGAACAGTTGCTGAATGCCGAAGATCCGACAGAGGTCACATAATCCGAGATCACGATGTCCAACGGAACGGCGGTGATCTGCCACGGTGTGTATTCGTAATCGGAACCAGAGTATTGATACCATTTTCCCGTTCCCGGAATGAACGTGATCTTTTCGATATTTATGCATCCGGAGAACATGGGTGAATCGGGAGAACCGACACAGTTCAGACTTATCGGAACGGTCAATTCTTTCAGTCCTGTACAATCCGCGAACAGAGAGGTCCCGAGGACAGTGCCGGCTCCCAAGACGGCAACGGATGTAAGGGAGGTACATCCGCCGAATGCTGAGTCCCCGATGACAGTAACAGAGTCCGGAAGGACCACGGAGGCGATCTCGGTACAGCCTTCGAATGCTGAATCGCCTATGACCCTGACATACTTGCCGAAGGTGACCGAAGCAAGCGTGGCACAGCCGCTGAATGCTGAGTCCCCGATTACGGTAACAGACTCCGGCACATCGTATGACGTGCCTGCTTTGCCGTTCGGGTAAAGAACCAGTATTGTTCTGTCATGATCGAAGAGCACGCCGTCGACCGAACAGAATGCGGTGTTCTCATCGGAAACATCGAAAGATGGCAGAGAGGCGCAATTATAGAATGCCATATCTCCGATCGACGAAACCGACCTGCCTAGATATACCGATCTGAGAACGGAACAGTTGCTGAATACCGAATCTCCGATGGAGGTCACATGATCGGAGATCACGATGTCCAACGGAACTGCGGTTATCCGCCATGGCGTGTATTCGTAGTCGGAACCAGAGTATTGATACCATTTTCCCGTTCCCGGAATGAACGTGATCTTTTCGATATTTATGCATCCGGAGAACATGGGTGAATCGGGAGAACCGACACAGTTCAGACTTATCGGAACGGTCAATTCTTTCAGTCCGGTACAATCCTCGAACACGGAGGTCTCCAGGACCGTGCCGGCCCCCAAGATGGTAACGGATGTGATTGCTGTACAGTCGCTGAACACGGAGTCCCCGACGAAGGAGATATTGGTGCCTAGTGTGACGGATTCGATAGAGGTACCGCTGAATGCGGAATCGCCGATGGCAGTGACAGATTCCGGGAGGATCACAGAGGTGATCTTGACGCAACCCTCGAATGCGGAGTCGCCTATGACCGTGACCGACTTACCGAAGGTGACCGAAGCAAGCGCGGCACAATCCTTGAATGCTGAGTTTCCGATAACGGTGACGGAATCCGGGAGTGTCACGGATCCGAGCAGCGAACAACCCTCGAATGCTGAATCACCTATGACCCTGACATACTTGCCGAAGGTGACCGAAGCAAGCGTGGAACAACCGCTGAATGCATAGGGTCCGATTGACGAAACAGAGTCCGGCACATCGTATGACATACCGGCTTTACCTCTCGGATAGAGGAACAGTATCGTTTTGTCATGGTCGAAGAGCACGCCGTCGACCGAACAGAACGCGGTGTTCTCATCGGAAACATCGAAAGATGACAGAGAGGCGCAATTGTAGAATGCCATATCCCCTATCGACGAAACCGACATACCCAGGTATACCGATCTGAGAACGGAACAGTTGCTGAATGCATAAGATCCGATCGAGGTTACGTCGTCGGAGATTACGATGTCCAGCGGAACTGCGGTGATCTGCCACGGCGTGTATTCGTAATCGGAAGTCCCGTACTGATGCCATTCTCCCGATCCCGGAATGAACGTGATCTTTTCGATATTTATGCATCCGGAGAACATAGGTGAATCGGGAGAACCGACACAGTTCAGACTTATCGGAACGGTCAATTCTTTCAGTCCTGTACAGTCCTCGAATGCGGACTCTCCGATGGTGGTGACAGACCTGCCGAAGGTGACCGAAGCAAGCGTGGAACAACCGCTGAATGCATAGGGCCCGATCGACGAAACAGAGTCCGGCACATCGTATGACGTGCCGGCTTTTCCTCTCGGATAAAGGTACAGTATCGTTTTGTCATGGTCGAAGAGCACGCCGTCGACCGAACCGAATGCTGTGTTCTCATCGGAAACCTCGAAAGAAGACAGAGAGATGCAATTATAGAATGCCATGTCTCCGATCGACGAAACCGACCTGCCAATGTATACCGATCTGAGAACGGAACAGTTGCCGAGTACCGAAGATCCGATCGATGTCACATCATCGGCCATTACGACGGACAGCGCATCGACCGCGGTAAGGTTCCAGGGTGTTTTTTCATAATCTTCGAAGGCGGTATACGAGAACCACGTTCCGTCACCTTTGGTAAAGGTGATGGTCGCAATATTGGTACAACCGGAGAAAGCGGGAGAATCGGAAGATCCGACACAGTCGAGGCTAGCGGGAACCGTGAGTTCTGCCAGTTTGGTACAATCCCGGAAAGAGGAGGCGCCGATCGATGAAACAGAATCGGGAATCGCGATTTTCTCAAGAGATATGCAACCCATGAAAGCATAATCGCCGATCGCGGACAGTGCGGAACCGAACCCGACGGAAGTCATGACGGAACAGTCCCTGAACGCATGATCGCCGATGGACCCGACGGAATCCGGAAGGGTGACGGATTTTAAGGATTCGCACCCTTCGAATGCTGATTCTCCGACCGATTCAAGCCGGTTGCCGAAAGATACGGAATCGAGGAGATAACAGTCGTGGAACGCGGAGGATCCGATGGCCGATACCGATCCGCCAAGTCTGATCTCGGTAAGGGCGCGGCAATCCTCGAATGCCTGATCTCCGACAGAGATGACGGAATCCGAGACCGTCACGTCACGGAGGGCAGAGCAGTCTGTGAAAGCCGAATTTCCGATCGACAATACTCCGTCGCCGATAACGACGGCGGTCAGTGTCAGCCTGCTGTTCTGCCAAGGAGTGTTCTTATAGAAATCCGGGCCGGCGGGATCGGAATCGTAGTCATACCAGTACCCGGACCCTTTGGTGAACACTATTTTATCAAGCTTGTTGCAGCTGGAAAAGATAGGTTCTTTGGCGGAACCGGCACAGTTGAGACTGACGGGGACGGTGAGTTCCGTCAGACGGATACAGCCTTTGAATGCCGATGTGCCGAGATATGTGACGGAATCCGCGATGACCAGATTGCGGAGGGACGAACAGCCGCTGAACGCGGATTCTCCGATCGATTTGACCGAATCCGAAATCGTCATGGAGGTTATCGAAACACAGCCTTTGAATGCGGAATTGCCTATCGTTTCGACCGAACCGGAAATCGACCCGATGGCAAGGTCCCTGCAGTCCATGAACGCGGAGTCCCCGATCGAGGAGACGCCTGCACCCAGCTGCAGATCCCTGAGGGTGATACAGTAATAGAATGCGTGATCTCCGATCGATATCACCGAATCCGGAATCAATATCGAGGTAAGCTGGTAACAGCCGCAGAACGCATAGCTTTCGATCGATTCGAGATTGCCTCCGAGTTTGACGGACGCCAGCGAGGCACAGTCCTCGAACGCGCGTACCCCGATAGAACGGACGGAATCCGGGAGTTTCACCGTTTCGAGCCTGGAGCAGCCGCTGAAAGCGGAGTCCCCGAGGGAGGTGAGTGAAGTACCGAATTCGATAGCGGTAAGATCGGTACAGTCCTCGAATGCAGACGCGCGCAGGCAATCGACGGAATCGCCGAGATCCGCATAGGACAGGTTGGTGCATCTGAGGAATGCGTATTCTCCGATATATCCGACGGAATCCGGAAGTTTCACCGTTTCGAGCCTGGAGCAGCCGCTGAATGCGGAGCTTCCTATCGAAGATACGGACTGCCCGAAGTCGACGGAGGTCAGCAGGGTGCAGTCTTTGAACGCATAATCCCCGATCGACCTGAGGGAATCGCCGAGAGTTAGGGCGGATAGGGCGTAACACTTGTAGAAGGCATAATTTCCGATCGTTTCCACAGACCCGAGGTTCAGAACGGTAATGCCCGGGCAGTTGAAGAACGCCCAGCTTCCAATGTACGTGACGGAATCGGGGATCATTACGGTAGTGAGGTTGGCACACTCCTCGAACACGTAGTCCCCGACGGTTACGACCCCGTCGGATATGACGGCGGTGGTCAGAACCGATTTGCTGAGTTGCCAGGGGGCGTAGCCGCAATACGATTTTTGAGAACTTTCGGTTCCGTACCGGTACCAGGTTCCTGAACCTTTGGTGAACGTTATCTTCTCGATATCAGTACATCCGAAAAAGCAGGGGGATTCGTTGTTTCCGACACAGTTGAGGCTGACCGGAACCGTGATTTCTTTCAGACCCGTACAGTTATAGAATGCGGAATCTCCGACGGATTCCACGGAATCCGGAACGATCAGGGATTCGAGGGACGTACAACCGCGGAAAGCCAAAGATTCGATGGTTTTGACGGTATCCGGAACCGTGTAGGCGGCATCGGTTTTGCCGACGGGGTACTGTATCAGAACGGATTTATCGTAGTTGAATAGAACCCCTTCCGCAGTACTGTAATTCGTGTTGCCGGCACTGACGGTGATGTCGGCAAGGGAAGAACAGCCCCTGAATATGGAGGTCCTTATCGTGGAAACGGAATCGCCTATGGTTACGGAGGTGATGTTGGTACATTCGTTGAACACATAGTCGGCTATGGAGCCCACTCCGTCCGAAATGACGATGGCGGTAAAGACGGACCTGCTGAATTGCCAGGGGGTGTATCCGTAATAGGATGAGAATCCGCTGTCTATGCCGTAATTATACCAGGTTCCGGACCCTTCGGTGAAGGTCATCTTTTCAACGTTCACACAACCTTCGAAGATAGGGCTGTCGTTGTTTCCGACACAGTCGAGGCTGACCGGAACGGTGATCTCCTTCAGGGCGGTACAGTTATAGAACGCTCCGGTTCCGATGGATCCGACGGAGTCGGGGAGAATGACACTTGTGAGATAGGCACAACTTTCGAATGCGGAGGATTCGATGTAATCGACGGTATCCGGGACCGCGTAGGACGAATCCGTCTTGGCCGCGGGGTACTGTATCAAGACGGTCATATCCTTGTTAAAGAACACGCCGTCTTCGGAACAGTAATTCGGATTGTCCGGGTGGACAAAGAAAGCTTGGAGGGAGGTGCAACCGTTGAATGCGGAAGACGCGATGGTGTCGGCATCGTCGGGAATAACCACGGATTTCAGAAATCTGCAGGAACTGAACGCCGATGTCCCGATACATCTGACTGTATCCGGAAGTGTAAACTGGTCGTTGGTTTTTCCCGCCGGATACTGTACCAGAACAGATATGTCCTTATTGTAAAGAACGCCTCCTTCCGAACTGTAGTTCGCATTGCCATCGCTGACATCGATTGATTTGAGATGAATACATGAACTGAACGCGGTCGACCTGATCGAGGCGACCGTTTCCGGGACCTCGTACGAGGGATTGGTATTGCCCGCGGGATATTGGATCAAAGCGATCTTGTCCATATAAAAGAGAACGCCGTCCTCGGAACAATAATACTCATTGTTCTGATCGACGTCGATCGATACGAGCGAAGGACAATCGTAGAATACGGATTCCCCCACCCACAGGACAGAACCTGGGATCGTTATGGATTCGAGTGATGTGCATGACTGGAACGCATAATTTCCCAGAGATATGAGGGAATCGGAGAGGGTCGCCGAAACAAGGGATCCGCAGCCCGCGAACGCATAATTTCCCATATACTCGACAGTGTCGGGAATACTGACGGAAGCCAGGGATTCGCAGCCCGCGAACGCATAATTTCCGATATTGAAGACGGAGTCGCCTATGGACACGGTAGCGAGCGAGGCACAGTCTTTGAATGCGGATTCTCCGATAGATCCGACGTAATCGGGGATTACCACGGATCTGAGGACGGAACAACCCAGGAACAACCTGTCTCCGATGTATAAGAGCGATTTGGGAAGGGATACGGAGATAAGGCCCGTACAATTTTGGAACGTGGAAGAAGACAGATTCTGAACCGAATCGGGGATCGTTATGAATTTGAGGGAAGTACAGGATTTGAACGCGAGGGGCCCGATCGATCTGAGCGAGTCGGGAAGGGTGACGGACTGAAGATAACTGCAGGACTCGAAGGCGGAGAACTCGACATCTTCGACGGTATCCGGAAACGTATACGAAGTATCGGTTTTACCTACTGGGTACTGGATCAGCGTTTTTTTATCCTTGCTGAAGACGACACCGTCCACCGAGCAGTATTTCGTATTGTCTCCGCCGACATCGATCGACCGAAGGGAGGTACAGAGACTGAATGCGGAGAAATCGATCGATGTTACGGAATCGGGGATCGTGACCGATTTTAGAGAAGAGCAACCCTCGAACGCATATGCCCCTATCGAAGCCGTCGAATTACCCAGAATTAAGAAATTGAGCGAGGAACAGTTCTCGAATGCACCGAAACCGATCGAAGTGACGGAATCGGGGATCGTCAGGGAAGTAAGAGCGGAACAGTGACCGAACGCGGATCCCGCGATGGACGCGAGCGAATTGCTCAGGG
>CAVIXW010000093.1:7750-8332 GCA_963646785.1 Acutalibacteraceae bacterium
CTCAGGGTCAGGGTGGTGACTGAGTTGCATCCGTAGAACGCGCATTCCTCGATCGATGTTACGGAATCGGGGATCGTGACCGATTTGAGAGAGCTGCATCCGTAGAACGCATCGGATCCGATGGACAAGACCGAATCGGGGATCGTGACCGATTTGAGGGAAGCGCATCCGTAGAACGCATCGGATCCGATAGACGTGACGGAGTCCCCGATGCATATCGCGGTTATGTAAAACGAATTCCAAGGTGCCGAATTTTTGGAGTAATCGCTCATTTCTCCGGAACCGCTTATCGTCAGTGTGCCAGAAACTTCGTCGAACTCATATGTAACGTTATTTCCGCACTGACCGGAATAACGGGAATCGGCATCGGTGGAATCGACATAAGAGAACACAGCATATGCTGAAACATATACCAATATTGCGACAACCGACAATACAATTCTCTTTGTGATATTCACGCCTCCTTCATAAAAATTAGTTGATATTCAGGGTAATATAAATTGTATGCAGACTACAGGTAGACATCGAAAAAATACCTCCTAAGCAATCACCGTGTTGATATGATATAACATTCTAGAGGTT
>CAVIXW010000094.1:0-8262 GCA_963646785.1 Acutalibacteraceae bacterium
TCCGAGACTTCTCGAGAAATCGGAGAAGAATGCGAAAACGGTTCTGAAGCGTATTCCGCCGGACCGTCTTCTTCTGGAGACGGATGCCCCGTTCACATCCGAAAGATTCACTTCGATGAACGGATTCGTATCTTCGATATCCGAACTGCTGGGTCTTTCGAAAAACGAACTGGCGGAAACCGTATTGGAAAATGCAGAGAGGGCGATACAATGACAGAGGACATCAGTACCCGGACCAGGATACTTATCGGCGACGAGGGAGTGAAGAAACTGAAAAACGCGCGTGTCATCGTCTGCGGATGCGGCGCGGTCGGAGGGTATGCCATCGAAGCCCTTGTCAGATCGGGGGTCGGAAACTTACGGGTCGTGGACAAGGACGTGTTCTCGCCCAGCAACCTGAACCGTCAGATCCTGTGCACCGCATCCACGATAGGCAGGATCAAAGCGGAGGTCGCCTGCGAGAGGGCCCGCAGCATAAATCCCGACATCTCGATCGAAGGGCTCGACCTGTACATCAGCGAAGAGACCGTCCCGGATATTCTGGACGGAGAGTGGGATGTCCTGGTGGATGCCATCGACACCATCGGCAACAAAGCGAAGATAGACTCTGCCGCACTTGAAAGAGGACTTCCCGTCTTTGCGTCCATGGGTGCCGCCATGCACCTGGATCCGTCCAAGACCCAGGTGGCCACGTTGACGAAAACCCGGGTATGCCCGCTTGCTTCCAAACTCAGGAAACAGATGAGGGAGGTCGATACCGGAAACATGACCTGCGTTTTCTCTACGGAGAACGTCTCCGTATCGCCCTCGGAACGGGACGAGCACGGGAAGAGCGTTCTCGGATCGCTGCCGTCGGTGCCGGGCGTCTTCGGATTTACCCTGGCGGGACTGACCGTGGAGTACCTTCTGCACAAAGAGCGGTCCCCGTAATATGGCGATACCCAGAACGCCCGCCGGAAAGACCTACTTTTTTTTATAATAACAGCCGATGGCCTTGCATCGACCGGTTAAGATAACCCCGGTCGGAGGAATTGCGATGATAAAGCAGATCCAAGGCAGTTATTCGGCTCCGAAATTGGAGAAAGAGGTCCAGGAACTCTGGGCCTCCGAGCACGCTTACGAAAAGACCAAGGAATCCAGAGAGAACGGAGAGAAATTCTACTTCGTCGACGGTCCCCCGTACACCACGGGGTCCATCCACCTCGGAACGGCCATGAACAAGACCGTAAAGGATATCCTTCTCAGATACTGGCGGATGAACGGGTTCAACGTCCGCGACCAGCCCGGATTCGACATGCACGGACTTCCGATCGAAGTGCAGGTCGAGAAGAAGATCGGCGTGCACTCCAAGAAACAGATCATCGAAGAGATCGGAATAGACAACTTCATAAAAACCTGTCAGGAATTCGCTCTGGGTCTCCACGGCACCATGACCGAGGCATTCAAGAAACTCGGCGTGTGGATGGACTGGGACAGGCCCTATCAGACCCTCAAACTGGATTACATGGAATCCGGATGGTGGACCGTCAAACAGGCCTACGACAAAGGGCTCCTCAAGGATTCCAGCCGCGTCGTCACCTGGTGTCCCCGCTGCGAGACCGCCCTCGCGGAAGCCGAGATCGACTACTCCGACGAGACCGACCCCACGGTCATGGTGAGATTCCCCCTGAAGGACGAGAAGGATGTCTCCATCCTCATCTGGACCACCACGCCCTGGACGCTTCCGTCCAATCTGGCAGTTGCCGTTCATCCAGACGAGACCTATGCCAAGGTCAGAATGTCCGGAGAAAAAGGATCCGAGACCGTCATCATAATGAAGTCCCAGTGCGAATATGTGATGAAGGCCGGAGGATACGATTCCTTCGAGATCCTCGAAGAAAAGAACGGAAAGGACCTGGTCGGTATCAGATACCTGCCTCCGTTCGAGATCGACGAGAAATTCATCAGGCCCACCGAGTATACTTTCGCCGTCGTGGATGCGCAATACGTCGAAAAAGACAACACCGGTTGCGTCCACACCGCCCCGGGACACGGACCCGACGATTTCGAAACCGGAAAGAGATACGGACTTCCGGTATTTTGCCCCGTGAACGAAGCCGGCAGATACACCGACGAATTCCCGCTGATGGCCGGAAAGAAGGTCAGGGCGGTGAACGAGGACATCATCAAGGTCCTTCAGGAGAAAGGGCTCATCTACAACGTATCGAAGATCAAGCACAGATACGGACACTGCTGGAGGTGCAAGACCCCCATCATCTACAGGAACACGCGTCAGTGGTTCATAGAGGTCCCCAGGATCAAGGACAAAATGCTCTCCGAGATCGACCGCGTGAAATGGGTCCCCGACTGGGCCGGGTCCAGCAGAGAGAAGAACTGGGTCGAAGGCGCCAGGGACTGGTGCGTCTCCAGGCAGAGGTTCTGGGGTATTCCCCTCCCCGTATGGGAATGTCCCTGCGGTGCCAAAAAGGTCATCGGACAGTACGAGGAGCTGAAAGACGGGGACGGCTACACCGAAGGCATGGATACCCACAGGCCGTGGATCGACAACGTCACCTTCAGATGCCCCGGCTGCAGCGGAACGATGCACAGGGTCCCCGATGTTCTCGACGTCTGGTTCGATTCTGGTGTCGCTTCCTGGGCCGATCTGGGATATCCCCACAAGAAGGACGAGTTCGAGAAATGGTGGCCTCCGAAGTTCATCGTCGAGGCCCATGACCAGACCCGCGGCTGGTTCTACACCCAATTGGCGTCCGGCGTCGTCTCGTTCGACAAAGCGCCTTATGACGAGGTCATGATGCACGGATGGATGCTCGACTCCAAGGGAAGGAAGATGTCCAAATCCCTCGGGAACGTCGTGACCCCCGAAGAGGTCATCGAACAGTACGGAGCGGATTCGCTCAGGTTCTATATGATCAGCGCCAACGCACCCTGGGAGGATACCGCGTTCCAGAAACTCGGACCCAAGGATGCATGGAAGGTCCTCAACACCTACTGGAACGTCGTCAACTTCGCATCCATGTATATGGCACTCGACAACTTCAATCCCGAAGCGTACACTCTTGAATCCATGAGGGAACTGCTCAGCGACGAGGACAGATGGATGCTTTCGAGGACCGAGAAGATGAAAATGACCGTTACCGAGTCCATCGAATCGCGCGAACTCCACAAGGTCGCCCGTGCCCTTACGGACTACATCATGGAGGACCTTTCCCGCTGGTACCTTCACCTCGTAAGGGACAGGAGCTGGGACGAGGAGTCCAGCGATGCGAAGAAGGCCGCGTACTTCACCCTTTACAGATCGATAATGTCCGTGGCCGTCGTCATGGCGCCGATCTGCCCCCACATCACCGATAAGATATACACCGCCATGGGCGGAAAATTCCTGACGATCCACATGGAGGACTGGCAGAAGGGAGACGCATCCCTTATCGACGAGAACCTGGAGCACAGCATGGCCCTGATCCAGAAGATCAACACGGTGATCGCAAGCGAGAGGGAGAAGATGGGTTCGAAGAAGAGATGGCCGCTGAAAGCGGTATGCATTTGCGGTAGTGACGCATCCGTCAATGCGGACGTCGAACGCTTCAACGACATCCTCGCACAGCAGGTCAACATCAAAGAGATCTGCTACCTCGCACCCGGAAGCAAACCCGCATTCAAGGCCGAACCCGTCGACTTCGGAGAGGGTTCCCTGTACATCGATGCCACCATCACGCCGGAGATTGAAGCGGAAGGATGGGGAAGGGACCTTATCAGAGCGATCCAGCAGATGAGGAAGACGATGAAGCTCGACGTGGAAGAATTCATATTCTGCGACGTCAAGGCAGAGGAACACCTCGTGGAACTCTTCCGCTTATGGGAAGACCATATCGGAGGAGAGGTCCGTGCCAAAAAGATAACATTCACCGACGAACCTGCCGGCGAATGCGTTCAGGACCTGGAGATCAACGGCAAGGCGATCTCCATCGGAGTTTCCTCCAGCAAGATCTGAACCAAACGGTTTAGGGGGCATATGCCCCCGAGATCATTATCGAAATATTATCAAAGACGATCTTTGAAAGCTTCGATGGCGACTGATATTCCGTCTACCATCTTCGAAGTGTCCGCCTCTTCCGGCGAAATCCACCTGAATTCCGTATTCTCGTGGTTGAGGGCCACCTCTGCGGACGGAAGAATATACAGGAAGGTGTGGACATTGTAGACGGTGTTCCCTTCCCTGACCCTGAACGGCGCACACTCCGCATTCGGATAGGAAACCGAGATCTGGGTCTCTTCCATGATCTCTCTGCGGGAGGTTTCTTCGAAAGACTCGCCGTATTCCACGTGTCCCGAGACGAGCGACCACTTGTCGGGATACGACCTGGAACTGCTGGGTCTGTGAAGAATGAGAAATTTTCCGTTCACCGCGATCATTGCGGAAACGATGTCGACCTCGGTAACATTTTTCAGTTCGACATACCCCTTGCTTCCGTCGACGGCGAGCCTGTCTCCGTCCCTGACGAGCGAGATATCCACTCCGTCGACCATCGGAACCGAGGAGATCACCGCTCCGGTGGTGACGATCGTTTCGGCATTTCTGTTAACGAGAGCGGTCGGTGCGTGACCCTGCACCATCAGATCGTACACGACATAGGATCCGACCGTGGATCCCTTTCCGTTGGGAAACAGGAACACCTTTCCGTCGATGGTCCCGTCGCGGACGTTGAATTTACCGGTTTTTCCGTCTACGCCTCCGAGGAAGCTGAACGGTTCTTTGTATGTTATGGCCTCTCCTTCCGCATACCCGGGGGAGATGGCTCTGCCTTTCATGATCATTCTACCACCTTCAGCAGATCGGACAGTTCCGAAAACACCACTTTCTGAGAACACAGCGTGGGTAGATAGTTTCCTGCTTTGGCGGAATTGGTGCCCGTTCTCTTAAAGGTGGATTCGATGGGGGCCACCACCATGCAGGTGTCTGCGAGCACCGGCCCGAATCTCTCCATTATTTCAACATCTTCGGGACATTGCTCCCTGACGCTCTCCGAAGTACAGAACCAGATCTCGACGTCTTTCCTCTTCTTTTCCTTTCCTTTCAGCAAGGCGGCGATATCGTGCATCTCCTTCGGGGTCAGATGCGGACAGCCTATCGCGATGAGTTCGACATCGTCTGCGGTGTTCAGTTTCTCGAACGCCTCTTTTCTCTCCAGTTTGCCGATCGTGATGTGCTCGAGACCGGAAACGTCGAAATTACCCGCCTCGGGAGTACAGTCTTCCGCATGCCATAATGCGACGGCACCGGCAGCGGCCATGGCGGCGGACAGGGTCTTGGCATCCTCCACGGTCGGGTTGATGCCTCTGAAGTACGGAACACCCTTTCCCACCTTCATTCCGAACGCCTGTCCCAGAAGAGAATAATCGAACACGGAATCCTCGATACCCTCCACGTCCACCACAACGGTCGGCACCCTGTTCTCGTCAAGATGGAGACCGTAATTTGCGGTTTTTCCCAGAATGGCGGCGGCCAGAGCACCGGGCCCGCCTTCCCTGTTGGTACGGGCACCGATGTACGAGTTCACGAAAGAAAGAGCGGAGGATTCGGCCCAGGCGACATGATCCCCGAGTGCCGGAACGTTGTCTCCCAGATACGGAGTGCAGGAACAGGTCTTTTTGATACCCATCTTCCCGTAAAGGTCGATGATCTGCAGCTGTTTCTCGGCAAATTCGGGAGAGATATGCATTTCCTTCCAGCGGACACGGTCCATCCCGACAGGGTTGAGGGTTGACGGAACGGCGACGGTCGCGCCTCCGGCGACCATGTCCGACAGATATTTCAGACCGCCTTCGCCGATGGTCTTGTACGATGCTCCCGAAAGATGCGCCGACGTGATGTCGACGAGACTGTCCGCACCGTATATCTTGCCCAGTGCGGTAACCAGCTCCATGGCCTTCTGAGCGCCGGCGCCCTGTTCTCCGTCAAGGATCGCCTGCTCATCCCTTGTTAGATACATACGGTACGGATTACCGATTACGATATATGGGTTATCTTTCGGCGATTAAGCCGGATGCGGATCCGAACCGCTTTTTCCCGGTCCGGAACACCGCAATTCAAGCTGGAAGATCAAGATGTTTGCGGGGCATTCGCCCCGATAGTGTTTTCAGAACGATCTTCTAATCAAAACACCGACGGCGGGTGCAGATCCTGTGATGAGGATCGCAAGGACGACATGCACCCAGCTCACTTCGAAGGACGAGGGTGAAGACGAGGGTCCCTGTTTCACCCATTTGTCACCGATCTTCTTAAAGATCGATCCCGCCAGGTTATGCGCGGTCGGTTCGAGCACGGTATTGCCGTCGGAATCATAGAATGCCGCGTTGAACGCATTCTCCCCGACGGAGTTCACGGAAGCGGGGAAAGATAGGGTTCTGAGAACGGTACAGTCGTAGAACGCACGGTCCCCGATGGATCTGACGGAATCGGGTATCGTATAGGAATCGGCCGCCCTGCCTGCGGGATACAGGATCAGAGTGGTCTTGTCCTTGTCGAAAAGAACGCCGTCGGCGGAACTGTAATACATGTTCGCCACGCTGACATCGATCGATGAAAGCGAGGTACATCCGCTGAACACGCGGTCCCCGATCGTTGCGACGGAAGCGGAGATGGCGACCGAGACCAACTTGGAACAATCGGCGAATGCGAGATTTCCGATGGATTTCACGCCGTCGGCGACGGTCACGCTGTTCACGGCCGCTTTGCTGAGCTGCCAGGGCGTGTATGCGCAATAGGACGGATCGGAACTTACCGCACCGTATGCGTACCAGTCACCGGAACCTGCGGTGAACGTGAACTTCTCGATGTTCTCGCATCCGGCGAATACCGGATATTCGTTGTCCGCGACGCAGTCGAGACTGACCGGAACGGTAAGCTCTTTCAGACCCGTACAGTCCCTGAACGCGGAGGCTCCGAGGACAATGACGGAGCCCGGGATGCTCAGAGAGGCTAGGGCAGTACAGCTCTCGAACGCGGACCTTCCGATCGATCTGACCGATTCGGGAATGGTAACGGCAGAGATAACGGTGCAGTCATAGAACGCGAGATCTCCGATGGATTTCACGCCGTCGGAGATCGTTACGTCATTCAGAGAGGACCTGCACAACTGCCAGGGCGTGTATGCGTAATAGGACGGATCGGAACTTGCCGCACCGTATGCGTACCAGTCTCCGGAACCTGCGGTGAACGTTAACTTCTCGATGTTCTCGCATCCGGCGAATACCGGGTGTTCGTTGTCCGCGACGCAGTCGAGACTGACCGGAACGGTAAGCTCTTTCAGACCCGTACAGCCGGCGAATGCATTCGCTCCCAGCAATCTGACGGAATCGGGGATGACGAGAGAGGCAAGGGACCCGCAATACGAGAACGCTCCGACCCCTATCGATCTGAGGGAGGTGCCGAAGGTCACCGATGAAAGGGAGTGGCAGCAATCGAAAGCCATCGCACCGATCTCCTCGACGGAAGCGAGGGCGACGGAAGCGAGGGCTTCGCAATGCCGGAACGCCCCATCGCCGATGGACTCGACGGAGTTGCCCATGGTCACGGACCCCAGGGAAGTGCATCCCGCGAAGGCATTGTCTCCGACGGATTTGACCGTATCCGAGATCTCGATGGTCCTGAGGGAACAGCAGTTGCGGAACAGACCGTCGGCGATCTGCTGAAGGGCAACGCCGAGGTATATGCTTTCGAGCGAAGTACAGTTCTCGAAGGCGCTTTCTCCGATCTCGCCGAGGTTGTGCGGCATGCTCAGCGAAACGAGAGAGCTGCAACCGAAGAATGCGCGCTTACCTATGTGATCGAGATTCACGCTAATCCTCAGGGTCTCGAGCGAGGAACAGTTCTCGAATGCGTTGTCTCTAATCTCGCTGACGTAATCGCTCAGGACCACGGATTTCAGCTTGGTGCAGTTGGAGAAACCGCCGACGGAGGTGATCTCGTCGGAAATGATCACGGTCAGGTCGGCCTGGGTGATCTGCCAGGGATGGCCGCCGGTTTGGCTCCAGCCTCCGTCCCCTTTGGTGAGCGTGATCTCATTGATATTGATACAGCCGTCGAAGATGAGCTTGCCTGCCCCGGAACAGTCCAGATCTATCGGGATCTCGAGTACTTTCAGACCAGTACAGTCTTTGAATGCCCAGCCTCCGATTGTGACCGAACCCGCAATGGCGATATGATCGAGAGAACCGCAGTTTGCGAACGCTTCCGCACCGATCTTTTCCAGCTTGCTGCCG
>CAVIXW010000095.1:0-8233 GCA_963646785.1 Acutalibacteraceae bacterium
GTTTAAGTAGTGGAATTCAGTCTTCTGAGTGTAAGATTATCTTCTTTCTGAAACAGACAGATTCTGACAGATCAATTCCTTTTTATCATAAACTTCAATATAGAATTCCGAAAGACCCCCGATGTATTCTTCACGATATCCACAAGCAGGATATTCGATAACATGGAATGTTTTGCATCCCGCCGTGTGCTCTGTTGGATTTATGATGAACGTGATATTCGCCGAACCGTCTTCCAAAAAATCTTCGATGGCATCGACGGGAGTATGCTCTCCGTCCAGGATCATCGAATCATAATAGCAGGATTCTTTGTTCACCATCAGATCGATAATTGCCCGATAATATTCTAAACGGCCGTCGACAGATTTCAATGGATATGCACCGAGATCGGCCATGATCTTCAATGACACCATAATGGGATTTAGCAAATTCCCCACACCGAAGAATGATTCGGGAAGTAAGAGATAGGGTTCGCCGATTATTGACGCGGTGGAACCGCCGATACAGATACAGCGCGCATCTTTCAGATCCCTATTCAAAAACTCTGATGGATAGTATCCGGGGCAGTAAAGAGCATTCGGAAATGTTTTAAGAACGTCTTCGGGAATGGCAAAATTGGGGTGAGCCTTTAAAAGTACGGTCTCCCGGGGTTTAAGGATATGATCGAATAATCTGCGGTATACGGTCAGCAATTTTTGAGGATCAGATTGTTTTTCGGAAAACCGTATACCGGAATACTTAACCGAAGAGTATGAACGAAGAGGTACGAAATAATCAAAAGTCAGATCGTCTTGATGGCAACGGAACTGGTCTGAAACCTTCTTGAAATCGGAATCGTTCATCGAACCGATGATTTCAGAATAATCGAAATCTTCGCAGCGGTTATCGACCGGATGTTTCCCTATGCATACGATTTTTTCGATATTTTTACAATAAACGGAGAGAACGCGGTATTTTTTAAGCAGAGTCAGATAAGATTCGGCTTCGGGTTTGTACATAACTTTAGATAAGGTATAAAGAGAATTCTCACGAATGGTGTCGAATGGAATCCCGTCAAACGACAATATGTCGAAATTTCTATTTTTGGCACAACAGTAAACTCCGAAAGCATTCAATCCGTCAAAAAATGATACGATACGATTTACTTCGGATATGTCGATATTCTGTGAGGTAAGCATTTCATCAAAAAATCCGATTATCTCTTTTTCCAGCAAATCCGGTTCCATGTCGACCCAGAACCTGGAATCGGCATAGCATACAAGGTGTCCAAAAGCGTTATTGCGTTCATTCCATGTGCTTAAAAAGGACCTGGTTTCGGAAGAAGCAAAGGTGAAATCGACAAGAAATAACGGGTCGGTAAGATTTCTGCTGATGCAATAGATCAACATTTTCGGTAAAAATCCGGGGTGCCCCAGATGGATCAGAACGGTCATGCGATGCCCCCGACGAAACAATTCCCGATATCAGATCCGATTAATATGTATACGTACCCGGCCACTGCATCAACTCTCTTATCGTCCTAATTTCAATCACACATTCCGTATTCTTGATCACACATCAGAAATAAAATCGGAACAGACCTCAGAATAATTATAAACTTGATTTGAACACCGATTGTTTAACAGCCGGAGATCGATCGTATTCATCCGACCCGGATTCTTATGCGGGATCATAACAGATCACCCATATATCCGGGACTCGATACGAAGTATCTTGCAATTTTCTGAAACATCCTCGCCCGAAGTCGTATTTTTGGCTCTCGCCCGTATTGTTTTCGAATCCGGACAAAGATCGACCGAAATCACAAACACCGATTCCCCGTCGTAGAACGAATTGCCCCATACCGATCTGTGGTCGTCCAATATCGTCCCATGCAACACGGCGGTCTCGACATCGCCTATCGTCACCAGGATCTTAAGTTCCGTTCCTTTCACGAATATGCATCTGCGTGTTTCCGGAATTTCAAAAACTTCATAAGCTTTAATACCTCCTCTGCGACCCCAATTATAAAATTCCTGATCTGAAGTAGGATCGAATATCACGGACCAGCGCTCGATCCACAGATCTGTCTCATGCCTGGTCACCCATTCGGTTGTTGCAACGGAATCGCTGACGTCGAATGAATTACGATAGGTCCCGTAGAACATTTTTCTCAGCGAGCCGAGATCCCCTCCGAAAGTACTTTCGGCTTTATCAATCAAACGGGAATAAAGACGCACTCTGTAGGTATAGGTTCTGCGCGCATCAACATTGTTATACTCGGCCCTCCATAACGATTCGATAACGGGATCTCCCCCAAGGTCCAATTCACGAACCTCTTTGGTGCCCAGCCTAAGCACCTTTTTCTTTAAATTGTCGGGGACATGCAGATACGAAAACCAGAAGCAATTCAAAAACAAGGCATTAAGAAGTACTGCCCTTCCGCCCAACAGGTTTCTGTCCCGGATAAAATAATAAATTTCCGGAAAAATTTGAAGATGTTCGATGGCACGCTTGTTTCCCTTGAACGTTTCTGCCATGATTGATCCCGTTCTCCGAAGATAATTATACTTGGGTTCGGGAATAAAGTATGCCGTACGGCAAAGGAGTATGTACCTCCAATAGAACGAAAAATCCTCATACAGTTTACCGACAGGAAATTCCAAACCGTATTTGCGGACCAATTCGGCAGAGAACAACTTGTTCCATACGGAAGCATCGATGTTCAGCCGCATCTCGTCGTTCAGTTCCCGCAATCCGGCATACTTTATGCGATAATATTCCAGATCGGACCTGTGGTCGCAGACGGTCATGTCGCCTACGAGATTTGTTCCGAAACATACCAGATCGACATTATTCATTGCAAAAAATGCCGATTCGAACGTATCCGCCTCGACCCAATCGTCGGAATCAACAAAGCCCAGATAATCGGCACGTGCAACGGCTATCCCTGCGTTACGAGCGGACGACAGACCGCCGTTTTTCTTGGTTATGACTCTGATGCGACCGTCTTTGCTCGCATATTCTGCCAAAATATCCCCCGAACCGTCGGTGGAGCCGTCATCGACGCATATGATCTCGATATTTTTCAAGGTCTGATTCACAAGAGAATCCAAACATTTCGGGAGATACTGCCGCACATTGTACACGGGTACGATTATGGAGACCGATGGCTTATCGTCGGTCGGAATATTTCCGGCGAGGACCGCGCCGATCATTTTCCGATCAAGGTCGGAAAATACATTCGGATCGAGATCTTCAGCGTCGCGGAGTTTCAAGAAGTCCTCCTGCCAGCGTACAAAAAATTCATCGCAGTACGGTTGAGCGAGCCGCTGATAATTCCATTTATATCCCCTGTACTGCATCTGAGGTATCAGATACCGGTATTTTTCATACAGGCCATGTTCGCGAACAAACCTCCAGATTTCGTCGTATTCATCGCAAACGCAATACACCTTGGTGGTATTCTGAAAGGATGAAGAACCTCCGTCGATACGATAATGATAGAATGCACGTCCGATCATCTCGAAACGCGAGGCACAGGCGTACACCTTAAAAGAGAATGACGTGTCCTGATAACTTGCACCGGGGGTTTCCAGGAAACGTATGTTATTTTCCTCCAAAAATGAACGAAGATATAGATTGGCCCAGATAGATGGCTGTTGCATGAAAACGGAGTTCTCGTCACACGGGGCAAGAACCCTGTCATGCGGAACGTACGATGTTTCGGAAATCCTGTTATGTTCGCCGTTCTCGGTATCATAAAAGAAGAACTCGCTGCGGGAGACATCAAGTCCGTCCTTTTCCGACAGACGATACAGAACTTCGAACATATCCGGTTCGATCCAATCATCCGATTCGACAATACCCACATACTTCCCGGTGGCTTTTGAAAGACCGATGTTCATGGAATGTCCATAACCGGAATTGGGTTTATCAACGACAATGATGCGGGGATCTGCGGAAGCATATTCCCTAATGATATCCAAAGACGAATCGGTAGAACCATCATTGATGAGGATGATCTCCAGATCCTTCAAGGTCTGATTGAGGATGCTGGTAATACATTGTCTAAGATACTTCTCTACATTATAAATGGGCGCGATCACCGAAACGAGGGGTTGAGTATTTTTTTTAGAGCAATAGTTGATCATTATGACACCGCTGATACCACAGGTCGTCCCGCACACCCGAATGCACACGAAATCATTTCGAAAGCAATATGAACGTTGTCAGAAAAAATACAATCTATAAAGACATTACCTCGGATTTGCTGAATATCGATAATGGGGCCTAATCGGGCCCTGGCATGTAGGGGCTCTGGCAGGGCTTCAAATCTCTTCTGACCTCAGGCCTATTACTGTATAAAATAGAATTTCACTTTTCTGGGTGTCACGCATCCTCTGTCTTGCAGGGGTCGAATAAGGACGCCCCCTCGCGGGAGCGCCCTCTTCTTGGAACCGTGCGTGCGACTTTCACCGCACACGGCTCGGGCCATCATCCACTCGTCATGAGCGGTTCCGATTTCCGAACAATGTTGTGCCACCTGGCCGTCTGCGTGCCTCGAAGTATTCCCTGTCGAGGTACGGATTCGCGTTCCCGCGAATCTTCACATGCCTTCTGATGGCCACCGACTTCGGGGATTTGAGGACGAGTTCTCCGCATGAGAAGACGTACTCATTGTCCCCGACCTTATGCCAATACCTGCCGATAACCCAGTTGTGGTTGCTACGGGAATGCCTGCGGTGCGCCCATTGCCTCAGCACGTTGAACATGTAGTCGTGCAACGCCTTGAAGGTCTGTTTGGAACAGACCTTCGAGTAGTAGTTGCACCACCCCATGACCACGGGGTTGAGCAGCCTTATCAGCTCCTCCTGTGCCTTGGCTCTGCACCGCTTGACCATCTCTTGAATCTTCGACTTGATCTCCGTGAACGCCTTCTTCGAAGGCTTGATAACGAGCTTGCCGTTGTACTTCCTCAGGTTGAATCCGAGGAAGTCGAATCCCTCGTCGATGGGTGTGACGAGGGTCTTCTCCAGCGAAAGCTCTAATCCGCGCTCCTTGAGGAATCCTATCAAGATTTGTTTCACGTCCTCCGCGGTCTCCGCGTCGGGCGTCACGACGACGAAGTCGTCGGCGTACCGAGTCAGGTGGACCTTCTCGGGATAATGCTTCTTGACCAGAGGCTCCATCCCGTTGAGGGTCATGTTCGCCAATGTCGGAGATATCGCCCCTCCTTGAGGGGGTTCCCTCGTCCGTCGGGAAAAGTCCTCCTTCGAAGACGTAGCCTGCTTTCAGGAATTTCTTCAGTATGCGCTTGTCCATCGGGATGTTGTCCATCAGCCACTGGTGGCTGATGTGGTCGAAGCAACCGCGTATATCCCCTTCAAGGATGACCCTGGGGTTGCTCGGGGCCAGCTGTTTGAACAGGGCCTCTATCGCGTCCTGACAGCATCTTCCCTTGCGGAATCCGTAGGAGTTCGGGTCCGACGTGGCTTCGCAGATGGGGTCGAGTGCCAGCTGGTAGAGCGTCTGCATCGCCCTGTCGTGCATCGTCGGTATGCCCAACGGCCTCGTCTTCCCGTTCTTCTTCGGGATCTCGACGCGCCTCAACGGTTTGGCTTGGTAATGGTTCGGGTCGAGTTCCTTGACCGCACGCATCTTGTCCGCGTCCGTCGACCAGAGCACGCCGTCGACGCCTGGGGTCCTGGAGCCTCTGTTGCTCGTCACCGTCTTCACGGCCACCGCTTTGGCGTAGAAGCTGTGGGTCAGAAGGTACGAGAACCTTTCCATGTCGTTCTTGTTGTTCGAAATCGTTGCCTTGGAGATACGTGCCTGCATTCTTCCTACCTGCTTTCCAGCTTCCGTCCAGTCTATCGACTGCCATTCGCTCTCCAGTTCGGCTTCGGAGACCTCGCCCGTGGGCGCTGTTGGTTCTTCGATATCGGTTTCCTTCATGCATTTCGCTCCGATGATGACTTGAGTACGTCAGCATCCTTTCGGATTACCCATAGGGCTATCCTGGGCATTGCCCCAGGCGTTCGCTTCTTACTCTTTCCTACACCCTCTGGGCCGTTTCCGCTCCTCACGGAGCCGATACCGCTTCGCGGAGCCCATAGGGGTTATCCTGTCCACTTTCGAGGAGGATCGGGCGGTTTAGGTGCCGTCTTTGACCCGGGATTATCCGTCTGTCCGCCGTTCCGCTCCCCAGCGTCACGGCCTGAATCCGTACCTTTTGGCTGATGCGTCGGCGACTCGGAGTCGCACCATCTTCGTTTCCGCATCTTGGGGGATGACGGGCCTTGCGACGATTCACATATGTTCACCATGCCGCCCCACCCAGGGATTCGGCTCCGCGAAGTCGGAGCCGTCTCCCCCTGTCCCATGAGCTTCACACCCGCAGATTGCTCCGCACGCATGTCATGGTAGGGTCGAGGACGAACAGATGTCCTGGCTGTTTCGGTTCGTTTCATGTGTTTCTTTCTTTCAGCACTCCTTGAAAGCGTTTCAGTTCGCACGGGGGGAAGACGGTAAACCGCCGCTGATATCCTCCCCGACCCATTTGTTCTTTCGGGGGGTCACCGCATGAAGATCGTTGCTGTAATCCCCGCCAGATACAGATCGACCAGGTTTCCGGGAAAGCCTTTGGCCGACATCTGCGGAAAACCCATGATCTGGTATGTCTATCAGAACTGCCTCGAAGTTCCGGAATTCGACGAGGTGTATGTCGCCACGGACGACATGCGCATAGCGGAGGTCTGCGACACTCTGGGCATGAAGTACCTGATGACCTCGGAAGACAACGCGACGGAAACCGACAGGGTGGCGGAGGTCGCCAGGAAGATACCCGCGGACATCTACGTCAACGTCCAGGGAGACGAGCCTCTGCTGGAGCCCGAGGTGATCCGTCGCGCGATCCATCCCCTTATCGGGGATCCGATGCTGCTCGTTTCGAATCTGATGACCGAGATAACCGATCCGGTGGAGGTCGTGAACAATACCGTTCCGAAAGTTATCACGAACCGCGAGGGCAGAGGGGTGTTTCTCACGCGCAGCGCGGCACCCTCGCCGAAGGGAAGCATAAATTATTCATTCTACAAGCAGGTGTGCGTATACGGTTTCCGTCCGGAGGCGCTGAGGTTCTATTCGGATTACTATGCGGCCAACGGAAAAGCCAGGATCGAGGAGATCGAGGATATCGAGATACTCCGGTTTATAGAAAACGGGATCGGGGTCCAATACGTCGAAGTGAGGTCCGGGACGGTCGCCGTGGATACGCCGAAGGACCTGGGAAAGTGATCGGGATATTCGGAACAAAGCACCGGACAGGTTCCTGAGTCCGTAAGGGGTAGGTCCCCCGGAGTTCGGGCAGAGAGACGTACTCCGCGGTTATCTATCCTGAAGCGAAAGGATGTCGGATAGCTCTTTCTCGGCCCAGCCGATGTTCATGTCGGCCGCTTTTTTCATCCATTCTGCGGCCTTGTTCAGATCCTTATCTACACCCTTTCCGTCGCGGTATGCCCTGCCGAGACGTCCCTGTATTTCGCCGTTTCCGGCTTCGGCCAGAGGGACGGCCCTTTCGAGCATCTCCTTCAGGGATTCGGGAGTGTTGATCCTCCATAGAATATCGAACAGTTCCCAATGCGCCCACCGGATATTCTGGTCTGCGGCCATTCTCATCCATTCGGAAGCTTTGATCAGATCTTTTTCAACACCTTTTCCGTCGCGGTATGCCCGACCCAATCTACCCATGGCGCCGCCGTCGCCGGCTTCGGCAAAACTCGTTGCAACGTGAATCATTTCCGAATAGGAATCTGGGGTGCCAATTCTCCACAATACATCAAAGAGCTCGTTTTTTGCCCATGCCAATCCTTGTTCGGCAGCCTTTCTCATATAATCGGCGGCCAGGTACAGATTACACTCAACACCCTTTCCGATTGTATATAAACGTGCTAATCTGAGTTGCATGTGTTTATTACCAGATCTAGCACATTCAATGGCAAGTGAAACGGCCATTTCGATAGAGTCCCGGGTATCAAACTTGATTAAAACATCAAATAATTCGGGAGAAATCCAAGAAATTCCACCAGAATAGGCAGAGTTTAAAAAATAACCCTACGTTACCAGCAATTTAAACACTACATGTGCCAGAACCCCATTTGATTTCGGTTTGGGTCGTATTTTCCTAATTTTTCACCATTAAACTCTAACACCCTAATTTTGTGGTATGTACATACCCCCATCCTTTCTTTAAAT
>CAVIXW010000096.1:0-4304 GCA_963646785.1 Acutalibacteraceae bacterium
ATTGCACAGATCCACCCCTCGCATTCTATGGGGCGGGCAGGGGGGGGATACCGCCGTATAGGGTCAAATCGTTCCTTCACGCGCGTATAATGGATGTGTCTAGGTCGGGTTCCAGACCGATGCTCCGGAAGCGTGCCGCAAGGACCCGAAGAAATACGAGAACAGGGTGGATCCCAAAGTAGCTTTGGAGGAGTTGAGGGAGTTCATCGGCTACCTGCCGGTCGTAGGCTTTGACATCGGTAGGAAGGATATGCCGCACATAATGGAGCACAGGGAGTTCCTGGGTCTTCCTGAATGGCACCCTAGGGTGGTTTTCGATCTGAAGTCGATATATGATACCAGCCTCGATAAGTTAGCTCAGCAATTCGGAATCTATTGGTTCCAGACTCACGAAGGTTTGGATGGGGCATTGTTAACCGGTGCTTGTTTTGAAGCGTTTAATCTGTCGAGGGGCGGTGCCCCATACATGTGTTCTAAAACTGGTTTGATTACTCGTTCTTATTTTTTAAGATGATTACTTTAGTTTCTCACGCGATGTGCTATACTCGGCCTCATGATGGTTGCCCTGTCGGATTGTCAATCCCTCTGTCTGCAGCCTTCACCCTCTTCTTCCGAGGCTGCCTGTCCTTGCTTCCCTTGGGCCTTCCGCGCTTCTTCGGAGGAAGCGACGGGACGATGGGGTGCTGCAGGATCCCGAGGACGACGGAGACCTGGGCATCCTTGTCGGCTATGCGCACGAGCTTCCACTCCTTCCCGTGCTTGCGCGTCATCTTCAGCCTCAGCAGCAGGGAGTAGACCTGGTCGTACGTGTACTTCTCCAGCAACCCCTCGTCCTCGAACCTGTTCCTCATCCTCGATGCCATCACGGATGCCAGATGGTCCACGAACTGGCTGGCCTGGACTGTGTAGTCCGATTCCTCGTCGGTCGTATCATCGTCCAGCTGGGACCTCTGGAACTTGAAGCTGGTCTCGATCATCCATCTTTTCCCGTATATTTCGCGGACGCGCGAAGGCTCCATCCTGCGGTTCGTTGCGAACACGATCGTCCCCCATTCCCTGCGGAGCCTGTCAAGCTCATCAGGGTCTATCTTCTCTGCGGAATGGGCGCAAAGGTAGTTCGTCTCCTCCATCATAGCGTATGACGGGTCCCTGAAGGAGTAGTAGAGGACCTGTGCCCCGTTCTCGTCGATGGATTCCTCCACGCGGTACGGGATGTCGGTTCCGGGCAGCACGCCCGTGAACGACCTCAGGTCCAGTTCCCTGATGACCAGCCTGTCCCTGTTCAAGGGCACCAGGTAGCCTATGCCCGGCCTCCCCCTCAGCGCGAGCCTCATTGCCTCGGGAGGGAAGCCCCTGTCGGCCACCACAAGGGCGCTCTCCAGCTCAAGGATGTCTATGAAATCGTCCACTATGCGCTGATCGACCATGTTGCCGGGATACCCCCTGGAAGCGATCGGCTCTCTGCGGCCGACGCTGTACGCGGTCATGACGTTGACATGCCGGTACCTCTGGGCCGCGGTCTTTCTGGATGACGACGAATACGAGTTCACGGAGCTCTCGTTCCTCTTCAGCGAACCGTCGAAGACTATAATGTCGTCGTCATCGCACGCCTCCACCTGGGCCCGCATGAACCTGACCATCCTGGATCCGCTGCGCCCGACGATCCTGAGGAACCTCGATACCACGGACTTCTCGAGGTTGACGCCGGGGAAGATCTCGGAGTCGAACGACTCTTCGAACTGGCGCTCGAGCATGTAGTCCTGGATCCCGCTGTAGCAAGCTCTCAGGACGGCCATAACGTAGAGGCATTGCGCCTCTTCCTCGTTGTAGAATCCGCGAAGGCATTCCAGCAGGTCCGACGAGAGCATCTGGCAGAGGTGCACGTTGGCATAGTCCTTCAGATAATGAATTCCCGAATGAGCGTGTATAGTACGCTCATTCGGGAATTCATTACTCCAAAGGTAAGCTTTTCCAATTTATCGATGCGAGTTTCTTCATCATAACTCATATAGGGACCATCGTTGTTGAAAAGATCCACCATCTTTTTGCTATGAATGTCGATAAAATGATTCAAGCATCCGACCACGGTTCGACGGATAGAGACACGTAGTATTCCGACGGTGTCGTCGATACCTTCTCGAGAAGACGGCCGATAATGTTGGTCTTGAACCTGCCTGCCTACCGCCAGACATCTGCTCAAGTACAATCTCTCTTTGTTGTCGGTTTACTCTTTTTGTAGTTATTATATGCCTCGGCCCAGGAGCGGCTTAGTATGTCAGGTGAGGAAAGTGGTATGCGTTCGGAAGCTTTGCGATATTCCGGATGTAGGCAATGACCGCAATACCTACAGAGCGTTGTATATTGCTTCTGAACATCAATGGATTCGGGAGAATCAGCGGCTACACCGAATCCGAAAACACGGTCTATGGCCGCCCCCGCGCCACAGATATAAAACCCGTTATAATTGAACCCTATCCCGCAATCGCGTGTGATCCAGCAACCTTTCGGTTCGAAATCTGGATCCAGGTCACATGGTGCCACGTTGTACGGATCGAAACAATTAATCTGCCCCGCCTTGGACGTATTTTCCAAAATTATGCCATCAGGGATTTCGACATTGCTTCTTGTCAAACCATTGGAATAGATTTGTATCAAGCATAATGGATGATGAGTCTTATAAACTTCTAGTAACTCCAAAATCCTTCCGATTTCCGGATGCAAAAGCGGTTCACCCCCAAGAATACGGATGCGTTTCCATTCATGATGGACAGACTCCGATTTCTCAAGGAAATCCTGAATCTGGACAGGATCCATATCGAGTTCATCCCTAGCTTGGGAGCAGGAACGATCACAATTGAAGCAATGCAGATTGCAACGGTAGGTAATATCAATCTCTATACAGTCCTTGTCAGGTTCGAAAGTTTTGTCTTTTTGAGGGTGCTCCTCCAAAACTATTCTAATTATAGCCTCATTCCATACGAAACCGCCTAGATAAGGCACCTTGAACGTGGTCAATGGTTTGAACATACAGCTGAGGGCGTTGATCATATGGTCGTGCGTAACGATGCATATCGGACCGTTCACATTTTTCTTCAGTTCGAGTATATATGACAAGACACGATGCCTATACTCATAAAATGATTCGTTAAGGGATGATATATTGAATCCCTCGGACCAGATATTGTAAAGGTCAATATGATTCAGTTTCGGATTATCCCTAAGGATATCTCCCCTGCGTGGAACACGGGAGATGAACCCGTCTGAAACTATAGGTGCATCACTTCCGTTTCCATTACGTATGCACCAGGCCGTTTCAGCAGCCCTGGTTACCGGAGAAGTGACGAACAATGCGATGCGCGGAAGGACAGACCCCAATATACGCGACTCCTCCTCCCCGCGGGGAGTAAGCCCAGCAGCTTCGGATATAACATCTTTCAGTTTCTCCTTCTCAGCATGGCGTAGGATTATGATCGAATCCTTATCGACACAGTTTACAATATCCCCTGGCATGCGGATGTCTCCGGGATTGGATGTTCTCGTGTATTTCTCATACAAATGCCGTCCACGGATGTATTCCTTCATCTCTTCATTCTCGTGGTAGTGTACATCATCACGAGTGTGCGAAGGTTCCCAGAGGTACAGGGGAGCGGGGAACTGAACGGGGGACGTGGCCATCTCCGCGAGAGGGACCATGAAAGTCAGCTCGTTGAACACATCTATGTACTTACCATCACGAAGGAAGTCCTCCTCGTCTATCCTGTCGAACATGTATTTCTTGAATGTACGTGCGTGTTCCCACACATCACCCATGCGCTTATTACGCGGTGAGGAGTAGTCGATCTCGCAAGGAAGGATACCCTTCCCCATCTTGAGGCACTGTGTCGATACCAGATCATGGCCACGCAGGTACTGCTTGTAGATACAAGAGATGAAATCCTTGCATAATAGCGCATCATCCATGTCGAGTGTTATGATGACAGAGTCGGGATTCTTACAGAATTTCTTGATAGAGCGTACGATGTTGAACAGTACGTACTTCCGCTCAGGATTGTTAATGTAAACAGTGCGGTCCATCCACGGGCGGATCAATTCACGAATGCATTCGTCCAATGAATTGGTGGAACAGTCATTTACAATCACCGCACCCCAATCTGTGGAGGTCTGTGATGTGAGGGAATTCCAACACCGAAGGAAACGTTCGTTGGTGATATTCCGTCCGCAGATAATGAACATATGATTTGCAGAACGACTGGGACTTGACCATTCATCAACAGTTCCGCACAGGTTATTGTGTTCATGCTGGG
>CAVIXW010000096.1:4314-8184 GCA_963646785.1 Acutalibacteraceae bacterium
ATTATGCTAAACCATTCGAATCTATCCGTTTTGCGGTCATTCATCGGATGGATATAGAATGAACGCGGATCTCCGCCACGCACCGAACGATGACCAGTATCCTTCTGCCAGTTCTCCATCGACCGATACCAGGTATATACTAGCACCCCATCCCTCACCTCGTTGGGGTACGGTCTGTTCTTCAGGAAGCGTTCACGGTGGATTAGACCCATGCGGACCTCTGGAACAAAACATCCACCATATTGGGAAATCCCAGCATCAGATGGATGTGCGATGTTGAAAGACACGGACATAACGTCTTCCTGGGACAATGCAGCTTTCATGTCTGAGAGATAACTGTGGTTATAGTCACGACGGACGATGATAGGGTCACTATCCATCTGAAGTATATACTTCCCCCTGCATTGTTCGAATGCCCAGATGGAGGGAACCACGGGAATATTGCGGATGCAATGGGTTTTCTCGCAATCAACATCGAACCAGTCCTTATTCACCCTGCGAATCTCTTCCTTGTCCGATGGAGAGATGAGGACCCTGTCGATCGTACCGTCTTCGACTAGTACATTCAACACAGAAAGCAACACCTGTTCATTTGGTGAATCGTACGCCCTTAGGAAATCCTTTTTCTTGGAATCCACGACGACCACCTTTTCAAGGAAATGATCGGGACGTTCAAGCTGACGAACGATGTGGCGGATAGCATGCTCAATCATGCCTGAATCTTGATAGCAGGTCTTGATCAGCAGAGATACATCCGAACCTGATGACTCAAACCGCGTACAGTTGAAACAGCAGAACCTTGATGCCATCCCGTCATGCGAAGGCCTTGGATCAGAATGCTGGGTATCATCGACCCTCAGCCCAAAAGATTCCAATTGGCTAACAGTCTGTGAAAATGTTTCGCCTGGGTCGAACAACGGATCTGGAATTATGAGTTTTGCCTGCGAACCAACCGATAGAACTTTGTTCAGATGCTTCAGTACAATATTATCCAAGGTCTTGGTTAGAACCAGGACATTGTCCCCGGAAATGTCCTGTACCGAAATAACAGGCCAATTAATCAGATCTTCGGAGAAATCATCAAGAGCAAACCGGTTCCAGTCGGCAGTTCCGAGTGTCATCTGATTAATCCAGCGGTTTTCCGGAGGAATGAATGGTTTAATGATGATCTTCCTGGAATACTCGAGATACAGGCAGTATGATTCGTTGAAAAAAGTGTTGAAACCCTTCAGATCCGGAGATAACCAGGTGTTTTGGGCTCTGCGTGCAGTCTTGAGGAAATCCGGGTCTGCCCAGTGAGTGAGGCACAAATATGCACGCTGGCACATATAGAGGAATTCCTTTTCGGAAAACGGAACAAAATCTCTTCCGTAATCGATGAATCCTAATTCGTCATCAAATAAACGGAAATTATTGGGTTTTACATCACGGAAAACCAACCCGTGTGAGGAGATTTCTGCCAAGAACTCTATCATCTGTTCCCTGTGACCTCCGTCGTATATTTTGCTGGGCTTGAACGGATAGGTTATAGCTGTATGTCCTTCAATAGTGGTCACATTGGTATCAAATAATCTCCTGCATCCGCAGAAACGACTCCTGATCTGCATACCCAGATTGAAATAATATTCTGGTAGTTCGGCAAACACCTTGTAGGTCAATCCGTCACAAGAGAATACAACAGATTCCGCCCCGACTCCGAGGCATACAGCACCGGGAAGGTGCTTGGCGACCAATGAGCTCAATGTATCAATGGCTGCCTGCTTGTTCTTTATCATCTCATCCGCCCCCAGTAGAAATTCATATCCCACAGCATCTGATAAAGCAGAGTGGTGGCCCCGTATTGGCGAAGTAAGGTTCCGTAATCACTGTGATGGACTGCTTTCAGCTCACGACATATCTTTCTGATATCTAATCCTGTCAAACCTGCAAGGCTTTTTGCACTTATCTTCGTTCCTTTTCCGATACGCCTAGCTGCTTTCAGGTCATGTTTGACGTTTTCTGCATCATGGATTAGTCCAGGACCTCCAAAGTAGTCCACGGGAATCATATAATGTTTGAGCCTGAAATTTAGATCCGCATCGACTGCGAATGGCACAAGGTCATTAAAGTAGAAACCACCGATTTTGTCAATAACATCCTTGCGGAATGCCAGCCCCGGAGTGAACGCAAGCTGCTTTCCGTTGACAAACCGACGGGTATTCGCTACCTGTCTTGAAAACCTTCCTTCGTTCGAAATCCTGAACTCCAGGGGCGGCCTAGCTACGGAAAAACGATCTAGACATTCATTGAGATATTTCAGACAACCCGGTTGGAATACCGTATCCGAATCGGTGACAAGGACCTTATCATAGCTCGCTTTTCTGATTCCCTCATTCGACACCATAGAAAGGTTTCCTGGGGGCGTGGTGCAGTAACGGATTCCCTTCGAATCAAGGAGACTTGTGAAAGAGGGATTATCGATGGTCGACACTATAATCTCCACATCCTCATCGATTGATGATATACAATCAAACACACGGCTATCCCTTCCGCACCTGATGACTACCGAGAACTGCATCAGTCATCCCCTGAGGTCTACTCCGAACATGTTCATAGCACGTTCCATGAACATCATTTGCTCTGCCGAATCCATCAAATGCCGGTATTTACAGTAAAATGCATTCATCCCCTGGATTTTGCGAGGATTCCCTGGAGAGGACAGCCTGTCCCTCCTCGAAAGACAGTCATGATGAACCATATGATTGCGAAGCATTCCGAATTCCGTCCCGTTCTCAAGCAGACGAATACATACATCACGATCGGTGGTGCTTATCAGATCTTCCGAGAAGCCTCCTATCTCCAGCAATACACCGAGCTTGACGAAGAGATTGGACCCCTGTATATTGGGATTGCCGATCAGAAAGTCATGTACGGAAACGGATTCCGGTATAGGCTGTCTCCAACCCTCAGGATGGGAAGTGTCATGACGGATCAGGCCCGAGGCCACAGCGTCCCTGCCGCAGTCGAGAGCGAAACACAGACTGTTCTGCAGATAGCGCCTAGACCAGTAATCATCGTCATCTAGCAATGCAACAAACGAATTCTGGTTCTCCGCCCTCAAATGATCCAATGCGGTATTGATGGCCCCGGATAATGACTGTGTGCGTTCGTTACATACTAGTTCTAGATTCATTATATTACAATATTCGGAGACAGTTTCGGCAAGTTCTTCAGACAGCCCCGTGGTCTTATCATAGACAATGAGCACTTTCTTCGGTGAGAACGTCTGAGAATGGATGGTTTCCAAAGCACGTCTGTATAAGCTATCCTGCTGAGATACCGGAACAATGACAAAAATATCAGGATAATCGCACATTACTGAAGGGATAACCTTCGTATTGACAATCTGCACTGCACGGATCATTGAATCGTCCGAACCGATGTCGGAAAGGTAGGCGCCAAGCTCAGATGTATCTTTGGGAATGCATTTGCCGGAATAACCACCCAGGCCGGGACGGAGATGTTCACGGCATATCACACGGCGGTCGGCCCAGATCACGCTCATAACCTTTTCTGGATTAATATCGGATTTCTTGCACCCTAGTTCGATCATGTTAGTAAAGCTGACCTTGGTAGCGATATAGGCATTATGTGCAATCTTTCCCATCTCCGCTTCACGATAACTCATCCTCAGAAGAGGTACGCCCTCAGTTTTTGGAAGGAACTTCAAGACGACTTCTGTATCAACATCTCTTCCGGCAATGACTATGCGGTCAGGTTTCTCGCACCAGGTGTATGAATTATTCTCCCTGAGAAACTCAGGCACATATGTCAGACGAAGGTTGGGGCACTTTGATTTCAATTCGTCGCAGAATCCGATAGGCAACGTAC
>CAVIXW010000097.1:0-8032 GCA_963646785.1 Acutalibacteraceae bacterium
ACGTTTCAGGAATCATCGATGGGATATACCCACCTCCTCTAAACCAGAAAGGGCCTAATTTCTGATATAATTAAGGTTAAACTAAATGAATGCTGTACTAAATCGTAAAGTTTTCCGAACGAATAGTGCCGGAAAGGATAACCGCCGCATATGCAGAGCACCCGGCGGATTCTCACCTTTCCGCCGCTTTGGATTTGTTCTGATCGAGGTCCTCAGGATAGTAATATTCCCCGTCGGCTTTCTGCGTACGGTCGAGATTGGAACCTTCCTTATTGATCCTGGGCCTGTGGGTGTCCGCGTCACGCCTGAACGTTATTCCTACGGTCTTGAGGAACCTGTTCATTCCTTCGCGCATCTTGAAAGGACCTTCAGCGATACCGTGACGTCCGGGTTCGCCGCCGAACACCATGATGGAATCCGCAACCATATCGATGAAGTATATGTCGTGGTCGACCACCATGGCCGAACGTCCGGTCTTATCCATCATACCGGAGATGCATTTGGCGGCCTCCATCCTCTGATTGGAATCGAGATAGGCCGAAGGTTCGTCGAAAAGATAGATGTCGGCTTCCTCGGCGAGACAGCCGGCAATGGCGACCCTCTGAAGTTCTCCGCCGGAAAGAGTGGACATTTTCTTCTCGAAGAGGAATTTGATGGCCAGGGGGCCGAGTACCTGGGTCTCGAAAATACTGGAGGTTACGGTTTCGAAATTCTTGGCATACAGATAATCCTGCACCGTGCCGTCGAAGTCATGCGAGATGTACTGGGGCTTGTAGGCCACATTCATCACTCCGTTGACGGAACCTTTATCCGGTTTGATCTCGCCGGCCAACATCTTGACGAAGGTTGTCTTACCGGTGGCATTCGGCCCTACGATACCGACCGATTCGCCTATCTTCACGGATCCGCTGCTGACATCCAGTTTGAATTCGCCGAAATCCTTCGAAACCTCCTCGAAGTCGATGAGTTCGGGAGTGTTCCATTCGCCGGAAGGTGCCATGAGATCGAACTGTATCGGACGGTCCCGGAAGCGGATGTTCTCCTCGGGCAGATACCCGTTGAGGTAGGCATTGATGGCGACCCTCACCTGTCTTGACAGGGTGAACACACCGTATGCTCCTTCGGAACCGTAAACGAGATTGACGATATCCGCGAGATAATCGAGGATGGCGAGGTCGTGCTCGATGACGATTACATATTTGTCTTCGGAGGCGAGACCCTTGATGATGCGGGCCATCTTGACCCTCTGATAGATATCGAGATAGGACGTGGGTTCGTCGAAGAAGTATATGTCGGCATTCTTCATGCAGGTGGCGGCCATGGCGACCCTCTGCAGTTCTCCGCCCGAAAGCTTGGAGATCTCCCTGTCGATGACCTGTTCCAGACCGAAGGTGCTGACGGCTTCGTCGACAGAGAGACGTTCGGTGTTCTTGGAAAGCAGGTCCCTGACGACACCGTTCGTGGATTTCGGAAGCAGATCGACGTACTGGGGCTTGTAGGCCACTTTGATCTTGCCGTCGTAGACGGCCTTCATGTAGTCGTGCATCTCGGTGCCTTTGAAGTGGGCGAGGATCCCTTCGATATCCGGCGGATCGTCGAACCTTCCGAGATTGGGTTTCACCAGACCGGAAAGGATGTTAATGGCGGTGGTCTTACCGATACCGTTGGGTCCGAGAATACCGGTGATCATTCCCTTCTTCGGGGTCGGAAGGCGGTACAGACGGAAGGAGTTCTCGCCGTATTGGTGGATCATCTCTTCCTTCAGTTCGTCGGCAAGACCGATGATCTTGATGGCGGAAAAGGGACATTTGTTGATACAGATACCGCATCCCTGGCACAAGGTCTCCGAGATAATCGGTTTCCCTCTTTCGCCGAAGGTGATGACCTCGGTTCCAGTCCTCATAAGAGGGCAGAATTTGGAACACTCCTGGTTGCATTTCCTGTTCTGACATCTGTCGACCAATACCGCCGCGATCCGCATATAATCGGTTGTGCCAAAGCCCGCTTTTTAATATAACTATCGCAGGCCGGACGGTTCCCGAACAATGCTATTCCGCTAGTTTTAACGTGAGTAACGATATGTGGGCGTCAATGGAAAACGGGAAAGAAACGGTCGGCGTGAAGACGCTTCTTGGAGACCCGACGGTGGCGATTCCTGCGATGGTGGCTCCGTTGGCAGTCGCTATTCTGATTCAGAACGTAAACTGCATGACCGATCTCATGTGGGTCTCGTGGCTGGGCAGCAATGCGATAGGCGGCCTGAGTCTCGCCTATCCTCTTTATTCGACCGTCTGCGGTTTCGGTAACGGTCTCGGCGTGGGTGTTTCCTCCGCTATAGCCCGCCATGTCGGGGTCAGGGACCGGGAAGGAGCCATCCGCACCGCCGGTCAGGCGGTATTCCTGTCGATCCTTTTCGGAGTCATCCTCGCCTGCATCTTCGTACCCCTGGGCAGACCTCTGATGAACCTCTTCGGGGGCGGGGAAGCGGTGGAAGCCTCGCTCGAATACGGGATGCCGATATTCGGCTTCGGCTTCTTCATCATCGTTTCATCAGTAATGTCCGGCGTACTGAGGGGCGAGGGCGCCGCCCGGGCATCTATGATCATCCAGGTGGCCGGTGCCGTCACCAACATAATCCTCGATCCGATTTTCATCTACGTCCTCGGCATGGGCGTGGCCGGTGCGGGATGGGCGACCGTTCTGGCAGGTCTTGTATCCTTACTTCTGGGTCTATCGTTCTATACGAAGAAGGATATGATGTACGTCCGTTTCCGTCCGAAAGACATGATCCCCAACTTTCAATGCTCCAAGGAGATCCTTTACGTGGGGCTTCCGCAGAGCGCCGAGTATACAGTCATGTCTCTAATCAACCTCCCCATGAACTTCATCATCGTCGGGGTGGGCGGAGCGGCCGCGGTCGGAATATATACCTCCGCATGGCGTGTGGCGTTCATCGCGTTCGTCCCCGCCCAGGCATACGGCGGAGCGATCGTTTCCGTCTGTTCGGCTGAATATTCGGCAAAACGTTCGAAAATGATCGAGAAGGCATTCGGATTCGCCGTGAAAAAATCGATTAGGCATTCGGCATACCTTGCGATAGCGCTTGTGGCCCTTGCTTATCCGCTCGCCACCGTTTTCACCATCGCCGACGACCTCGCGTATATGAGAGCCGATATGGTATACCTGTTCTTCTGTATCGCGGCGATGCTGCCGATAATGTCGCAGGTATTCGTGGGATCTTCCTTTTTGCAGTCGGTCAGACACTCCGGCGTTGCGCTGATGTCCTCCCTGATCAGAAACATCCTCATGGTCGCGGGATATGCGCTGATGGCATGGATATTCTGCACCACGCTGAGTATCTGGGTCATCATGGCGGCGATCGAGATCCTCGGCGGTGTCCTGATGGCCGCACTTGCCTGGAAATATATCGGAAAGTTCACGGAGGAATGTTCTGCCGACCCTGTCGCCGACCTGCCGGCAAGCTGAGAGCGGGTCGCGTGCGCGCATATCTATAATTACCGTGCCGATAATCGGGCATCCATATGTCAAAGATCCTGATCAACATCGCTTGGCCGTATGCCAACGGCCCGATTCATCTCGGCCACGTGGCCGGATCCCTGCTCCCCCCGGATATATTCGGCAGGTATAACCGCCTCAAAGGCAACGAGGTATGGGCCGTTGGCGGTTCGGACCAGCACGGTACTCCCATCACGGTTTCTGCGGAAAAAGAGGGTGTCACCCCCGAGGAGATCGCAGACCGCTACCACGAAATCAACAAAAGATCTATCGAAGGCCTCGGGATCGATTTCTCCCTCTTCGGAAAAACCCACAGCCCGGTCCACCAGGAAGTTACGCAATGGATGTTCTGCCGCCTCCGCGATAACGGCTTTATCGAAGAAGTGACCGAAGACGAATACTTCTGTCCGAAATGCCGGAAATTCCTGCCCGACAGATATGTCGAGGGCGTTTGCCCCAAATGCGGTGCAACTGATGTACGTTCCGACCAATGCGACAGCTGCGGCACCACATTCGTTCCCGGAGATCTTCTGGAACCCCACTGCATGCATTGCGGTTCGACCCCGGAGGTGAAAGCATCAAAACAGTTCGCGCTCAGGCTTTCCGCCTTCGAAAAACCGCTCACCGACTGGATCGGTACGAAAGCTGGCTGGAGACCCAACGTGAAACTGTTCACCGAAAACTTCCTGAGGGGCGGTCTCAAGGACCGTTCCATCACCAGGGACATGTCCTGGGGCATACCCATCCCGGTCGATGGCGAGGAATGGAAGTCCAAGGTCATCTACGTATGGTTCGACGCCGTCATCGGATATCTTTCCATGACCATCCAACACGCCCGCGAGATTGGCGAACCGGAATACTGGCGGACGTTCTGGCAAAACCCCGGGTGCAGGCACTACTATTTCATCGGAAAGGACAATATCCCCTTCCACTCCATTATCTGGCCTGCCATGCTCATGGGCTGCAGGGAAGATTTCAACCTGCCCTACGACATTCCGGCCAACGAATACCTTATGTTCAACGGAGGAAAACTCTCCAAGAGCAGGAAGGGGGCGGTCACGGACGGCTATTCCCTGATTCCCCGGGACATCCCGCACGTCCTGGAGAAATTCGACCCGGAGGAGATCCGCTACTATCTTTCCGTGGTCATGCCCGATCTTCACGATTCCGATTTCTCGTGGGAGGATTTCGAAACCAAGATCAACAACGAGCTCGTGGCCGCCCTCGGCAATTTCTATCACCGCTGCCTTAGCTTCACCCGCAAAAACTTCGGATGCATACCAGACTGCGGCCTGCCCGACGCTGCCGTCACCGCCGAGATCGCATCCGTATTCAAAGAGTACTGCGGACACCTCGAGACCTGTGATTTCAAGAAGGCCATCCAGGACCTGATGTCCCTCGCCCATTACGGGAACGAATACTTCAATTCCTGCGTCCCCTGGAAATTGATAAAAAGCGACCGGGCCGCCTGCGGAAAGGTGCTTTACGACAATCTGACCATCGTAAAGGCCCTTGCGCTGATGGCATGGCCGTTCATGCCCAGGTCTTCCGAGAAGATCTGGTCCTATCTCGGTTTCGCGGTTCCGATCGAGAAAGCGGGGTATTCCGCCATCGACGAAAAACTCGTTTCCGGCACGGTGATACCCGAGCCCGAGCCGGTCTACGGCAAGATTGACCTGAAGGTCATGTTCCCAGAACTTTTCGATCAGCCGGAAGCCGATGTGCCGATGAAAAAGGCCGAATCCGCCGAAGATCCGTTTTCTGCTTTCAGAAAACTCGATCTCCGTGCCGGCAGGATCGTTGCGGTAGAAGATCATCCCGCAGCGGACAAGCTTTACAAACTGACCGTCGACTTCGGGGATAAGGAACCGAGGACCATCTGCGCCGGGCTCAAGGAATTCTATTCGAAGGAGGAACTTCTCGGATTCGAGGGGATCGCCGTGTACAACCTTGCGCCGCGTCCCCTCCGCGGCATCGATTCCTGCGGAATGATGCTGTGTGCCGACGATACGGGACTCGGCGGCAAATCCATCGCCTTGCTGAGACCCTCCCGCGAAGTTCCGCCCGGAACCCGGTTCGGGATCTCGGAAGATGAAGTTTCCGGTATCGCCGATTTCAAAAAACACTTCTCGCAGGCGGTCATGAAAGTATCCGCCGTAAAAGACGGCAGATTCTCGGCCGACGGTTCCCGGATCGATCTGGTACCGGACCCTTCCGAGAAGATAACCGCAGTCATGGACAAGGGAACGACGATCGCTCTCAGAGACAGGGACGGGACCACGGTTACCGTGGCACGCCCGGTCATCGACGGCGCGGCCGTAAGGTGAACCCATCAAGGTGATATCATGGACAACAACGAACAGTGCAGCGATTTTGCAGATTTCAGAAGACTCGATCTCCGTCTCGGAACGGTGGTCGAGGTTAACGACCACCCCGAAGCAGAAAAACTGTATATCCTGAAAGTGGACCTCGGCGAGGAAGAACCCCGTACGGTCGTCACCAACATCAAGAACGTCTACTCCAAGGAGGATCTGCTGGGACACAGGATCCTGATCGTGGCGAATCTGAAACCCGCGAACTTCAGGGGAGTGAAATCTTTCGGAATGATAGTGGCTGCCGACGACTCCGAAATGGGCGGCAACAGTCTGCTTCTGCTACAGCCGTCCAGGGACGTACCGAACGGCACGCAGATGGGCTGCGGGTTGGAGATATCCACTTCCCGGTCGGACATGAAGCATATTGAGAAAGTGGTCATGAAGATCGCCACCGTCAGAGACGGCAGATTCTCGGGGATGGATGTCGAACTGCCGGAAGGCGCGCCTGCACGCGTCGCCGTCGTGATCGATCAGGATAAGGCGATCGTTCTCGGAGACGGGAACGGTTGTGTGATGACGGTCGACGGTGACATTGCGGACGGGGCGCCGGCCATATGAAGGCGGACCTGCACGTCCACACCTGCTATTCGAATGACGGGGTCTCATAGCCCCGTCAGGTGATCGAGCGCTGCGCGGCCGAAGGGTTCGGCTGCGTGGCCATTACTGATCACAACGAATTCAGAGCTTTCGAAGATGAGATGGATAATCCCGAAGGCATCATCGTCATACCTGCCGAGGAGGTGTCTTCCTCCGAAGGCCATATCGTCGCATTGGGTATCGACCGCCGGATCCCCAGGGATCTGGGTATCCGGGAAACCATCGACGCCATCCACGAAGCGGGAGGGATCGCCATCGCCGCACACCCGTACAGATGGTGGTCCGGGCTAGGTGAGAAGAACACACTGGCCTATGATTTCGACGGTATCGAGGCGCTTAATGCTCGTTCGATTCCGAGCGCCAACAGAAAATCCATGAAGCTTGCCCGGAAGATCGGAAAACCGATGGCCGCGGGCAGCGATGCCCACACTCCGGAAAAGATCGGCCACGGATATGTGGAGCTCCCGGACGACCTGACCACCTGGCAGGAGGTCATGGCCGCCATCAGAGAGGGGAAGGCCGTACCCCACAGCAGGTCCAGGTCCCTGAACGGAACGGTCCGTTACGGCGTGAAATCCATCGTTCAGTGGATATTCAGAGGATTCAAAAGAATGTGACGCAAACATCCGAACTACTGTTTCGGATGGAAACACATGATTTCTCAGGTCTGGCGGAATCTAACACAGAAACGGGTATGCAAAGATGAACACGCAGGACATTATCGCATGATCGCAGTCTACCTCATTATCCTGGCATCGCTGTCATTAAGCCAGACCGCACAGAAAAAAGGATGGAACTGGGACTACCGCAAAATCGTTCACATCGGGGTCGGATCCTTCATCTACGTATGGTGGGCTTTCAGTGCAAACTGGATCATGCTGTTATTTTTCGCTATACCCTTCGAGATCGTTCTGTTCCTGGCGATGATCCCCGGAAATCCGGTTTATGATTCGGAACTTGGTCAACTATCCAATGATATGGGGCACCGCGGCGGACTGTTTCTTTATGTCCTGACGATCATCCTGCTTGTCGCATTCTTCTTCGATCATTGGATCGCCGCCACAATCGCCGTTGTAGCTATGACCCGCGGCGACGGATTCGGCAGCATCATCGGAAAAAAGTATGGCCTACACAAGATCTTGAACGGAAAGTCGGTTGAAGGAAGCATCGGGGTGTTTGTTGCAACTTTTCTGATCTCGCTCGTTATCATCGGATTCTACGGGTGGCTTGCATCAAAAGGAATGATCTCGCCCGACCGGGCACCGTACGTCGGGATCATGGCTTCGCTGGGATATGCCACCCTCTCCGGAGTTCTGGCATCGGTCATCGAAGCTGTCACTCCGGGCGACTTCGACAACCTTGCCATTCCTCTGGTCATCGTTATCGTTCTTGTCTGTATGGGTCTATGACATGCGGGGTGATACAGACTCAATCGTAAGGGCCCTGACGAGAACGAATTCTTTACGTAAGTTTAACTCCGTGTGTTGGGCCCTGTTTCAGAAAGAAGATAATCTTACACTCAGAAGACTGAATTCCACTACTTA
>CAVIXW010000098.1:0-7951 GCA_963646785.1 Acutalibacteraceae bacterium
CAATATTTAACCTCTAGAATGTTATATCATATCAACACGGTGATTGCTTAGGAGGAAAAAGTATTGCACCCGGGCCGAGGCCCGGGAAAGATGTTTTCATCCCCTGTTGAACTTCAGGGCCGCGACGGCGATGAGCGCAAGGATCTCGACAATGACGATGGCGAAAATGATCGACGAGGAGTCGGAATCATCGTTGGAAATCGGGACTGCCTCGAAAACCGCATTGTACGTAACGGGGCCCGTGACCGCGACGATCGGCTTATCCCAGCCCGTAAACTTGTAGGTATATTTGTCGTCGGATGCTTTGGTGGGAGTAGCTTTGGTATAAACGGGTACCACGCCGTATTTGACGTTGGACATCTGTAACGGAACGTCACCGTTCATAAAGAGCACCTCGTATTCGTTCACGACCGAGTCGAATACTGCATAATAGATCATGGGCCCGGTGACGGGGACGATTGGCTTGTCCCATCCGATGAACGTGTACGAATACTGGGCATCGGATGCCTTGGTAGGCGTATCTTTGGTGTATACGGGGGTTTCGCCGTATTTTACGTTGGACATCTGTAACGGAACGTCTCCGTTCATGAAGACGATCTCGTACTCGTTGATGATCATATCAAACTCGGCATAGTATGTCGTAGATTCGGTGACGGGGACGATAGGCTTGTTCCAGCCTTTGAATTTATAGGAACACTGAGGGGTGGACTCCTTGGTAGGTTCGGGCCCCTCGTAAACGGGCATCTCCCCGTACGTATACGACTCTCTATCAAGTACCTGATCTCCGTTCCGGAAGTAGATGTGATAGATGATATAGGAACTTTCGAAAAGTGCGGTGTAGGTGACATTGTTCTCTTTGATCGTTTCCCCGGACAGATCGACGACATCGGTTCCGTTGAGGGACCAACCCTTGAAAGTATAGGTATACCTCTCGTCGGACGGCTTTGCAGGTTCGGATCCGGAATAGGCCGGAGCCGCCCCGTATTGAACCTGGGTTTCGATCTCCCGATCGTCGATCTTGAAAATCACCAGATATACGGTCTCGGCGAGAACCGTGGTCTCCGTGGTCTTGTCTGCTTTGAAGACCTTGTCGCAGAACTTACAGGTATAATAGAGCGTGTTGCCGGCAGCAGTGCTGGTGGCGGCGGTGGCCTCGTGGGCGATGTAATCGTGTCCGATATCGAAACCGGTGTCCAGAGTACCGCCGCAGACGGAGAAGGTATTTCCATTCAGATTGCTGTAGGACGGGATCAGAATTTCGCCGTCGGATTCGAAGAACGAGATATATTGGAAATCAGAGGAATCGCATTCATCCAGTCCGGTCCCGAAGGAAATACCGCATAAGGAATCAAGTCCGTATTGGTCGACACTTACGACGTTGCCGTAGAATGCGTATTGATCGATCGTAGTGACCGAATCGGGTATGGTGATCGAAGTTATCTTCCCGGCGTAAGCGAAAGCGCGAGAACCGATCTCGGTAGTGTCCCCGGGGATTGTGTAATCGCCGGCCTTTGCCGCGGGACAGAATAACAATTTAGAACCGTCTTTGGAAAAGAGCACGCCGTCGATCGATTTGTAAGCCGTGCTGCCATCGCTGACGGCGACTTCCGCAAGAGACGGTGCGGAACCCAATGTCCTGATCTCTCCTATATCGCGGGACAGAGTGATCTTGGTAAGATCTTTGCACCCGTTGAAGCAATAAATCGAATTAATGGAAGTGACAGTACTGGGTATTTTGAACTCTGAACTAGTCTTACCTGCCGGATAGGCCACCAAAACCGATCTGTCGGCAGAATAGACGACCCCGTCTTCGGAAACGAAGCTAGCGGAGCTGCCCTCCACCGCGATCGATTTCAGATTCGTGCATCCGACAAATGCGGTGGAAGAAATATCGGTGACGGATGCGGGAATGGTGTATTCGGTTTCTGTTTTACCAATCTGATATTGGACCAGTGTTTTCTTATCTTTGCTGAACAGAATACCGTCATCCACGCAATACTTGCTGTTTCCCTCGCCGATCGTGAATTCGGTTAGAGAAGAACATAATGCGAATGCGGTACCTTTCTCCAACTCGACATTGTCGGGAAGTGCGACCGAGGTCAAAGAACTGCATCCGAGGAAAGCAAAAGGCCCGAGAGTGTTAAGACCGCTCGGAAGATCGAGGGATTTAAGCGAAGTGCATCCTTCGAAAGAGGCATTGCCGATGGTGCTCAAACCGCTCGGAAACGTTACGGATTCCAAAGAGGTACAGTACGAGAACGCACCATCGTTTATTGCTGTGACCGAGTCGGGAATTTCGTATGATTTGAGAGAAGTGCAGTATGAGAAAGCCTGAGCAGAAATGGTGGTGATGGCAGCAGGTATGGATATGGAAGTGAGCGAAGAACATTCGCGGAACGCATTGCTTCCGATGGATGTTACGCCGTCTTCGATGACCACCGATTTTATCTCAGACCGGTACGAATACCACCCAGGTAATCTATAATCGTTAAAACTATACATATTTCCGGTACCGGAAATCTTAAGTTCACCTGTAGAAGAAGTGAAACTGTAATTAACTTTGCCTCCGCATTGACCAGAATCGTCGGATAGAGCTACGTCATCCGCATCGACGGGATCCGCAAACGCAACATACGCCGATACGGCCACCAGCGCAAGAACAATAACAAGAACGAATTTTTTCATATGATTACCCCAAAAGCCCGAAGGCCGGCAGGAATGCAAGCCGTTGGCGGTCAGAAACGCAGTCCTGCGCGTGCCGAGAACTTACAGACGAATATGCCGACATATCGGAACCTTCCACCCGTCCGTTTACATATCGATAACTATATCCATACGCTCCGGAACTAGATATAACCAGTATCGGTTATATCTATAAATTAATATCTAAAAGTTGGATTCGATACAAATATTTTAACTAATGATAATAAAAATATGTTATTAAAATCGGGACGGAACCAGTTTTTGCACCCCGGCCCCGAATCACACAGTTTATAACAATGGTGCCGAATCCCTTCCCATACGGCAATGGCGATAGAATGCATATCCAAGATATCATCGACGCGATCAGAAACTTTCCTGGCGTGACCAGAAAACACAAGATCCACGAGGTTGTGGATTTCCTTCCGACCGACAGGTTCCCCCGGGTCGGGGCCGCGGAGGGGGAGGACGCCGCGGCGTTAGACATGGGCGACAGGTACATCCTGTTCGCCACCGACGGGATCATGGAGACCCTGGTGGCAACGGACCCCTACATGGCCGGATATTTCGCCGTTCTGGTGAACGTGAACGACATCGCGGCCATGGGCGGCAGGGCCACCGCCATGGTCGACGTCATGTCCGCCTCGAACGATCAGATCTGCGGACGCCTGCTCAGAGGCCTGGAAGAGGGCGTGAGAAGGTTCGACGTGCCCATCGTGGGCGGACACACCCACCCCGACTGCGATTACCAGGCCATCGACGTCGCCATCATCGGCGAGGTGAAAAAGGACTGCCTAGTCAGGAGCAGTACCGCCGAACCGGGCGATGACATCGTTTTCGTGATGGATGTCGACGGCCTTTTCCCGGACGATCTTCCTTATGCCTGGGTCACCACCTTGGCGAAGGATCCGAAACTCGTCAGGAAGCAGATGGAGGCCGCCGCGGTCGTGGCCGATCTGAAACTCGTCCGTGCGGGAAAGGATCTGAGCAACCCTGGTTCGATCGGAACCCTGGGGATGATGCTGGAATGCTCCGAGGCGGGCGGTATCGTGGATATCGAAAAGATACCGGTCCCGAAGAACTGCCCCGACCTGATCAAATGGCTGCTCTGCTACCAGGGGTGCGGATTCGTATATTCGTGTCCGCCCGAGAATTCCCAAAAGGTCCTGGAGATCTTCAGTGAAGTGAACTGCCGGGGAGCGGTGGTCGGAAAGGTCACGGACACCATGAAGCTGGAACTCGTGATGGGAGACGAAAAGGGCATCGTCTTCGATTTCGACAGGGACATCATCACCGGTTGCAGACCAAAGAGAAAACATTGAAGTCCGGAGTGTTCCGAACCCGGATTCCGAAGAGCAGGGTTCCCCTGCGGGGAACCCCCGTTCAGAGTATCGCGGAGATTATGATGATCATATACAGGAAGATCATCAGCGTCGAAACGTTCCTGACGATCTCACCTGTCTTCTTGGCCCTTTCTTCCTTGTCCGCGACGCCCCTTTTCTCGTAAATCTTGTCGACCCAGCCCGTGAGCACCAGGCCGCCGTCGAAGGGAACGGCAGGAAGCGCGTTAGTGATCCCCAGAAGCAGGTTCAGCCAGAAGACCCAGTAAAGCACCCTGCAGATATCCCAGAATCCGACATGCTGGTCTCCGAACCACCACTGAAGGCTCTCCGGAACGGGATCGAAACCGCTGAACGGGTGGGCGATGTACGCAAGAAGGCCGGTGACGGCGCCCGTGATGCCGCTGGAACCATAGAGCGGATCGGCAGCGGTCGAAAGCAGGATATTCGGAGTGATCAGGTTCATTCCGGAGGTTGTGGCGTAAACGCCTAGATAGCCGATGCCACCATTTCCTTTGAGAGCGATCTCGGTCGATTGGGAAGCGTAGATGCCGTCCGCCTGTTTCTTCACGTAGTTGACGGTGAGGACGTCGCCCTCATGGGTAGTGGACATGAACGAGGAAAATCCCTGTGCGGTGTACAGATAGTAGGTTGTTCCGTTGTACACGATGGAAGAGATCGTAGATTTGTCAAGAATGCCTGCCGCGGGAGAACCGTCGACGGTCTTGTCGACATAAACCCCCCAGACCACGGTGGCGGTACGGGGCTGCTTATCCTCCATGATGTAGGTTACGGTCACCTCGTCGCCGGGCGACCAGGTGTAGATCGGTTTATCGGAATAGTCAGATGTGTAAGTGAACGGGTACCCGTCGATCTCGGTGATGACCGCTCCGGCGGGAAGGCCTGCGTCGTAGGCGGGGGAACCCGACGTCTCGCTGTACACGGCGGCGTTATCGCCGTAGGGGGATGATATCCCCCCGAGCATCGCGCAGGAGAATATCAAAAACGCCACCGAGGCGATGACGAAGTTGGTGGTTATGCCGGCGGTGTAGATGTCGAGACGGGCCCTGCGGGACGCATTCTCCACATCTTTTTCATCGGGTTCGACAAAGGCACCGAGAGGCACTATGGCGTACAGCAGGCCGGTGTGTTTGACGCCGACGTCGTTCGCACGGCTCTGCAGACCGTGGGCCATTTCGTGGAACACGAGCGCGATGATGAAAGCCAGCAGGCCGAACCAGAACGGAAGGAGGGGGTTAAGACCAGGGATGGCCAGAACGTATTCGAGGCCGACACCGCCCTGCCTCATGGTGTTCGGGAGGTTGAAAACCGCGACGGCCATGATGAATATCATTATCGCCATGAGGACGAAGGACACGATCTGCGAGAATACCCCGAAGGCCCTCCAGAAACGCTTGTACCGTCCGAATCTGTCGATCAGACGGATACCCAGACGGGTGTTGATCTTGATGCATGGGCCGTATTTTTCGAGGCCGCGTTCCTTCATCTTCGGGTTTGTTTTGACAAGGATCCACAACGGGACGTAGACGACCGTAAGGATAAGGAGTATGATCATGGTGGAGTTCATGGTGCCGCCTCAGAGATGTGCCGACCCGGAAAGGGTCTCTGCGAAATGTCGATGATGTCTTTTCCCCCTTCCGAGAATATTATCCTGCGGGCCCAGGAAAGCTTGCGCAGCTTTACCGCCGGGTCCGAACCCGTCTTGGGATTGGGATGTTCGAAATCGAATCCGTACAGCAGGATCCGTCCGGCACCGAACTCGCGGGCGACGCATACCGCGCGGTCGCCGTCCGTGAAACCTCCGAAACAGAACACGTTCCCGAATGGTCTGCCCTGGGTGGTAAGGATCACCGGACCTCTGAACTTCGATGCGTACTCCCCCACCAGGTCGCAGTTGTCGGCATGTGCCAGTATCAGGGTCAGGGCACCGGACCCGCTGGCTTTCAGCTGGGGCAGGATATCTCCGTCGAGGTCGGTGACGACGACGTCGGGCCGGTGTCCGGACGAAATCAGCCGGCCGACCGCGGAACCGGAGCAGATAACCAGGCCTTCCGGAACATGATGTGAAAGATCGTCTTCCAGCCCGGGCGAATCCCCGACGACGGATACCGTATAGGTCATCAGCTTTTCCAGATCGTCCGTATCCCGAAGATCCGAATTCAGCGTGAGGGAGCAGAGCAGGCGGGCCGCCATACCGTCCGAGTCGGAAGAGAATCCGAAATCCCGGCATATCTCCGAATACAGAGGCTCCCACTCACTGAACCTCATCCAACAGCTCCTCCGAACCGGCAACGGTGCTCCTGTACACCTTCCTTATCCTCGAGTGCAGCATCGAGGCCACGATGGAAAGCGCGAAACCCGCGGCGATCTCGACGAAGTAGACGACATACCTCGTGGCGAAGATCCCCACGTAATCCATCAGGTAGTCCAGAATGCCGTTCGCGATAAGCCCCACGGCGATAAGGTTGAGAAGGATGGTGATACGGGAATACTTCAGCTTGCGGGATTTCTGATAGCTGTCGAGAATGGCCCCGAACACATATACGATGCATGCGAAGATGAAGAACCAGATGCCGTATGTAAGGAAGACGATGACGGACTGGGTGGTGCGTTCGATATAGATCTCCGAGAGGGAGAACAGCGCCACGACGAAGCCGACGACGCAGATGAGTATCGCGGTCACGAAGAAGACGAACATGATGCTGCCGCGGCGGATACGGTCCGCCCAGGAGTTCAGATAGTTCGCCAGACGATCCCCTAAGTTGTAGGAATAGGTGGCCAGGATCACGCCCACCGCGAAAAGGGCGATGGGGGGGATGGATTCGGACAGGAACGCGTCCAGGGTCTCCATGTGGAACATGTTGGAGATGATGTAGATCATGGAGATGGCGATCAGGACGTAGCTGATGGGTCCGAGGAAGCGGGCCCTTTTGGAAGGGTCGTCCATAATCCTCTTGAAGATATACAGCATGGTCTCCATGCCGGGGGCCTGCTGCACTATGACCTTCTCGACATGGTCGATGGGGATGTGGCTGCGGATGACCGGGCCGAGATATTCGTCTTCGGCACCGTCGCTCACAAGGTAGGCGTTGTCGGGCTTGACCCTGACGAGGACGTCTTCCAGCTGGGATATTATGATCTCGTCCGATATGCGGCCGACCTTGCGGTCGCCGCATATCAGCACGACCTCGAGATTCTCTTCCCCTCTTTCGGGAAGCATCTCCTGGTAGAGATGAAGAGCACCGAAGAGTCCGTTGGTGTCGGAATCCTCCGGGTCGGAGACGCCTAGCGCCATGGCGGCCCTGGAACAGCCTTCGTAACCGATGACCGGGCTTGAGACCCCGGCCTTGTCACCGAAGTCGTTGTCGCGGTCGATGACGAGGATCATGGTCTTTTTCATTGGTATGGTATTATCGGTTCGATATATAAGGATGATAAACCGGGTACCGTCGAAACCTGGCCTCGGCAACCCGATCCGATTGCTTCCAGTCTTTCTCTGCGGAAGATTGGACAGCCGGAGATCTTCGAAACGGACCGAACAGGGTACGCTACGTTCAAATGCTGCGCGTGCGGTGTCGGGGGATCCGATTACGCGACTTTCGCTTTCGGAGAGGATCGGGACAGTACCAGACGGGTTGACAAAACTCTTGTCCGCAGACAACGAATTATTTCCATCAGCAGTCTACAAACCGTCTACGTCATACTCAAATACGGAACGATGTTTGTAAAAACAGAATAAGCGGAACTGAGATCCGCAGGAAATTTGGAAATGACATCTATCGCTTCTTTCTCAAAAAACTCCGATATGAGATATGTCCTGGTAGCTGCTGCCGTCCTTTTGCTGACGGTCTCCGCCGTCCTTGCCTACGACTATTCCCGGGCGGCCGGGG
>CAVIXW010000099.1:0-7863 GCA_963646785.1 Acutalibacteraceae bacterium
AGGAATGGTACGACGGATACCGCTTCGGGAATGCGGAGGTGTACAATCCGTTCAGTATCATGTACTTCGTATCCAAGAAGTGCAAGGCAGCGGCGTACTGGGTCGGGAGCGGCAGGGATATCCTTATCAGGGATCTTCTGAAAAGTATCACCTCCGAGAAATACACCGAGGTCATGAAACTGGTCACCGGCGGCACGATCCTATCCGATATAACGGAGGCCTTCCCGTACGAGACGATCCGGAGGTCCGGAAAACCGCTGTACAGCCTGATGGTCATGTCCGGATATCTAAACGCGGTCCCGACCGACGAGAAGGACATCTTCGGGAATCCCCTGTTCCGGCTGTCGATCCCCAACGAGGAGGTCAGGCGGCTCGTCGCCGAACTCATGAAGTCGGTGTACCCTGTGGATACTTACGATTTCGTCCTGTTCAACAAAGCCATCCTCGACGAGGATGCCCCGGCGATGGAGGATGTCCTGACCCGGGTAATGTCGGGTGCCAGCTATCTGAACCTCCATGAGAACACCTACCAGGCGGTGGTGATGACGCTGGTTCACGCGCTCTCCAACAGATACAGGGTGAAGGTCGAGGCCCCGGAGGGGCAGGGCAGGGTTGATATAATCCTCTGTCCCAAGGACCGCGGGATACCGTACATTATATTCGAGCTGAAGGTCGCCGGGAAGGAGGACGAACTGGACGCCAAGGTGGATGAGGCATTCGGTCAGATCCACGACCGGAAGTACTACAACGGCATGGAGGGTCGCGTGATCCTCATAGGCATGGCGTTCTGGAAGCATACCCCCAGGATCAGGATCGATTCCGTCATGAACGGCGACCAGCTTAGCAGTAGGTACAATCCCTCTTCGCGGTAAATGAACAACTTAATGAATAAATGAGAAGTGGACAGGGCGAGATTCGAACTCGCGACCTCTACAATGCCAATGTAGCGATCTTCCAACTGATCTACCTGCCCAGTGGATAGGCTGAGATTGGGTTACTATACATAAAGGTTTGCTAAATCGAGAACCGTGCTGTGTTCCACTTAGATGCCGATAAGAACCTATCCGCGGAGATCGCCACGCGGTCGGAATGTCGCCAAACTCAGAATACATCGGTAAGTTTGGTCTGATACCTATACTCTTCGCCCTCGATCTTGGTAGGGTATTTGCCGTTGACGCAGGCGAGGCAAAGATCGGAGGCCGGGATCCCGACGGCTTCGACCAGACCCTCGATGCTCAGATATCCCAGGCTGTCGGCGCCGATTATCTTCCTGATCTCCTCCACCGTGTGTTTGTTGGCGATGAACTGATCGCGGTTTTTCATATCGATACCGTAGAAACAGGGAGCGATGATCGGAGGACTTCCGATACATACGTGAACCTCTTTGGCACCGGCACCGCGGAGCATATTGATCAGCTTCTTGAGAGTCGTACCGCGCACGATGCTGTCGTCGATGATCAGGATCTTCTTTCCGCACACCGTGCTCTTGATGGGGATCATCTTATCGGACACGGCACGCTCGCGTTCGGCCTGGTCCGGGAGGATGAACGTCCTTTCGGCGAACCTGTTCTTCATAAATCCCTCTTCGTAGGGAATTCCGGATTCCAGCGAATAACCGATCGCGTGCGCTCTCCCGGAGTCCGGTATGGGCATGACGAGATCGACATCGACGGGATGCTCCCTGGCAAGTACGCGACCCACGCTTCTCCTGACATCGTAGACCTCGCGCCCGTCGATTATCGAATCGGGTCTTGCGAAATAGACCCATTCGAAGAAGCAGAATGCATGCGCGCATTTTTTGGTCGCATGGTAGCTCGTGTAGCCGTCTCTGCAGATCTCGACGATCTCTCCGGGTTCCACATCCCGGACGATCTCTCCCCCGAGCGCATAGATCGCGCTCGACTCCGAAACAACGGCATATCCGTCGGGAAGTTTCCCGAGGATGAGCGGACGGATGCCGAGGGGGTCGCGGATGCCGAAAAGCCTGCCGTTGATCAGAAGCGTGAGTGCATAGGCACCGTCAATCTCCGCCATCGTGGCTTTGATGGCCTTGATCGGATCCTGGTCCGAGCTTATCTTGCGGCTGAGGATATTGATGATCAGTTCCGTGTCGGAATCTGTCTGAAAAACGGCACCCTGTGCCAGATACACGGCCTTGAGCTTCTCGTAGTTGGTAAGGTCGCCGTTGTGCGCCAGTGCGATGTTGCCGAACGCGGTCGTCATCGTAATCGGTTGCGCGTTCGTGGCACCTTTGCCCCCCGTCGTGGCATATCTGACATGCCCGATGCCGACACGGCCGGTGATGCCGGAGATGCTGTCTCTGGGGAGAGCGGTCTGAACGAGACCGGCGCCTTTGGCGGTATTTATCGAAGTACTGTCGAAAACGGAGACGCCCGCACTGTCCTGACCGCGGTGCTGAATGATCATCAGGGCCTTCTGCAGTCTTGCTACGACGCCATGCTCGGAATTGATTCCGACCACACCGCAATAGTGCCTCGGGCCCGACATCAAGATCACTCGTGAATCTTTGCCCAGGTGTAAGACCTGATCCTTGCGGTCTTTCCGTATCCGCAAGATGCACAGATCCCTTTCCTGACGCTGTAGGCGCGTTTTCCGCACCTGCGGCAGGGGATGTGGGTTTTGTGCTTGTTGTGTCTTCCCTGTGCTGCTGTTCCTGCTCCCATTTTAATTTCTCCTTTGATGATTCGCCTTAAGGCGGGGGCTCACCGACCTTCTTCCACAGGAAAAACGCCATAGTATGGCCCTAATTGGGTTGCCATAATGCATACAGTATAAGAAAGTATCGAGCTTTTCTTATTATATATTATCAAACGAACGCACCTATCGCCGGAGCGTCCAGACGGTCCATGTCGTAAAAGATCACAGCCTCGCGGATCCCTCTCGCACCCATCCCGGTTCCGAAGAACCTGTCGAGCAATGCGGCCCTCCACAGAACATCGAGAACAGCTGTGGCCAAACTTCCGTAGTAGGCATTCGAAAGATCGTCCACGTATCCGTTTTCGTCGATCAGCGCATAGACGCTCCCGAGGAAACTGTCCCTGCCGTTCAACACCTGGACATACTCTTCGAGGACCTTCCTTCCGCCTTCTTCGAGGGGCTGAAGGATGATCTTGTCCGCATCGGCAAAACCCTTGTGGTGGAATTCGCCGTCGTCACCGATCTGCAGCCATTCGACGGTGTTTCCGTCGACCGTGAAAACATTCCAGGAAAGGTCCTCGGCACCGTAGACCGGAAGATTGAGCAGATCGTCGCTGGAAAGCGATTCCAATGCGGTCTCGCGGGCGGCGGCCGTCAACTCCCCGAGATCGATCTTGCGATCCTTCCTGGCGGCCGAAATATCCACCTGCGCCTCCATTTCGGAAAGGTCCAGCAGCCTGCCGAGGAAGGAGATGTCCGAAAAGTTCGAAATGCACTCCGACACAAGCATGCGGAGCATCGACGGATCCGACATGACCCCTGCCTCGTTCGCCGCGGCATGGAACTGACGGTAGACCTCGGTGGCCTCGGGCAGTGCGGCCCTGATGCGATCGTCCGCGTTGGCGACCAGGACCTTGGCCTCGGTCAGAGCGTCCGGACCTTTGCCCGTCCAAAGACCTCTGCACGACAGGTCGAGTTCGACCTTCACGTGGTCCGAAACATAGATGTGGTAGGGATACTGTCTGCAATAGGTGGTACGGTGATCGTATACTCTGCAGCGTCTGCATCCGTCGAGGAACACGCAGGAACCTCTGCCGTTCTTGAGTGCCAGAGCGGTATACGGTTCGGGGCCGCGCGACCTGACCAGACACGCAGGGTGGTTCTTTTTGAAGAACGCCCTCTCCGCAGGCAGCACCTCCGGCTGGCACAGACAGCACATGCCGCAACCGTCCAGACATTCTGCCTTCTTTCCGACGACCTCGGAATAATCCACTTCGAAATCAACCACGTATATCCTGTCCCAGCGGTTCGCCGCAAAGCTCCCCTTCTTTCACCTGTACCTGGCCCCGGATTATAACTGTGTCGGGGAATATCGCACGGCGGCCATGGTACGGATTGAAACCGGCCTTGGTATGCAGCTTCCCGATATCTATTTCTGCGACCTTCCTCATGTCGAAGAAAGACAGATCGGCATCGTACCCTACGGCGATGCGTCCTTTTTCGACGGAGAACCTTGTGCAGGGCGCTTCGGCGCCCATACGTACGGCCAATGACAGTGGTATTTCCCCGGCCCTCGCCATCTCCATCGCCATGGGCATGCAGGTCTCCACCCCGGGTATCCCTCCGGGTGCCGCATCGAACTCCTGGGTCTTTTCCTCGTATGTATGGGGGGCATGATCGGTTCCGAACATGGTGATCCTACCGTCCAGGAATGCCTGGTACAGCGCATCTCTCGTGGCACGGTCCCTTATCGGAGGATTCGTCTTGTAGAATGCGGTGGTGTTCGCCGAGGCATCGAACATCAGGTGGTGCATGGTGACTTCGGTGGTGAAACCGAGATCGGATGCCGTGGCGACCTGTTCCGCGTTGGTGCAGTGGCAGATATTGATCTTCACTTTGTCCTTATACGGAGCCAGTCTGCGGAGGGCGGAGTATTCCGCCTCGGCAGGACGGTTGCGGAGATGGTCCTGACAGCACTTTTCCGGAGTGTCGTGGTCGATGAGATTGTCATCCTCGGCATGAACGCTCAGTACCCTGTCCGTCCGGGACAGCTCGTCCATCAGCGGGGCGATCTCCTCGTCGTCGTTGAGCAGGATATTTCCCGTGGTGGAACCCATGAACATCTTGAATGCGGCAACATGCGGTGCCAGCAATCCGACCTGACAGTCCGGGGTCAGGGCGGCGAACAGACCGTAGTCGCAGAAGGCCCTGCCCGAAAGTATGCGTTTCTTGGAAAGCAGGGTATCCGCGTCAGTGACCGGAGGCTTGGTGTTCGGCATATCGAGGACGCAGGTGACCCCTGCGCACACGGCCGCCGACGTACCGGTCGGAAAATCCTCCTTCTGGGTCATACCGGGATCGCGCATATGGACGTGGGGGTCCATGAATCCCGGAAGCACGGTGATGCTCGTACCGAGATCGATGCGCCGGTCCCCGCCCGGGACGTTCTTCCCGACAGTGGCTATCTTCCCGTCGGAGATCCCGACCTCGGCATATCCCAGCTGCCCGTCGACATACATACGGCCGCATATGACGGTGTCGAGATCCATACGTTCACTTCCGGACGATCCCGCCGCGGGGCTCCGTTTCTCCGAAGACCTCGGCCTGGAACTTTTCGAATTCCAGAGCGCAGGATTTCCATGCGTCCTCCTGAAGGCCTGCCTTCCGGCAGAGGTAACTGAGGTACTCTTTGTGGCCCCATTCCTGTTCCACGGGCACCTGGGGAAGGAAGATGGCGGAGTTGATCAATCCCGAATTACGGATGTATTTCACGGAGATCCCGTCTTTGCCGATCTCTATCTGGGACATCAGATCCTCGACGGTCTCGTACACGATCTTCAGCGGTTCGGTCAGAACGGAGACCTCGACGGTACACCGTCCGACCTGCGTACTCCTCAACGGAGGAAAACGGGGATCGTGGCAGGCCCCGCGGGCCGAGATACAGAGCGTGCGCGCAAGGTCGAAAGGCGGTATCGGATACCCGATGCATCCGCGGAGAATTCCCGAAGGATACTCGTTCAGAGTGACGAAAACACCGTGTTTCGATCTTGCGAATGACTCCGGAAGGTCGGGCTGAATGAGCCTGTCCTCGGTCTCGGCCTCCGCTACGGCCCTTGCGGCCTTCACGGCAGCGATCCCTTCTGCATCGGTGATCATTCCTTGTTCTCCTTGTCGACGGGAACGATCTTGATCTGCGTGGGGCCGGCATTGTCTGAAGGTTTCTTTGCGGAGGGTTTCTTCTCGCAGTATTCGTTCTTCCTGCAGAACTCGTTGCTGCGGTTCCTGTCCGCACCTTCGAATGCCTCCTTCACGGTATCAGGCAACGGAGAAGCCAGGATCAGCGAACCGAGGGCCATCCACGCCTCCAGCCCCGCACCGACCAGGTGCTTCTGGAAGCGAGGGTCGCAGAACGGGCCGACGACGTCGTTGAATCCGTCGTTGAATACGCGGCGTGCGGTATCGCGGACGTACTTCCTCCTTTCGGCATCGGCCTCGTAACGCTCCTCGAAATACTTTCTTCCGCGGTCGAATTCGTCTCTTACGCGGTCGCCGCCCCCGTAGAGCACGTCTCTGAGATACTCTCCCTGACGGCGGGTGAAATCGCGCATATGGTCGCGCCCTTCCTCGAACGCCTCCTCGGTACGGCCCCTTCCGTAGCGGTAGTCCCCGTACGCCTTCTCGGTATTGTCGAATGCCATGCGGCGTGCTTTTTCGGCTTCGCACTCGAGACGCATTTTTTCCTCGAATTCGGCCCTTCTCTTCATCTCCTCGAGGTATTCTTCCTCGGAATCCGAAGTTTCGCGTTCTCTTGCCGCGATGATCCTGTCGATCATCTCCTTGTTGTCTTCGTAGAACTTCAAGGCATCTTCATCAAATTTCTTTTCATCGGTCATAATGTCATCTCCTGAACCTGACATACAGGCAACCGTCTCCAAATTCGGCCCCCCGTATCTCCGAATCGGCAAGGGTCATGGGCAGGGACACGGTGCGTCTCTGACTGCCGATATGCAGTATGATTGTGTTTTCTTTTCCTTTGAACAGTTCGACCTTGTCCTGGGGAACGAACGGCATCTTTATGGTAAGAAGCACGTCCCCGTTATCTTCCGTGAACTTCATGGGACTGGTGTCCGAGTATACCTCTATCGGATCCGAATCTCCGAAGATCATATCCGCAAGCAGTTCCAGTTTGTCCCTGCCCCGCATCTCGGTCTTGAGCATGTTGGCCTGGAATATCTTCAGCGGGTCGAAAGATTCGTGGATCATTTCGAGATACTCGCCCTGTTCGACGAGTTTCTGTTTCATGAACTCCCCGTCGGCATCGTCCGGGATCACCTTGTTGATAACGAGGCATTCGACGTTCTTGTTGTACAGGCACATATAGGAATAGGAACGGCGGGTTTCGTTGATCGCCATCCGTTCGGGGTTGAGCACCAGGCGGATGGTGGTGTTATTCGGATCTTCCAGGATCTCTTTAACCTCGCTCATCTGGTCCTTGAGCGACTTGATGGTCCTGATGACCTCTTTGGACGGCAGCGGGAAACTTACGACCTTTCCGACGGTGAACCGCGCGATACCCATAAGCCTGCTGAAGACGGAGAACGCCTTGTCGAGATACCAGCTCGAAACATCGGGGAAACTCATCAGCCTCAGGGTCTCGCCGGTGGGCGCGGTGTCCATGACGACGACGTCGTATCTGTTTTCGTCCCTGAAGGTAAGAACATAAAGCAATGCCGCGACCATCTCCATTCCCGGGAAAATTGCCATTTCCTCGGCGGAGATGCCGTCGATGCCCTGGGAGATCATGAAAGCCGAAAGGTACTCGCTTATCGCGGTCCATTTGGTCTTCATCTCGTAAACGATATCGAGTTCCAATGCATCCAGATTGGGTGCTACATTGACGATCTGCGGACCCAGCTCCGCATCTAACGAATCTCCGAGAGAGTGCGCGGTATCGACACTCATGATTATCGTACGATGACCCATCTTGGCCAATCTCAATGCGGTGGCGACAGACACCGAGGTCTTGCCGACACCCCCTTTACCGTTATAGATGATCAACCGCATACCCGGTAATCGATTGAAAGGTATAACTTATTTGGGATTTCTGGATACTGGAAATCGGGACCCGAAGCCGCCGTCGGTTCAAAACAAGTTGGAGTAGGTGACCACGGAGTTGGTGCCCCGATTAAGACGGATTGACAAGTG
>CAVIXW010000100.1:0-7799 GCA_963646785.1 Acutalibacteraceae bacterium
GAAAGATCCAATTCGTAGGTGACGCCATCTCCGCATCCGCCGGTTTCCTTGTCGTTATCAACCGGGGGAACGGATGTCACTTTGATCCATTTGCCTTCGGTGTTCCTGAAGGTGAACCCTGCCAGGTTTTCAACGGTCGGTTCCAGTTCGGAACCGTCCGTGTCATAGAAGGTTCCGTTGAACGCATCGTCTCCGATCGTCGTGACAGACGAGGGGATATCGCATTGTCCTATACCCATCGGACACAGCATCAGGACGGTCATATCCTTGCTGAACAGAACGCCTTTGACCGAACAGTAGGCAGTATTGTTCCCGCCGACCTCTATCGATGCAAGGGAAGAGCATCCGCCGAACACATCGGAACCGAGATATTCGACACTGTCCGGAACATATACGGAGGCGAGAGAGGTGCATCCGTAGAATGCAGACGAGTAGATCTTGGTCACTTTACCGGAAATGGTTACCGAATCGAGCGAGGTGCAGTTGCGGAACGCAGAGCCTTCGATCAAAGTGACCGAACCCGGAACGGTTATGGATCCGAGGGACGTGCAGCCGCTGAACACGGAGTCCTCGATGCACTCGATGGATCCGGATAAGGTCGCAGAAGCGATAGACGCACAGTCTTCGAATGCACCTTCGCCGAGGGTCGTGACGGAATCGGGGAGGGTTACGGACTTCAGAGAAGTACAGCCGCTGAACGCATAGTTTCCGACGGAGGCGAGGGACCTGCCGAAGGTCACGGAAGCGAGAGAGGTGCATCCGTAGAATGCAGACTCTCTGACAGAGGTGACGGAATCGGGGATGACAATAGAGATCAGAGAAGTACAGCCGTAGAACGCAGAGTCGCCGATCTGTTGGAGGGGATCGGAGAGCCTGACGGAAGAAACGGACTTACAATCCTTGAATACGGAGATACCCAGAGATCTGACGGAGGCGGGGAGAGTGACGTCGGTCAGAGTGGTACAGCCGCAGAACGCATAGTTTCCGATGGAAACCACGGAATCGGGGAGGGTGACGGAGGCAAGCGACGAACATCCCTTGAACGCGGATGTACCTATGGAAGTGACGGATCCGGGAATGGTGACGGATGTGAGAAGGGTGCAGTCGGCGAATGCGGAAGTACCGATGGAGGTAACGGTATCCGTCAAAACGACGGTTCTGATGGAATCCCTGTTAGAATACCAAGGTGCGCCGCCGTTTGAATAATTGGCCATTTTTCCGGAAACGGTGATCGTAAGCGTTCCGGTTTCGGGATCGAATTTGAAAACGGCATCGGTTTCGGAAGTATCGGGATCCGTGGGCGGGTTCTCATCTGTGGAAGAAGACGTTTGTTTGATCCATTTGCCGTCTTCGTTCTTGAAAGTGAAACCGGCCAGATTGGCGACTATCGGTTCGAGTTCCTTTTCTCCGTCCGAGTCGTAGAATTTACCGTCGAACGCGGCGTCTTCAATAGTCGTGACGGTTCCGGGGATGATCAAAGTTCTAAGCGAAGTGCAGGATTTGAACGCGTATGAACCGATCGAATCGAGGGCATCGGGCAAAGACAACGCGGCGAGAGAGGTACAGCAGTAAAACGCATAATATCCGATGGAAGTGACCGAATCGGGAATGCTTATAGTGGCAAGCCCTGAACAGTTGTAGAAAACACCCTTCTCGAGAGCTGTCAGAGAATCGGGCAGATCGACAGATGTCAGAGAAGTACAGTCGCAGAAGGCATACTCTCCGAGAGATCTGACGGAATGCGGAAGAGAGACGGATGTAAGAGAAGTACAGCCGTTGAACGCATAATTCCCGACGGACGTGACCGAATCGGGAATAGATATTGAGGCAAGTCCTGTACAGTAGTGGAATGCTCCTGCACCAAGGGACGTAACGGAATCAGGCAGATCGACCGAGGTCAAAGAAGTACAGTCTCTGAAGGCATGAGATCCAATCGAGGTTACCGAGCCCCTAACTTCGACCGAGATGATCGAATCCCTGAATGCATACCAAGGTGTCCTATCGACAGAAAAATCACACATCTGTCCGGAACCGCCGATGGTAAGGGCACCTGTGGATTGATCCAATTCATAGGTGACATTCTCTCCACATTCGCCGGATACCCTGTCGGGATCTACGGGGGTAATGGATGCCTGTTTGACCCATTTGCCTTCGCTGTTCCTGAAGGTGAATCCCGCCAGGTTTGCGGCGGTCTGCTGCAGTTCGGATCCGTCAGTATCATAGAAGGTTCCCTCGAACACATTCTTTCCGATTTTGGTTATCGATTGCGGGAAGGAAACGGAAGTAAGGGAATCACAACCGAGGAATGCACAAGATCTGATCACATTAACGGATTCGGGAATGGCGATGGAGGTTAGAGATGTACAGTCGTAGAACACATTACTATTAAGCTCTGTCACAGAACCGGAAATGGTGACCGACTTCAACCCGGAACACTCTCTGAAAGCGGATTCGCCGAGATAAGTTACAGAATCGGGAAGGATAACGGAAGTTAGTGACGAACATTCATCGAACGCATAATCTCCGATCATGTTAACTGACCCCGTGATCGTGATGGACGACAGGTCGGCGCACTTGTCGAAGGCGTATTTTCCGATGGACAAAACGTTATCGGAAAGCGTAACGGACCTGAGTGACGAACAAGAAATGAATGCATAGTCTCCGATGGAAGTCACGTCTCCCTCTATGGAGACCGATAAGATCAGGCCCCTGAATGAATTCCAGGACGGTTTATCGTTAGTTGTGTAATCACACATTGGTCCGGAACCGCTGATGATAAGTTTTCCTGTGATGGCATCATATGTATATTCGACCTCTTCACCGCACCAACCAGAGTGCGTGTGGTTGTCTTCCGAAGAAGACTCTTCGATCCATCTGTCGCCGATGTTCTTGAAAGTAGATCCGTTCAGATTGGCGGCCGTAGGTTCAAGTTTGGTCGTTCCGTCGGCATTATAGAATGTTCCGCTGAATGCTGATTTTCCTATCGCGGTGATCGAATCGGAGAAGCTGACTGAAAGAAGATGGGGGCAATCGCAGAACGCATAATCTCCGATGGAAGTGACGGTATCCGGTATATGGTAGGTGTCAACTGTTTTTCCCATAGGGAATTGAATCAACGTGGTCCCACTCTTGTTGAAGAGCACACCGTCAATCGAAGTGAAATGAGAATTGTTTTCGCTGACATCGATAGATGCAAGGCTTGTACAGCCTTCGAACACACCCATACCGAGGTATGCGACCGAACCGGGGATTATGATGGAAGCGAGTGCTCCAGAATCGCAGAACGCATAATCTCCGAGGGATGTGACGGTATCCGGTATATGGTAGATGTCAACTGCTTTTCCCATAGGGAATTGAATCAACGTGGTTCCACTCTTGTTAAAGAGCACGCCGTCGATCGAAGTAAAATGAGAATTGTTTTCGCTGACATCGATAGATGCGAGGTTTGTACAGCCTTCGAACACACCCATACCGAGGGATGTGACCGAACTGGGGATTATGATGGAAGCGAGTGATTCACAATCGCAGAACGCATAATCTCCGATGGATGTGACGGTGGGAAACATGGTCACAGAAGCGAGGTTGGTACAGCCTCTGAACAAAGACGGTCCGAGGACACTGACCGAGTAGGGGAGATCGATAGACGTAAAGGACGTGCAACCGCTGAATGCGGAAGCCCCGATCATGTTGATATTGGTAGGGAGATCCAGGGACTTCAGGGAAGTACAATCTTTGAACGCAGATTCGCCGATAGCTGTAATGGTGTCTGAAAGGGTCAATGAGATAAGCTCGGAACAATCGGAGAATGTATAGTCCCCGATCGAGGTGACCGAGTCTCCAACAACGAGGGTTTTGATAGCATCCCTGTAGGAATACCATGGGGCTTGACCTGGGAGATAATCAAACATAGGCCCGGTTCCGCTTATCGTAAGTGTTCCGGTGGCGGCATTGAAGTCATAAAGGCAGTCGGTACCGCATAACTCTTGATTGACCCAATCCTCGCCATATTTCTTAAAAGTAAGTCCGGCTAGGCTGACAGCATTTGGATCCATTTCGGTTTTGCCACATGTGTCATAAAATTTCCCGTCGAACGCATGATCTCCGATAGATGCGAGAGAATCGGAAAAGGTCACGTAACACATCTTGGGACAGTAGCGGAATGCAAAATCTCCGATTGAGGTCACATCGTCGGATAAGAAAACGGCAAACGGAGCCTGGGTAAGGTGCCACGGGGTCAGTTCATAATACGATGATTTGGACATATCGGCGGAGTAGGCATACCATTCTTCGGATCCGAATAAAGTAATCTTTTCGATATTGACACATCCGTCGAATGCGGGATTTTCATTATCCGCGACGCTGTCGAGACCGACAGAGAGAGTGATCTCTTTCAGACCGATGCAACCTCCGAACGCACCTTCGCCGAGGGATTTGATCGAATCCGGGAGAACTATCGACGTGAGGGAGATACAGCTATCGAACGCATGGGCACAGATATTTTCAACGTTATTGCCGAACGTGGCCGAGGAGAGATTGGAACAGCCTTCGAATGCGGATGCTCCGATAAATACGACCGAATCGGGAAGGGTTACCGATGAAAGGCAGGTGCAGCCGTCGAATGCGTGAATACCGATACCCACGACGGAATCGGGAATTTGTATGTAAGTCAGGTTGGTACAGTTCTCGAACGCATAGTCCCCGATGTATGTGATCTCGCCGCATATGATGACCGACCTGATAGATTCCTTATACGCTCCCCACGGGATTTCATCCTGCATAACCTTCATTGACCCGGAACCGTCGATGATAAGAGTTCCCGAGGCGTCGTCGAATACAGAATCGATCGAAGGCGATGATTGTTTGATCCATTTTCCCCCCATATTCTTGAAGGTGGATCCCGCCAGGTCCTGTTCGTTCAGTACGGTTTTCTCGTCTGCAGCATAGAATTTTCCATTAAACGCACTGTCGTCGAGGTATATATCCCGAGTCGGAAAAGATACGGTGGCGAGCGAACCGCATCCATCGAATGCATATTCATAGACAACGGTGACGGAATCGGGAAGGTGGACGGCTTTGAGAGAACTGCATTCCTGGAATGCAGAACACGAGATTACGGAAACCTTATCGCCAATATCTACGGAAACGATCGATGGGCAGCGGTAAAATGCATACTTTCCGATAGATGTGACCGAATCTTCTATGAATACAAACTTGATCTGATCTTTATAAGAATTCCAGGGCGCGGTATCCGAGGCGTATTCGTACATTGGCCCGGAACCGTCAATGATCAGTTTTCCCGAGAAAGCATAGAAATCATAAACGACATCATCTCCGCATACTCCGGAATCTTCGGGTAGTTCGATCTGGGGGTACGGTGATTGTTTGATCCACTTGCCGTCGATATTCTCGAATGTGAATCCGGCCAGATTTTCAACGGTCTGACCGAGTTCGGTTTTACCGTCCCGCTCATAAAATGTTCCTTGGAACGGAGCTGAACTTCCCAAAGAGGTGACCGATCTGGGAATGGACACGGAGGCGAGAGAATAGCAGTTATCGAAAGCATTGGATCCGATAGTGCTCACCTTACACGGAATGCTGATGGAGGCGAGAGAGGAACAGTCACCGAATGCATAATCACCGATGTATGTCAACGAATCGGGAAGGGTGATGGAGGTCAGAGAGGTGCAGCTGTCGAACGCAAAATCTTCGATGGATGTAATGGAATCGGAGAGAGTGACGGACGTCAGAGAGGAACAATTCTCAAACCAGGAAACTCCGATCGAATTGATGGAACCGTTGATAACGACCTTTTTGATATCTTCCCTGAATGAACTCCAAGGTGCCGAGTTGCCCTTGTACTCGTAGATCTCGCCGGAGCCGTTTATCATAAACAATCCGGAGGCGGGATTGAAAATGTAAAAAGCATTTTCTCCGCATTCACCCGAATGACAGGCAGAATCTGCTTCCGACGATTCAGTATTCGAAAACACAACATATGTTGATATAGCGATAAGCAAAATGACAATCGACACTAGAGATTTCTTAAAGATAATTTCACCTTCTTGAACTATTCGAATGCTTGGTTAACAATAATATAAACATATTGCAGACAAAATAATGACAAACGATAGTGATATTGTATACAATCAAAATCGATCGGATTTCGCTTTATGCATTAACAGTATTATGGGTCTCGGGAGGTTCAGGGTCCCCGAAACCGATTGCCGCATAAAGCGGAAATCGCTTAGAACCGAAATCTCCGACCCCGATCCGGTTTGAATGTTTGGCAAAATATGATTGAAACCGGCATTAGGCATCAGGCGCGTCTCCCTCTAACGATCACGACTGCCGCGGATAGGTTGATGAGGATAACTATCGCGATGAAGAGATGAATCATCGTCGGTCCGGCACCGGATCCTGTATCGGAAGGGGATTGCGACAGGTCGGGGAAAGGATCAGAATCCTGTTTGATCCATTTGCCGTCTATTTTCACGAATGTGGATCCTGCCAGATTGTCAGCAGTTTGCAGGACCTCGGATCCGCCGTCGGTATCGTAGAATTTGCCGGGAAACGCAGAGTCTGCGATCGATGTCACGGAATCCGAAATAGTGATGGAAGTAAGCGATGCGCAGCCTTCGAATGCATGGTCACCGATCGTTGAGACGGAACCGGCCACGTTGATCGATTTGATGGAATCCTTGACAGAATACCAGGGGGTACCGCCATCGGAATATGACATCATCCGTCCCGAACCGCTGATGGTGAGGGTTCCCGTAGACGGATCCAATTCGTAAGAGGCGGCCTCTCCGCATTCGCCGGATACCGTGTCTGAATCTTCCGACGTAGCGGATACCTGTTTGACCCATTTGCCGTCGATGTTGTTGAACGTGTGGCCGGCGAGATTCGCGACCGTATCCGCCAAAACGGTTTCTCCGTCCGTATCGTAGAATTTTCCCGCAAACACCGACTCTCCGAGAGATGTGAGCGAATCCGGAATCGTGACCGTTGCCAGAGAGATACAGCCGCTGAAAGCGGCCTTTCCGATGGAAGAAACAGAACTGCCGAGTCTGACGGTGGCAAGGTTGGAACAGCCTTCGAATGCAGAAACTCCGACAGTTGTGACGGAATCCGGGACGGTGACGGAGGTCAGAGAAGTACAACCGTAGAACGCGGAATAACCGATGGTCCTGATGGATCCGGGCAGAGATACCGTGGTGAGGGAAGTACATCCGCAGAATGTATAGTTGCCGACGGATTCGATGAAATCCGGAAGGGTCGCGGAAATAAGTGATGTACAACCGTAGAATATCTGTTCCCCGAACGAAGTCACGGAATCGGGAACGGTAACGGAAGCGAGAGACGAACACCCTGAGAATGCGTGAGATCTGATGACGGTGACGGAATCGGGGATGGTGACGGAAGCCAGAGCGGTACAGCCACTGAACGCATAATTCCCGATCGAGGTTACCGAGCCCGCAATGTTGACTGCAATGATCGATTCCCTATACGGATCCCACGGGGTTTTACCGCTTGAAAAATCATACATCTGTCCGGCACCGTCAATCGTGAGTATTCCTGCAGTACTATCGAATATATAGGCAACATCATCTCCGCATTTACCGGAATCACAGGAATGGGTCTCATCGGGGGCGGGCATCTGCCTGACCCATTTGCCTTCGATGTTCTTGAAAGTGTTTCCTGCCAGGTTCCCGACTGTCTGTTCGAGTTCCGTTTCTCCGTTTAAATCGTAGAATTTACCGTCGAACGCACTGTCTCCGAGGGAGGTGATGGATCCGGGG
>CAVIXW010000101.1:0-7767 GCA_963646785.1 Acutalibacteraceae bacterium
ACAAGACCCAGACGTTTCGGAAAATCCCTCAATCTCTCCATGCTCGATGCCTTCTTCAACCTGAAATACAAAGGAAACGATTGGTTCGACGGACTTAAGGTAAACGAACACCCGGAGGTCGAAGAGTATCGGAACACCCGCCCTGTCATCTTCCTGTCGATGAAAGATCTAAATTTTCGTAATTACGAAAAGTTCCTATCGGATTTCAAATACAAGATCAATGATGTGTTTAAAAAATACAGATATCTCGAAAACAGCGAGAGTGTAAATCCAGACGATCGTGCACTATATCAGAATATTCTTCTTGATACTGACAATGAGGCCCTTATCAAAAAATCATTCTATGTCCTATGTTCCATGCTGGAACAGCACCACGGAGTGAAACCGGTCGTTCTCATCGACGAATACGACAATACTCTCAATCATGCATACGGAGAAGAATCTTTCAGAGAGATCCTCGATCTTATACGCGATTTCTATTCCAGTACTCTCAAAAGCAACGAACATCTCGCATTCGCGGTTTTGACCGGGGTCATGCAGATCGCCAAGGAAGGCATATTCTCCGGTCTGAACAATCTGAAAGTGAACAACATATTCAATGTCAAATTCGACGAAAGATACGGTTTCACAAATTCCGAGGTCAGAGAACTGTGTACATATTACGGTCATCCCGAAAAATACGACGAAGCCAGGGAATGGTACGACGGATACCGTTTCGGAAATGCCGAGATCTACAATCCCTGGAGTATCCTGAACTACATCGATTGTTATTTCAAACCGGATACATACTGGGCGGGTACCAGCGGAAACGACATCATAGATACTCTTCTGCAGAATGCGGACGACGAAGTTTTCAATGATCTTGCAACGCTCGGCAACGGAGGCACTGTTGTCAAAGAACTGACTCCTGCTGTAGCGATGGATGATCTGAAATCCAAAAAGAATGCGATATATTCGGTTCTTGCTGTTGCGGGGTATCTCAATGCAATCCCAAAGGGGAGAAAACACATTTTATCTATTCCGAACCGCGAGATGTTCAGAGTCTTCTACGATCATATCGTTAACCATGCCTTCAACGGTGATTTTCTTTATGACGACCTTCTTGATGCTTTGGAATCAGGAAACGTACCGGCCATCAAACAGGAATTGGACCTCTCTTATGCCAAGTTCTCTTCGTTGCTGTTGGCCGACGAAGCCAATTATCATGCCATTCTTGCCGCCATCGTTTTCAGCCGGGAAGGAAGATACGAGATATCGATCGACCGCGAATCGGGCGACGGAAGACACGATATCCTCATGAAAAGCAAATTCCCGAAATATCCGAACATCGTGGTGGAGATCAAGAAGGCAAGTCCCGACGACAGCGAAGCTGCCGTCGACCGTCTGGCACATGAAGCGTTGAAACAGATCCGTGAAAAAGATTACTGCAGGGGTCTGAAAGGAAGGACGTTACTGTACGGCATCGCCTTCAGAGCGAAAACCGCCACCGTCCTTCTCGAAGAAACTACGCTGTAATCGGATCGGGCTCTTTGCGGGTCAAGGTTGCGGGAGTTGAACGCTACCGTCCGAATACCGGAATCGGATATCCTGCTCTTTCGCCTGATGAGGATCGGGTTCGGAAATTATTCACACTTTTATAATATAATGGCAATGCGCTCAATAGGTATCACCATGGTTGATGAAACAGCGATCAAGGCAGCGCAGGAGAAATACGGGGCCCTTCTGAGAAAACAGCTTGAAAGGGTCGAGAGGCTTAAGAACGAGCCGGATTGGACCGACTACTCCAAACTCGACAAACTCGTCATCGGAGTCTGCGGCGGAGACGGGATCGGCCCCTACATATGTGCATCGGCACAGAAGGTCATGGAGTTCCTCCTTGCAGACAAGATCAAGGCCGGCAAGGTCGAGATCAGGCAGATCGACGGACTCACCATAGAGAGGCGTGTCGAGGTTATGAAAGCCATCCCGGACGATACCCTCGAAGAACTCAAGAAATGTCATGTCATCCTCAAAGGTCCGACCACCACTCCCGCCAAGGGGGATCCGTGGCCCAACATCGAATCCGCGAACGTTGCCATGAGGAAGGAACTCGATCTCTTTGCCAACGTCCGTCCCGTATCCGTTCCCGAGCTCGGTATCGACTGGACCTTCTACAGAGAGAACACCGAAGGTTCCTACGCTCTCGGTTCCGACGGATTTTTCGTAACCGACGATCTCGCAATGGATTATTGCGTTGCGACCCGCCAGGGTACCGAGAGGATCATCCGTGCGGGTTTCGAGCACGCCAGGAAGAGCGGCAAGAACTACGTTTCGATTATCGTCAAAGCCAACATCATCAAGACCACCGACGGGTTGTTCGTCGACCTTGCCGACGAGATCGGAAAGGAATATCCCGAGGTCAGGCACGATGTCTGGTTCATCGATATCACGACCGCAAAGCTTATCGACCCCGCAAGGAGGGCCGATTTCAAGGTATTCGTCCTCCCCAACCTCTACGGAGACATCATCACCGACGAGGCCGCCCAGATCCAGGGCGGCGTAGGTACCGCAGGTTCTGCCAACATCGGAAAGAAATATGCCATGTTCGAGGCCATCCACGGGTCCGCTCCCAGAATGGTCAAGGAAGGCCGTGCCCAGTATGCCGACCCCTGCTCGATGATCAAGGCCGTTGCTATGATGATGGACCACATCGGCGAATCCGACAAGGCCCGCAAGCTCAACATGGCCCTCGACGTCTGCGTACAGTTCGAGAAGAAGATGGTCATGACGGGAAGGGACAACGGCGCTACCGGCGACGAGTTTGCCCAGTATGTCATGGACACCATGCAGAGACCCGACCTGGAGACCGTCTGGAACGGATACATACAGAAGGCCAAAGCAAACTGATAAGATGATAGACGAGGGTCTGAGGAAGGCGATCGACGGGGCGGAGATCGTCGCCTTCGATATTTTCGACACACTTCTCGTGCGTCCTTTCCTCAGACCCGAACACCTTTTCAAATTTTTGGAGGACCGTTACGGCGAACCAGGTTTTGCCGGCCTAAGGGTCCTTGCAGAGCGTACCGCCCGCAGGAAATGCAGGCGCGAGGTCGATCTCGAAGAGATCTATTCCTTTCTTCCCGACTTTCCCGACATGATCGGCAAGGAGGTTGCCGCCGAGCTGGAGGTCTGTCGCCCGGACCCCCGTATCTCCGAGGTCTGGAACTATGCAAAATCCGCCGGAAGGAAAGTGCTTGTCATTTCGGATATGTACCTTTCCGAGACGGCTCTGTCCGAACTTCTCGACGGCAACGGGTTCGACGGTTATGACAAACTCTATGTTTCCAACATATATTCTGCGGGAAAATGCGATGGCGGGTTATACGATGTCGTTCTCGGGGACCTCGGTATCGAACCTTCCCGTGTCCTGATGATCGGCGACAATCCGCACAGCGACGTTTCGGTACCCCGGTCAAAGGGGATCGGCGTCCGTCAGTGGGTGTCTCTGACCGAACTTTATTCGAAACGCTATCCCAGAGAGTATGCCGATGCGGTCGGTGATCCGCGGCTATCTTTCCTTTCGGGCATCGACATGTTATCCGTGAAGGGTGAGAAAGAGGAATACTGGCACATGATAGGAAGACGTTTTGCCGGACCGCTCGTCCTTTCCTTCTCGATGTTTGTCAGATCCATAGAGAAGGACTACGACAGGATCTTCTTCTGCTCCCGTGACGGGTATGCCGTGATGAAAGCTTACGAGCTGTTGGGCGGGAAGAAGCCCCACGTATATGTCTACTCCTCCCGCTACATCTCCAACGTACTTTCCGAAGGCTCTGTCGGCGACAGGAAAAAGAAAGTCTACGTTCCGGGTTTTCTGAAGGCCTGCGGTTACGAAGTGCCGGACGATCAAAAACGCATCGGGGACCTGCTTCGTTCGGAGTCGGAAAAATATTCCGAATACCTCCGTTCCTGTGCCGGTGATGCGAAGAAGGTGCTTTTGGTCGACAGTACCACGATGAATTTCAGTGCACAGGCCGACATTTCAGACAGGTTGCCTGATGTCGAGACGGCAGGCTGCTACTGTTCCGTTCTGAAGGATTCGGAAATACCCCATCATACATTCTGCGATCGTTCGGAGCAGGTCCTTTCCTGGAGCTTTGTCAATCTGGGCGAACTCTTTCTTTCCAGCGACGAGCCGCATATAAGGGCCGTGTCGGACGGAAAACCCGTGTATGCGGAATGCCCGGGGGCCGACACCGAGCGCACCAGGATACATTCGGGTTTGTTCGAGGGCGAGATGGAGTATATATCAGACTACGTCGGGTATTTCGGCCCCGATCTCGATGTGATCCGTCCGGATACCGTTGACGACTGGTTCAGGATTCTGATCCGTAACGAGAAAAGAACAAAAGGGCCCCTGTGGGAGATGAAGTGGCCCTCCGATGTCTCCAATACGGTCTATGTGAATCTACTCTTCAAACCCATCGAATTCGTCAATGTTGCCAGATGCAAGATCGGCGGGTTGCTGAACATCTGACCGTTGTGATCGGGGCATTCTCCGTGGTCAGCCGCCCCGTATATTACGGTCCCTACGGGTCGAATAAAGGTTGGCGATCTCATTTATATTGTATTTGTCATCATTCTATATACTTTATATAGAATTGGATGGATTGATAATCCATATAATGTTAATTAAATACAATAATGGATATATTATTGCATAAGGTAGTGACGTATGCATTATTATAAAATTGAGCTTAACAGGTCCGAGTTGTCAGGTCAGCATACATGTCGCGGCCTTCTTCCGATAGAACCCGAACACATCGTCGCCACCGATATCATCAAATGTTCGTCGCAGGGTGAAGACGGATGCGGATTCTCGATCATGAGGATCAATACCGACACCGACGTACAGATCCAGGATCCGACGTACCAGGTCGTCGGAGGAGAGGTGCAGATAGACAAGATCTCAACCAACAACTATCTCGCATCGATCACGAACAGAAAATGCTACCTCTGCGCACTTATCAATAAGTGCAAATGCTTCCTTATGTCCGCAGTGAACCGCGATGACAAGGTCGAATGGACGATCGTCGGTCAGGACAGCAGTTCCGTCAGGGAACTGGTCGCCACGTTGAGAGAAAAGGGTTATACGGTCAATCTTCTCGCAGGCGGGAAATTCAATGAGGAGATGTCGCTTACCGCAAAGGAAGAGAAATACCTCCGTATCGCTTTCGATCAGGGCTATTACGACGTTCCCCGCAGGACCGATCTCGACACGCTGTGCGAGAGGATCGGCTGTTCCAAATCCACTCTGAACGTCTCTCTCAGGAATGCGGAAAGGAAGATCATCTGCAATTACGAGCTGGGAAGAAGCAATTGAAACGGGTGGCCGAGATGGCCGAGGTAAGGGTAGAGAACGAAATAAAACTCTTCAGTCCCGGCGGTCTGTTCGCATACGAGGGCGACGACGCAGGGCATTCGATGGAGATGCTGCTGTCTCTCGTCTCCAAAGAGGGTTTTTTATGCGGAATGCCGACATATACCAAGCATACCGACAGTTATTTTACCGATACCCGGGGTGTTTTCGACTCGTCGGGGATAGTGCTCAGGTATCGCGAATCCGGCACCAAGGCAATACTGACGATGAAGCTTCCCACCGTATCTACCGGCATGGGGGTTTCGAGAAGGGAGATCGAGGGTGAGTTCTTTAACGATACGCGTTTCGACAAATGGAAACTCGTGCAGGATTATTCTTCCGAGGTCTACGGGCCCGCAGAGATCCGCAAGGTCCCGGTCCTGATAATCGAAGCTGTGAGAGGGAGATGCAACGTGGCCTCGAACGTGAGGGAGTATGCATTTACCTTCGACAAGATAGTATTTCGCAATCCGGATTCCGGCGCAAAGAGCGAACCCTGCTACGAATTGGAATTGGAATCTCTGGACAAAGCGATCGTGGACGACCCCCAAGTGGTCCGTTTGGTAAACAAACTCGTCGACAGGTATCTTTTCGACGAAGAAAAAGTAAGCAAATTCGACCGCGGAATGGCCTTTCTCAGGTCTGTGAAATGAATCAGTGATCGACGATCGACGGTCCGACCTCGGTACTCCATCTCGCCGCAGACGCCTATGTTGCTCTCCGCAACGACTTGGGATTCCAGCGCTTCACCTTCCGCGGGCCCCTTGCGGAACCGGCTGTTCCACAGGCCCGCGTAGATCCCGCCCGCCCTCAGGAGCTCCTCGTGGGTGCCGTCCTCCGCTATCCTTCCCTTATCCATCACGACTATCCTGTCGCATCTCGTCACGGCCGATAATCTGTGGGCGATCATGATGACTGTCCGGCCGTCGCGATGTCCCAGTATCCCGTCCAGTACCTCCGCTTCGCTCATCGTGTCGAGACTTCCCGTGGCCTCGTCCATTATCAGGATGTCCGAATCCTTCAGCAGCGCCCTCGCAATGGACAGCCTCTGCCTCTCCCCTCCGGACAGGTTCGCTCCCCCTTCCTCCAGTACGGTGTCGAACCTTCTCGGCAACTTGGAGATGAACTGCATGCACCGGGCCCTCTCGCAGGCATCCAGCATCTCCTCGAACGATGCATTTTCCTTCGAGAGCCTCAGGTTTTCCGTTACGGTCCCGGAGAACAGCTCGGTGTCCTGCTGGACGTATGCTATCTTCCGGCGCATGGAACGGAGGTCCATGTCGTCCACGCACTGCCCCGATATGGTCACGGATCCTCCATCGGGTTTCCACAATCCGGAGATCAGCTTTCCGAGGGTGCTCTTCCCGGAACCCGACTCTCCGATGATTGCTACCCTTTCTCCTCCGCGTACGGTCAGGTTCAGTTCCTTCAGCACCGGTTTCCCGGACCCGTACCCGAAGGTCACGTCCTCCAGGACGATGTCCCCGCGGAGAGAGGCGGGCACGAGCCCGCCGTCGCTTCCGGATTCCTCCTCGACATCGAGTATCTCAGACAGCCTCTTCAGCGCTATGTCCGCCTCCTGGACCTCGATCTGCAGCGAGACGAATCTCCCTATGGGCCCGGTGAAGAACTCCGACAGGGCGTAGAACGACATGAGGGTCCCGAGGGTCATGTCCCCTCTGAGTATGGACAGGGTGCCGACCCACATCATCGCCACCCCTCCGACGGCGGACAGCACGGACGACATGGTGCCCTGGATGTTCCCCAGTATGCCGGCCCTCAACCCCACGCTCAGCGAATCCGCCAGCCGTTCCTCCATGGATTCCAACCGACGGCCTTCCGCCGAATTCGTCTTTATGGTCTCCACCTTGCTCAGCGACTCGATGATGTTCGAATTCAGACCCGATTCCGCCGCCATGGACTCGCGGTTCAGTCTCCTGTAGGACGGAAGGAACGCGTAGATCAGCACCGCGCTCAGCACGACCGTGACCAGGGTTATCCTGAACAGCTCGGGACTGATACGATACAGGAAGAACGCCGATACCGCCGCGAAGACGATGTCCGTCAGGACGGTGACGATGACTCCGGTCAGCACGTCAACGACGGTTTCGGCATCCTGATACCTGGTGATGATATCCCCCCTTTTCCGTGTGCCGAAGAACCTCATCGGCAGCCTGAGTATGTGCCCGAAATACCCGAGCATCACGGAGATGCTCAGCTTCTGGGACAGGTGGATGACCGTGCGCTGCCTCACCGCCGACAGGGCGACGTTGAAGAGGTTGATCGTCAGATAGAACAGGAAGAACGCGGTGATCTGCTCCTCCAGGGAATTGCCGATGATGTCGTCTATCAGCACCCGGTAGAACACG
>CAVIXW010000102.1:0-7616 GCA_963646785.1 Acutalibacteraceae bacterium
ACGATGCGATGCCCTGGAAGACGGATTCAACCTCTGCAAGATCATTCGAGTTTTAGAATGAAAATTTTAGAGTTTTAAAATGGACTGCATACTAGATTACACAGATCCATCCCTCGCATTCTATGGGGCGGGCAGGGGGGGATACCGCCGTTTAGGGTCAAAGTTCCTTCACGCGCGTATAATGGATGTGTCTAGGTCGGGGTGTAAGAGGTTTTCTGTAATCAGAGGTAACAGCTCGATGAAGTGGGCCGTTCTTCCGATAGGTCCGGCCCCGCAGGGGGCAGGGAGCTCCCTGTTACATAAAACAGAGAAGTCAGGTTTCAGATCCCTGACCCGACCCATGATTCGCAAACGTAGGCCAGACGCGGTGTGAGAGTTCCCTGGAATATGCATCCGCTCAGATTTTCGGCAGTGGGTTCGAGACGAACGCCGCCCTCTCCCGTGAAGTAATACGCGGAGAGCGTGTTGGTCCCGATATACTTGATATTGCTGTCGAAAATAACTGTGAAACCCGAATTGAAGGGGTAGTTCCAGTACGGAACGGCATCGGAATAGTCGTGACCGATACCGTCGGTTCCGGCAGTATACCTGACCTTCGTGATATTGTCGTCCTTGTCGAAAGCCGGGTATTCGGTCGAACCCACGCTGTCGAGCGTGATCGGGAGGGTCAGCGAAGACAGGTTCTTCAGGTTATAGAACGCATGGTTGCCGAGGGATTTCACACTGTTGGGAATAACCAAAGAGGTTATGTTCAGTTCGCGGAAAGCATCGGAACCGATGTGTGTGATCCCCTCCGCGAAATTGATCTCTTTGAGAGTATCTCTGCATTGATACCAGGGCGTGTTCTGATACCAACGGTTATTTCCGTCATGTGCGTCATAATCGAATCCGTATCCGGAACCGGGAGTGAAATCGATCTTTTCTATACCTGCAATCTCATAGAATGCGGGGTAATCGTAAGAAATCGTCCATACATTTACGTCCCGCCAAGTTGCATTAACGCTTATCGGGATGGTCAGATGTTTGATCGCACAGGTGCGGAACGCAGATGAACCGAAAGAGATGTTCGCATCCCGGATAGTGAGATCACCTATTTTGCAAGAGCAGAACATTTGTTCTCCGATGTGTGTGACACCTTCTTCGAGAGTAACGGAGTCAAGATACGTGGCATGGTGCCAGGGACAGAATTTTCCATCCTGATCATAAAACTCATAATCACAACCCCTTCCGGAACCCTTGGTAAATGTCAACTTTTCGAGATTTTTGTAATTCTTCTCTTTGCCTACATCTCTGATCGGATCGAACGCGAAATCGTCCTCGAGATTGATGCTTACGGGAATGGTCAGCTCTTTGAGGTTGCATCCCCAGAACATGCACCTCCCCAACTTCGAGACATTATCTGCGATGACGACGGTCTTTGTGATATCTGGATTCATGTTCCAGGGGGCCAGATTACCATACTGTGGATAATCTTCCCAGTCACAATAATCGTACGGAACTCCGTTTCCGTTGGTGAGGGTTACCTTCTGAATGGCCCCGCATCCGTGGAATGCGGGGTATTTTTCGTCGCAGAAGGGCCTCAGGCTGATAGGGTAGGTCAGTTCGGTCAGTTTTGCACAGTTATAGAACGTGTGATTTCCGAAACCCGCAACGGAATCGGGGATCGCAACCGAGGTTATGTTCAGTTCGCGGAATGCGTCGGATCCTATCCCTTTGATCCCGTCGGCGAAGTTGATCTCTTTGAGAACGTTTCTGCTCTGATACCAGGGGGTGTTCTGGTACCAGCGATCGTTGACGGGGTATGCATCGTAATCGAATACGGTTCCGTTGGTTCCGTATGTGATGTTGACCTTTTCGATGTTGACGCAGCCTGCGAACGCGGCGTGTGAATTGGATCTCACGCTGTTGAGCGACCCGGGAATCGTGAGCTCCCTGATGTTCATACATCCGTGGAATGCCCATTCACCCAACGAAGTAACTCCGTCTTCGATGACGACCTTCGTGACGCTTCCGCCGTATTTGTTCCAGGGGGCGGAATTCTCGAAGTAATCGTACATTCCCCCTTTCCCGGAAATAACCAATGTCCCGTCGGTGAGAGAATACGTCATATCGTCTCCGCAACGGCCGGAATCGTCGAACTGGGCGGAAGATGCGTCCGTTTCGGTATAAAGTACGGACAGTACTGCCGCAGCGGATGCGATGAGTGCAAGGATCATCAGGAATATTCCGAATTTCATTGAACCGCTCGTTGCTGTTTTATTGTAGATGATATCGCCACCGTTTCGAGGTATTTTATTTTTCCCGGATCTTCTCTGTATGTGCCCTATCCCTGTGCTGCCGACAACTGTGATGAATTAGCGTTATAACTCCCGGTCAATCATAGTAGATGTGGTCATACTTGAACAACCGCGGCTCCAATCCTTTGAAGACGTGTCCGCTCAGATTCTCCGCGGTCTGTTCCAGACGTTTGCCGTCCGTATCCGATAGATTATACTCGGAGACTGTGTTGTTTCCGATGTACTTGATCCCGCTGTCGAAAATCATTGTAAGGCCGTGAGGCGGACTGTTCCAGAACGGAGTACAGTCGGCGTAATCGTATCCGATGCCGTCGGTTCCGGCGGTAAACCGTAGGTATGAAAGATTGGGGATCTTGTCGAGTGCCGGACACCCGGTCGAACCGACGCAGTCGATGGTGATCGGAACGGTCAGCGAAGTCAGTTCCGCCAGATTATAGAATGCATGGTTGCCGAGAGACCTTACGCTATCCGGAATCACCAGCGACGTGATGTGCAATTCCTGGAAAGCCTCCGAACCGATGCGGGTGATCCCCTCTGCGAAATTAATCTCTCTGAGGGTATCCCTGCACAGGTACCAGGGAGTGTTCTGGTACGCATAGTTACTGCCTGTGTCATTGACATAGTCGAATCCGTATCCGGAACCGGGGGTGAAATTGATCTTTTCTATTCCCGACACGCCGGTAAATGCGGAATGGGTATAGCTATATGGATATTCATGGATCCATGTCGCATTGAGGCTTATCGGAATGGTCAGGTTCTTGATAGTACAGTCCTTGAACACAGCAGAGTTTCCGAAAGAAACAAGCGAATTCGGAAGAACGAGGTTCTCCACGCCGCAATTGCAGAACATGTAGCTCCCTAAGCGGGTTACGCCTTCTCCGACAGTGATGGACTTGATATTCGAAACATTGCACCAGGGACGGATCGAAGTATTATCGGAATGATAATCGTTACCCGCACCGGTGCCTTTGGTCAGAGTCAATTTTTCCAGATTGCCGTATGGCCCGTCGAACGCATCGCGGTAAAAATCAGCCGATACCGGAACCGTGAGTTCTTTGATATTGCACCCGCGGAACATATAGTGTCCCAATTCCTCCACTATGTTGTCGGCGATGACGATAGTCTTTGCAACATCGGAATACATGTTCCAAGGAGCCAGATTAACATTCTGTGGATTTTTGCTCCAGTTATGAAAATCGTACGGGATTCCGTTTCCCCTGGTAAAAGTTATCTTCTGAATGGCCCTGCATTCATTGAATGCGGGGCATTTTTCGTCGCTGAAGGGACACAGGCTGACGGGGTAGGTAAGATCGGTCAGTTTGGCACATTTATAGAAAGTGTGGTTTCCGAGACCCGTAACGGAGTCGGGGATCACAAGCGAGGTTATGTTCAGTTCGCGGAAAGCATCGGAACCGATCCCTTTGATCCCGTCGGCGAAGTTGATCTCTTTGAGATTGTTTCTGCTCTGATACCAGGGAGTGTGCTGGTACCAGCAATCGTTTACAGGGTATGCACCGTAGTCGAATCCAGACCCGTTGGTCCCGTATGTGATATTGACCTTTTCGATGAGATTACATCCTGAAAACGCCGCGTGTGCATTGGATCTCACGCTGTTGAGCGACCCGGATATCGTGAGCTCCCTGATGTATATGCACCCGTGGAAAGCCCATTCTCCCAACGAAGTGACACCGTCTTCTATGACGACTTTCGTGACCATTCCGCAGTACTTCATCCACGGGGAGGAATTATCGAAATAATCATACATCCTCCCGTTTCCGGAGATCACCAACGTTCCGTCTGCGGAGAGGGTATACGTCAGATTGTCTCCGCAACGGCCGGTATCGGTGAACTGGGCTGAAGAACAGTCGGATTCCGCATCGTCCAAGATAACGAATGCGGACACACCGATCAGCGCAGTAACGATCAATACAAATGATTTCTTAAGGATAGTTTCACCTTCGTAAATTAATTTGAATACTTGATTAATGATAATTTAAACATGTTGTAGACAAAATATTGACAAATAGTCGATAGATAGTTTACAAACTGTAGGTTATACATATGGTACGTGAAAAGACTCCTAAATTCGAGATAGAATCCGACCGTCCGTATGAGTCGGTACGGAACTGATATGCAGTCGTTCGGATTCAGATCAAATGCCGTTGACGAGGATTCGGTATTTGACATAACCAATCGCAAACGCGGTGCTCTTTGTTTCCGTATCAGCACATTGTTGACCCGTGCGCCGTCTATCCGAACGGGGCTCCCGAAGTCCGCCGGCCCGCGATACGGCCCATGCACGTGCATGCGCCCATAGGAAGTTGATCTCGAAGTCAGAACCCGTCAAAATCGAACTGTTTGTCGAATGACCCAGAAATCCCATATTGAATGAAAAGACGGCGGTTGCCCGCCGTCAGAAAAAAGTTTACTCTGTGCTCTGCTCAGCGTCGGCTTCGGCTTCGGCCGCGCTCTTCGCCTTGATAAAGAATCCGACCACGGCTGCCAACAGGAGGATGACGCCGCCGGCAAGGAACCCGAATTCGACAGAATCCATGAATGCGTTCACAATCTTGTTGGCGATATCGAACTGTCCCAAATTCAGATACATTACGAAGGAAGTGTAGAATTCGGTCGCTTTATCGGTAACGCCGGCGATTCCGTCGACCAGTCCCGTATACTTGGCATTGATCAGCATCGTGAACAGGGCCGTACCGATACAGGTGCCGATAGATCTGAACAGGTTGACCGCACCGGTGTTCATACCCATATCCACGGTCTTTGAAGAGTTCTGAACGGCCGCCATGATGGGGGTCATCATACATCCGAGCCCGACACCGAGAACGAACGTTCCGATACAGTAGATGTCGATCGGTGCTCCCAATACCGAAAAGTACGGATAGCCCGAATTCGGCTCTATTCCCTCGATCGACATCGTGGACAGTGTGTAGAGACCTATGAACGCCAGGGCCGGACCGACGATGAGCCAGGGCCGGTATCCCACCTTCTCACACAGCGTACCGGAGATCACGGAGGTGATCAGCATTCCTACGACCATAAACAGAGTGTAGTAACTTGCCGTGAGAGTGTTCATCTTGAAGAGGATGAATATTCCGAAATAGCTTGCGAAGGTCATTGCCCCCATCATACCTATACCGAAGAGCATCATGTAGATGCAGCCGGCCATAATGGTCTTGTTCTTCAAGAGCTTCGGAGACAGGACAGGTTCCGGAGCGCCCTTCTCTATGCGGATGAACGCGAAAATGAGCACTACGAGGAGAAGGTACATCGCGATGGCGATCGGCTCCGTCCACTGGAACTCGTTTCCTCCGCACTCGAAGATTAGAACGAAATCCATCAAAAGAATCGCGAGAACGATGATCCCCTTGAAATCGATAATGGGTTTCGAGACCAGTTCGGGGGCTGGGAATTTCTTGACGGTACAGAGGATCGAGATCACCGCAAGGGGGACATTGATGTAAAAACACCAGTGCCAGCTGGCGTTCTCGGTCAGCCATCCGCCGACTATAGGGCCGATGCCGGTACCGATACCGAAGATCGCACCGAGCATGCCCTGCATCTTCGCCCTGACGGTCGGAGAATATAGGTCAGCGATGGAAGCGGTGGCCACGGGAATGATTATTCCTCCGCCGAATCCCTGGATTCCGCGACAAATGCACATCATGTTCATATTCACGGAAAGGCCCGCGAGAATGGAACCGACGGCGAAGAGACCTATTCCGAGAAGGAACAACGGCTTCCTTCCGTACAGGTCGGATAGTTTGCCTGCGATCGGGATCATCACGCATTCGCAAAGCAGATATGCCGTGATCATCCAGGTGTACATCCCGTTATTGTTGAGGTCCGAAGCGATTTTGGGTCCGCATGTACCGACGATGGTTCCGTCGAAACATGCGCCGAGCATACCGAGGCATAAGCCGAACATGATCAGCTTACGGGAGCTCGGAGATATGTTTTTGTAAGTTATCTGCTCAACTACCATATTTGCATCGAAACAGCGTTAGATTAATCAACTATATAAATATAGACAATTTTTATCATAATTATGATTAGAATTATGTTTACAAAACAACTTAATTATCTAGTCAATAACAATTGCAGATGTTGTTAGATAAACAAAACTCTTCGATCGGTTATGCCTTTTGCTTACCTTCGATCCCGAATCATCGGCCGGTACGAAAAATCCTAAAGTAAAGATAGGATTATATATCGGATAGATATGCTATGTTTTGGTCTGACGGCCATAGCAGAGGGGTTCACCCGGTCCCATTTCGAACCCGGCAGTTAAGCCCTCTCGCGTAGATGTCGCGTACTGTGTTGCGCAAGTGCACGGGAAAGCATCCGCGCTGTCAACCACTTATCTTCATTTCTATTACAGTTTGATCGTCGGTTCCATTTCGTCAGTTTAATATTATATATCGGAATTAGTCGCATAATGATACTCATAAAATTCGGCGGCAGTGTGATCACTGACAAAGCCGAGTATCGCAAATTCAAAAAAGATACCGTATCCCGCCTGGCGGAAGAGATCGCTCGCTCGGGAGAGCAGGCGATAATAGTTCACGGCGCAGGTTCCTTCGGACATGTCCTCTCCAAAGAATTCGATCTTCAGAACGGATACTCCGACGACCGCCAGATCCCCGCCGTCGCCAGGGTCATGTGCGACACGAGGGAACTCAGTTCGATGGTCGTAGAAGAACTTCTCTCCAAAAATCTGCCTGCGGTTTCCGTTCCCGTCGGATCCTGCTTCGTTGCCGATGGGGGAAAACTCATCATAGAGAATGACGAGGCTTTGAGAAGACTTACGGATCTCGGCATCATGCCGATAATGTTCGGTGACGTCATCACCGACCGCAAGATGCGTTTCTCCATAGTGTCCGGCGACCGGATCATGGAGGCGCTTTGCAAGATGTTCGATCCTTCGAAGGCGATCTTTGTTTCGGACATCGACGGTCTCTACGACAAAAATCCGAAAACGGATCCCCATGCGAAGATGATCGGCACGGTGACTAAAGAAAAACTTGCGAAGATCGACACGTCCTCGGAGATCGACGATGTGACCGGGGGCGTCCGCGGCAAGATGGAATCCATGTTGCGCATGACCGATTCCACCAGAAAATGCTACCTCATCAACGGAAACGCACCCAACCGCCTGTATTCCCTTCTCCGGGGAGAGACGGTCACCTGCACGATAGCCAAGGGGGGACTTGATTGAAAGGAGAGCCTATCAGAAACAGAAAAGCGGACCACATAAGGATCTGCGTCGAAGAGATCGTGGCCCCGGGCCACTGTTACTGGGAT
>CAVIXW010000103.1:0-7380 GCA_963646785.1 Acutalibacteraceae bacterium
CTTCCCTGTGAGCAGCTCATGAAATGTAGTGTTTAAACTGCTGGTAATGTAGGATTAACAATTCTGATACTCCGTAATGTTACTCCGGAGGATCTCCGAGACCCAGATCACTCGGAATCCTTGCGGATCCATGCCCCTACCGGCACCACAATCGCTGCCATCAGTAAACCGAATGCGACGATCGGAACCATATCTATACTGTTTTCGGGATGTACGTCCGCGACCGGATTCGGTACTGTTGTGGCCCCGGAACCGTCCGTCGACTGCATATTGAGAATGCCTGCGGATCCAGTGTATACATGTCCGCTCAGGTTATCCGCGGTATGCGGCAGAGTGCTTCCGCTCGGTGAAATGAACGTATACCCCGAAAAGGTATTGGTTCCGATATGGGTGATGCCGGCATCCACGGACAGCACGACCAACCAGCAACCCGAGGTGCACCAGACAGGCGACCGATCCCCCTTATAATCCCATCCGATTCCGGTCATTCCCGCGGTCAGCCTGAGGCCCTGTATCGAATTGCACTGATCGAATGCGGGCTGCGTGTCGGAGCAGACCGTATCGAGGGTTATCGGAATTGTGAGATCCACCAGTTTCTCGCAGCGATAGAACGAATGTTCGCTGAGGGTCTGAACGCTGTCGGGGATCGTAAGGGAGGTTACGTTCAGTTCGCGAAAGGCGTTCGATCCTATCCTCTGGATGCCGTCCCCGAACACGATCTCCTTCAGTGTGGACCTGCATTGATACCAGGGAGTCAGCTGGTACCAGCAGTTCGTATCTTTGTCGGCGGAATAATTGAAACCGTAACCCGTGTTGCCGTGTGTGAAAGTTATCTTCTCGAATCCGGACACGTCTTCGAATGCCGAATTCTCTCCAAGCCAGACCGCGTTGAGAGTGATCGGAATGGTCAGATTTTTGATTTCTGCCGATTTGAACACAGACCGTCCGAGAGATTCGATCGTATCCGGGAGGATGAGATTTTCGGCAAGGCATCTGCGAAACATCTCCGACCCGATATATGTCGCGCCTTCTTCGACGATAACGGTTTTAATGTACGGAGATGCGTTCCAAGGTGAACGTTCTCCGCACGACCAATAATCACTGGATATTCCAGTACCTTTGGTCATCGTTACTTTTTCAAGGTTGCAGTACGTATTGTTGTCGTTGAATGCACCATTGGGGTAGATGCTCACGGGCAAAGTAAGCTCGCGGATGTTGCAACTGTAGAACATGTTGTTGCCCAAACTTGAAACGTTATCCGAAACGATGATCGTTTTTGCAACACCGGAGTTCATATTCCACGGAGCAAGTTTTTGTGTATCGCCCGGGAACGTCCACGGGGGATAATAACCGAACGGAACTCCGTTTCCGTTGGTAAAGATCACCTTTTCGAGTGCCGCACAGCCTTCGAAAGCTGGATAGTCTCTGTCGCAGAATGGACACAGGCTGACAGGGTAGGTCAGATCGGTCAGTTCCGCACAGTTGAAGAAAACATGGTTTCCGAGGGCCACGACGGTGTCGGGGATGGTAAGCGAGGTTATGTTCAGTTCGCGGAACATATTCGACCCGATTCCGACTATTCCGTCGGCGAAGTTGATCTCCCTGAGGGAATCCCTGCTCTCGTACCAGGGGGCGTTCTGGTACCATTTGTCGTTGCCGTAATATGCATCATAATCCGGTCCGCGACCGTCAGTCCCGTAGGTGAAATCGATCTTTTCGATCCTGTAGCAGCCTGCGAACGCAGGTGAAAGGTCGCTCCCGACGGTGTTGAGCGAGATCGGCATTGTAAGCTCGGTCACGTTCTTGCATCCCACGAACGTCCATGCGCCGAGATCTGTGACATTGTCCCTGATGACGATCTTCGTGATCTCGGTGCGGTAGTCGAACCACGGCGAGCGGACGGTACCGCTGTAGTTGTAGGTCCACCCGTATCCGGAGATCTCCAGGGTACCGTCTGAAAAGTACTTGTAATAGGTATCCGGCCCGCAGACCCCGTATTCCACTATTTCCGCGGCAGAAGAATTGTCGGTTTCTGCATGGAGTGCGAACAATACGGCCACCGCAGACACTATAATGGCCAGGATAACCAAAACGGTTCCGAGCCTGAACGAATTCTTCGATTCCGAATTTCCGTACATATCACACCCTTCCTTTGCAGGCATTACAACGTTGGATATCTTTCAACAGCAAGGTCCCGGGACCTGCCCGGCAACCCCTGATCAAATGGTAGACAATATGTAGACTATTTGTAGAACTCGGAAAATCTATAAATATATGCAATAATCGATTCCTGTTCCGTCAGCCTTCTGGCATCATATGCGGTCACTCTGGTTTTCCACCCGATGCTCTCGGGGAACTCCGTAAGATTGCGGATTGTTTTCCCACAGTTCCGAACCCCGTCAGAATACTTTCTGGGTCATTACAACGTATGTTCCGGCCATAGCCGGCAGATCCTAAATGGGATCCACGTTAAGAAAAGGATCAATCTTCGTATCCGTGGAGTTCGGCGTTTCCGCTGTCGAGGAAGTCGTTCCAGAGTTTCAGTGTTTCCTGGGCTTCTTCCTCGTCCATGATCTCGATGGCAAAGCCGGCATGGATGACGGCCCACATACCGACCTTGGCATCGACCATGGATACGTTCGCGGTCTTCATGGCACCGCCGAAATCGATGTTCGCCTGATCGCCGTCGATTTTCACGATCTTTCCGGGGATGGCTAGACACATGATATCACTGGGTCATCAGTTTGAGGATCGCTTCTGCCGGCTGTCCTTCGCAGGCCTTGAGGGCTTCGATCGCGGTTTCCCTGTCGCATTGGGTCTGAGACATCACAAGTTCGATGTCCTCCGCGGCGAACGAGGCGGAACCGTCGGAACTTCCCGCAGCGCCTGCGGCCATGACCGTTTCGACTCCGGAGATCTGGTAGTTTTTGACGCCTTTCATGTCTATGCAGACCACATCCGCCGGACTGATGACGATGTCGTTGTGCTTCGTCCGGATGATCACTTCCACAACATCGTTCACTTCGGACTGCTTGATCCCCATGGAACGCATGGTGCGTTGCATCTGACGGGGGTTGACCCCTCTCATTCCGCCTGCCATGATACCACGGATTGAAACAAGGTTTTTAACCGTTGTCCATCACAGACAGGGTTCAACCGTTCAGGCATTTCCTGACGGAATCGATCATCGCGGAATATACCTTGTCCGAAACGGTCCTGTCCGGGACGCCGCCCTGGGCGAAGTCGGGTTTCCCGCCGCCGCGTCCCCCGAAAGGGGAGACGATCTCCGGAAGCAGTTTTCTGCAATCGATTTCAGGGCATCCGGAAGCCAGGATCACCGAGACGGTATCGGACACGGACACAAACGCGGCAACGCCACCTTTCGATCTGAATCTCTCGGCGGCGTCGTTGATCGCCTTCCTATCCGCATCAACGAACATTCCGCAGTAGACGTCGGTACCCCCGATCCGTTCGGCCTTCAGGTTCTCGATCTGCTGCCTGGTCAGGGCCTTTCTCGATTCGGCCACGAGGGCAAGTTCGTGCTTCATATTGGCCACCGAGCGGACGATATCCCCGGGTTTGCTGTTGGCTTCTTCGATCACCCTGAGACAGATGTTGGCAAGATTCGTCGCGCTTTCCTGTGCGGCCCTGCCGACCTTGAAATGGATGGCGGTGCCGTCCTTTCCGGCGGAGACCTTCCTGTCGACGAACAGCATCCCGAGTTCGGAGGTCTCCACGACATGGGTGCCGCAGCAGGCCGAGTGGTCGATGTCTCCGATGGACACCACGGTGATCTCCTCGCCGTCTGCGATGCTTTCGAGCTTGATGCGCACCCTGCTGATATCCGGGTCATCCTTGCACATCACGGTTTTGCGGACCGGCAGATTGTCGGCGATGGCCTTGTTGGCGAATTCCGTCGCGGCCCCGATCTGGTCCCAGGAAAGGTCGTGGTTGACGACGGCGTATTTCTCGTCGGGCCCGATGAATATCTTGACGACCCTGAGTTCCGGGTCCTGTCTGTGAAGGGCGCAGAACAGAAGATGTTCTCCGGTGTGCCCCATCATAAGGTCATAGCGTCTGTCCCAGTCGATCTCTCCCCAGATCCGCATTCCCGGCCTCAGGTCGTTGCCGGGGACGATGTGGACGATCTCGTGTCCCTCGTAACGGACATCAGTTACCCGGAATCCCTGCAATGTGCCAGTATCGCAGACCTGTCCCCCGCCTCCGGGATAGAACGCCGTGCAATCCAGGATTACTTTGTCCCCGTCGACCGAGACAACGCCCGCTTCGAACACAGACATGTACGCATCGTTTCTGAAAACTTCGTCCGCCATTTTATCTGGACCGTGTATCGGCTGAGAGTATAACGAATTTACGGAAAACGGATAATCTATTGTGCCAGATGTTTTATATGTGTTTGCAGTTGAATGTGCGAGGTAGACCAATGGGTGACTTAAAAGAGTTCGATGAACTGGACAAACGTATAATCGAGATGATGTGTAATTCCAGTCAGGGCTCTTACAGACAGTTGGCCAAACAGCTCGGGGTCCATCCCACCACACTGATCCAGAGGGTCAAGCGCCTGGAGAAGATGGGCGTCATCAAAGGGTCCCGTGCAAAGGTCGACTATGTCGCCATGGGGTACGACTACACCGGGCTGGTACATATCTATTCGGACGAGATCGTCGGGGTCGAGAACGAGCTCCGCAACATCCCCGAGGTCGTCGCCATCTACGATGTCACCGGAGAGGCGGACATCGTCGTTCTGGTGACCTGTCTGAACCGCGACGAATTCTCCGCGGTGGTCAAGAAGATCAACTCGCTCGAGGGCGTCCACAAGACCAACACCTCCGTCGTGCTGAACATCGTCAAATCGGAGAACGAGTTCGTTCCCGATCTGTTCGGCAAGCAGGAGTGACCCTTCCGGGCGCTCTGGCGTATTTTTATACCGCGTATGTAATGCGCGCTTTATATCAACCGAGGAATCTCAATGAGAAGAACGAACACGTGCGGAGAACTCCGGTCCTCCGACATCGGAAAAACAGTATGTCTCGAAGGATGGGTCAGATTTTCCAGGGACCACGGGGGCGTGGCATTCATCGATCTCGCCGACCGCTACGGGATCACCCAGGTCGTTTTCGATCCCGAGGACCTTCCTGCCGGTACGGACCGGGACGGGATCGAATCCGTCATGAACTCCTTTTCCCGCGAATCCTGCGTCCTCATCGAGGGTATCGTGAGGGCGAGGGTGGAAGGGACCTCCGTCGGATCCAACCCCACAGGGGAGATCGAGGTCCTCATCACCCGTGCGGAGCTTCTCGCAAAGTCGAAACTGCCTCCGTTCGAGATCGGGGATCAGAAGGAGGGGGTCCTCCCGGACGAGGACACCCGTATGAAGTACAGGTACCTGGACCTCAGAAGGACCGAGATGATCAGGAGCATCCAGTTCAGGAGCAGGCTCGTGCACCTTGCAAGGGTCTATCTCGAAAGCCGCGGTTTCCTGGAGATCGAGACCCCGATGCTCGGAAGGTCCACCCCCGAGGGGGCCAGGGACTACATCATTCCGTCGCGTGTCCACCCAGGTACGTTCTACGCCCTCCCCCAGTCCCCCCAGCAGTTCAAGCAGATGCTGATGGTGGGCGGTATGGACAGGTACTACCAGGTCGCGAGATGCTTCCGTGACGAAGACTCCCGCAAGGACCGTCAGCCCGAGTTCACCCAGCTGGACCTCGAAATGTCCTTCGTGGACAGCAGGGACATCCAGGAACTCGTCGAGGGAATGGTCGCGTATATGTGGAAAGGCCTCTACGGCACCGACCTCGAGACACCGTTCCCCCATATCGGATACCGCGAGGCCATGGAGCGTTTCGGCTCCGACAAGCCCGATATGAGGTACGGGCTGGAATGGGTCGGGCTCACCGACGTCGTCAGGGAGGTTCCCTATAAGATATTCCAGAGCATTCTTTCCGAGGGCGGCATCGTCGCCGGTATCTGCGTGAAGAAGGAGTACGGAGAGGTCGGAAGGAACGAGGTCGACCGCTATATCAACTATGCAAAGAAGGTCGGACTCGGCGGACTCACCTGGATGAGGTGCGAGAACGGCGTCCTTACCAGCAACATCACCAAGTACTTCACCCCGGAGATCCTCGAGAACATCAGGAAGACCCTCGGTGCGGAGGAGGGGGACCTCGTGTTCCTCATCGCCGGACCCTGGAAGGCCACTTACGAAGGCGGAGGATTCCTCAGGAAGAAGATAGCGGAGGATCTGGGTCTTGTTCCGGAGAACGAGTTCATGTTCTTCTGGATGGACAAGAACCCTCTGTTCGAGATCGACCCCGTGTCCGGGAAACACGATGCGTTCCATCATCCGTTCGTTCTTCCCCTCGGGGACATCGACGATCCCGAATGCGGAGGCGCCAGCTTCGATCTCTGTCTGAACGGGAACGAGCTCGGTTCCGGATCGGAACGTATCCACACCGCCGAGATGCAGAGGGCGGTATTCCACAAGCTGGGTCTTTCGGACGAACAGATCGAGGCCAAGTTCGATTACTTCGTGGAGGCCCTCAGCTACGGCGCTCCGCCCCACGGAGGTATCGCCATCGGTATCGACAGGATCTGCGCGATCCTTCTCGGCAAGGATACGATCAGGGAGGTAATCGCCTTCCCCAAGAACAAGAAGGCCGTCTCCCTTCTCGACGGATCTCCGTCGCCCGTCGACGACGACAAACTCCAGGAACTCCAGATAATCTCTCTCGCGGGAGATCTGGGCATCGAAGATGCAGAAGAGTTCAACCCCGACGCCGAGTGAACTCCGATATCTGAAACCTTAATGGGAACGCGGGTGTCCCCGGGGCCGGAAGGCCCCGGAGGCATTCTTTTCTTCGTGTGTCCGTTCGTTCGACAAGGTTGCGGAACTCCGTCGGACACGGGAACCGGGCCGTTTCGGATCCGGGTGTGTGTTTTATCCGATGTCTACTCGGTGTATACGTTTTGCTTAAATATGCGGCAACTTTCCAAAAACACATATATCATGGACCTTCGGTCCACAGGAGAATTGTAAATGTTATCAATCGGATCAATCAAAGGACGCACCGAGGTCGTATACGCATCGGCTGCAGTTGTATTTCTGCTACTGGTGGCCTCCGCCGTCCTCATCTATGACTCCTCGAGAGCTGAGGGGGGGGGGGAACAGCAACGATGACGTAAGGGAGGTCGTGCAGTACGACGGACATTCCGGTATGTTCATCGACAAAGAGGGATACGGCGGCGGAGACGCCAAACTTATCTACACGTATGATCCGGGCGACCAGACCGCAACGATCGTCGATATGGAACGCGGTCTGAGAAGTTCCTCCTACACCACGTTCCCCACGGAAATAA
>CAVIXW010000104.1:0-7293 GCA_963646785.1 Acutalibacteraceae bacterium
ATTTAAAGAAAGGATGGGGGTATGTACATACCACAAAATTAGGGTGTTAGAGTTTGAAAAATGTACGCAGAACCGTGTCCGGAATACCCCCGGCGGAGCCGGGGGGATGCGTCGGATACATCAGGTCGATCGGCCTACGGATCGACTGCCCCCGGACGTCACCGATCCTGTATATCGGAACGTCCGGGATACATCGGCCTGCATCCACTGAAAAGATCTCCCCGGATACCGCCTCCGAAACCTTCCGCCCGGCGGATGCCAGAATCCTGCGTATGCATCCGCGTCCATGGAATATATCTCCATGAACCTTTACCGGAACTCGATCCCCTCTTTGCGGAGGCATATCCTCGCTTCCTCGAAGTGCATCCCGCGGATCAATTCAGACTGTCTTCGGGATATACGGGGCCATGACCGAAAAATATGTCGCTCTCCGCCTCCGCTTTAGCAACCTTTCCGATTATTTCCGAATCCGATCTCAGGATGTCTTCGACAGAGAGACCGAATCTCCGGGCGATATCTTCGGGTGTTTCGGGCTTTTCCCTGCGAAGATAGATCCTGGCTTCGGCGAATGAAGGAGGAACCCTTTCCAGCAGCAGCCAGATGCGTGTAGCATACCTCACCTCGCGGAATTCATCCTCTATGAGCGGCTCTCCGGACCTCCAGGGGCGACTCCGCCCTTTAGACTTGCGGGATTTACGATCTGGTTCCCCGTCATGTTTACGCTTTACCAGAATGTCCTGAACTCTCCCGTGCCCTGGAATCTTCTGCAGTTGTCCAGAATCCACTCCCGTATGACCAGGCCCAGGTTCTCCGAGTGATAACCGTCCCACAGATCCTGCTCCGTTCTACCCCAGCGAACGGAATCACAGACGTCTGCTCTGTATTCCAGAATCTTCTATAGGCTTCTGTCCCAGGCAGAGCTCAGATACAGCAAGGCAGTTTCGAACGGGAGACCCAGTCCGTCCTGAAGCCTCCACAGCTGCATGGCGTAGACATACTGACAGTACTCGTCCCTGCTGGTGACATCTGTCGGCTTGTTGAATCTGCATTGGAAGGGCATCTTACCACTTGTTCTTACTGCGCAGACTGAATATCTTTCTGAACGTATTTAACCTATGTCGAACGCGGTACTGTGTTGGATAATTAATCCCCGACACCTATGCGCCTGCCTGGACTGCCTGCGGCGGTTCAGGCCACAACCGCTCCGTTTCCAGTGATCTTCATCATATCTGCCCAGATCTTCTTGTACCCGTTGAAGCCGGATATGCGGAGTGTTATTTCACGGAGGATGCCTTTGACCGTTATGGCCGAAACAGTCTCCGTGAATATCCTCTTGAAGTCGCTGAACACGCATTCGCATTTCCATCTCCTGCCGTATCCGGATGCCTTCACCCATTCATCGTAAGGCATACCGCACCAGAGCCTGGCTACGGATCCTCACAGGCATCAGAAAGAATCTGTAAGCTCCGATTCAGAGTCTGATGTGGGCGCCCTCGCGGGTCCTGACGTACAGTTCCGAGCCCATCGCCACCAACGACTCCCCGTGTAAAACAGGATCGCACAGATCATAGGTTTCTTTCGAAACGATATTTCCGTCGATATCGGCATAATGCCAGCCCGATGTGTCCCTCACCGGCGAAAGACCTTCCGAGAATCCCTTACACTCCTTGAACCACTTGTTGTGCAGGATGTCGCCGAAATCGGTGATGTACGTCGCACCTTTCCCCGTTACGTAAACGGGGGCGGTCTGTTCGTTGAAGTCCCCGGCAAACGGGAACATGCGGCTGGTGACAAGATATCCGTCGTGACGGCCGAAGAAGAATCTTCCGTTGCGGTCGCAGGCGGTGACCGCGAAGCCCGTGTTCCTCCCGACCCATGCAACATCGTCGGCGGGTTGCCAGTCCCACGATCTGCCGTTATCGGGTTCGGGAAGGTCCATCACGATATCGGAGGAACTTTTCGAGGTGTCGATCTCGAGGGGCCCGCTGCCTTCCAGGGGAAATTCCCTGCCGCAAAATACCGCAGATATCCTGTCTCCCTTCCTCAGAAAGAGGAGTCCCTCGCAATAATCCACCCATTGGTCCCTCGGGAACCTGCCGAGAGCGTAGGCTATGGCTGGGATGACGTATACGTCGTGGTTGATGCAGAAGGTCATCGAACCGTTCTCGTTCAGAAACCTTCCGACAAGATTCAGGAGATTGTCGCGTATGACAGAGTTGGGATACCAGCCTTCGAGCTCGTCTTTTATAAGATGGTCGATGCAGAGCACGCTGGCCGACCTGACCGTTCTGTCCCAGGTACCTCTGTCGGAGAAGAACGCTGTTCCCCTGGGCCCTATCTCGGGACAGGTTTCCACATCTGCCCGGACGCCCATCGCCCCGAGGATGCAGTTCGTGGTCGTCACGCAACGCCGGCTGGAGCTGCACCGTGCGTATATCCTGTATTTCCCGAACCGCGAGAGCTCCTTCCCGATCCTTCTTGCAAAATCCTGTCCGCCGGAGGTGATGTCCGAATAGGCGATGAGGTCGCAGTTCGAGAGGAAATGCGTGACCCTTTCGGAATGTCTCGCAAAGATCACGCACGAATCCCACTCGAATTTTTTCAGGTCGTCGATCCACTGCGGAAGGGGCGGTTCCCTGCCGGGTTCCGTCAGCCCGAACAGTTTCCGGAACGTTCCGTCGACGGTGATATATCCGAATTCATCCCCTTTCAAAGCCGTGAAAAGGCCGTTGCGTCCTTCGTCGATACGATCGAGATCTTCCGTGAAACGCTTTCCGTCCGTGCCGATGAGGTGCCAGTGGCCACCCTTCATCACCGGTGCGAGACCGTGGTCGAAACGGCGGCAGAGATCGTAGCGTTCCGCATACAGCGGCTTTCCGTCCCTGCCGATATGGTAGAATCCGCTGTCGTCGAAAACCGCGGCATAACCGTTGCAGAAGTCGGTGCAGTACCTGTAACAGGTCTCCCAGGGAGTGTAATCACAGTCTATGAACGTCCATTTCCCGTTACGGTAGCGGACGGCACAGAATCCCTCGCGGAATTCCGATACCCAGGCGAACCTGCGGGAATAAAGAGGTCTGCCCCCAGAATCTATATGGAACATTCCGAGTTCGTCGCAGACGGCCGCCCGTCCGTCTCTGAACGGATATGCCCTGACATACTTCTCTTTAAAGCACGGTTTTCCGTCCGTGCCGATGAAATATGCTCCGGAACGGTCCCTTACGGCACCTTTGTTCTCCGAAAAGGGAAAAACTTCGAGAAACGACCTGCCGAATCTGTTCTTTGAAGATTCCAGATATGCCGTGCGGCGGCGGTCGATTCCGATTACCATGTCCGTCAGATGCAAATCAGATATAATAAAACGGGGGTAACCCCCCGTTGTTTCATTCTGCCAATTTCAGATTGTCGTATTTGTATACCTTCGAAGGGCAGCTGAGCTGACACCTGTAGCAGGCGGTACCGAGACAGTTCTTGGTCTGAACGGTCAGGAGCTTGTCCTCGGATATCGACAGCGCATGCTCCGGGCATTCTTTGACGCACTTTCCGCAACCGGTGCAGCCTTCCATCCTGCCGACGAGCTGTGTTCCGATGTTGTGGATGATCGTGAGACCCCTTTCTCCGAGATCCTGGATATCCCTCGTGGCGATACGGTGCACGTTGGCGTGTCCGCGGGGCTTGGGAAGTTCCTGGATACCTTCCAATGCATTGTTCGCGTTGTACTCCTCGAGGGACATTCCCTCGTCCCAGTAAGCAAGCTCCTGCATGTAAATCTGGGAGAAGATGGGGTCCTTCGCGAACATGATATGGTTGGCGCGGATGCCGTCGGCGATCTTTTGAAGCTTGTCCAGAAGCGACGGGTCCCTGAGGATATCGGTCGCCATCGACAGGGAGGTGTTACCGTACTGGTATATCTCGGTGGACGAAGGCGGAATAAGGCCGACGTCCCTTGCCTTCATGGCATCGACGTAGGTTCCGGAGGCACCACACATATACATGACCTTCATGTCCTCGAATTTGATGCCGGCATGCTCGAGCAGGCAGAAGTGTCCAGCCCTCATGGCGCCGATGGCCTTTGTCGCCTCGCTGACATCGTGGCTGTCGATGGCCACTCCGTCCTGCATATGCATCATTCCGTCGCCGGTGGTCAGCTTGCCCTTCTTCCACAGACGGTCGTACTGCGCGACGGCGACCGCCGCGATAACTCCGGTGCCGGTGATACCTTTGGCCTTGCCGTGCATCGGTCCCTCTTCGAGGGTCGTATCGAGATTGAAATCGATCTTATCGCCGTTCTGCGGGGTGATGCTGTCGTCGAGGACCTTGCACGTCCAACCGAAGTCGTACTCGAGATCCGAGATGGCCCCGGGGCTGGCCAGCATACCATATTTTATCGATTGTCCTTCCATGGCGGGCCCGGCGGCGGCGGATCCGGTATAGATATCGTCACCTACCTTGAGGGCCATTTCCGCATTGGTACCGTAGTCGGTGACCATACAGTTGCGCGTGTCCTCCAGGAATCCGGATTTGTACATCATCGCCAGGGCATCCGCACCTATCTCGTGTCTGATCGAAGGGGGGACGAAGAGCTGGGCGCCTTCGGGAACGTCGAGACCGACGGCGACCGCGTCGAAAACGCCTGCGTCCCTTTTCTGATCGACGATGCCCCTTTCTTTTTTGGCATTGTCTCCGGCGAACGCAAGGTCGTCGACCGGAATTCCCTGGAACAACGAAAGTTGGATGGGGTTTCCGCATATGCTTACCCTTTCGACCTTGTGAATATCAATACCCAGGGCGTTGATCAGTTTGTTCTCGGTGTCCATCAGGATGCGGTGAGCGGTGTCGGTTCCCACATTTATGCAGAATGTGAGGTGGTCCATCACGTTGGCACCCGGCAACGGGTGACATTCGGTGACCACCGTGGAGAGGATCTTGCCCGACTCGAGATCGATGGCGTGTCCTCTCGACCCGCTCGTACCGATGTCCAATGCGATTCCATATGATGTCATTTCGTTTTCCTCCGAAACAATATAGAATTGTCTTAGAAAACACTATCTTGTCAGTGTTTCCTGAATCTCGACAGGAAACCTTTCCTTGCGGGTTTTTCTTCTTTCTTTTTGTCATCCTTTTCGTCGGAGTGGCAGTAGCAGTGGCAGTGCTCTTTCTCGTCGTGGCCGTGTTCGTGATCGTCGTCATGGTGGTGGTGGACGAAATGTCCGTTCTCGTCTATCATCGAAGCAAAATCATGGTGGTGCTTGTGGCAGTCGCAGTTCGGATCGTCGCATTCTCCGTCGCCGTGGTGATGGTGGTGCTTGTGGCAGTCGCAGTTCGGATCGTCGCATTCTCCGTCGCCGTGGTGATGGTGGTGCTTGTGGCAGTCGCAGTTCGGATCGTCGCATTCTCCGTCGCCGTGGTGATGGTGGTGCTTGTGGCAGTCGCAGTTCGGATCGTCGCATTCTCCGTCGCCGTGGTGATGGTGGTGCTTGTGGCAGTCGCAGTTCGGATCGTCGCATTCTCCGTCGCCGTGGTGATGGTGGTGATGCCCGAGGGATCCCTTGTCGATGAAATAATCAATTCCGGAGTCATCGATCGCATGCAGCATCTTGTGCGTGAGCTCGTCTTCGTCGACATCGAGAACAGCACACATGAAGTCGAAATTGACCACGTCGGAACGGGGGATCGTACCGTGATGCTCGACCCCGTTATCCATATCGATGAGATTGAGGGTAATCCCTTCGCCGTTGTCGTTGACAACGGCGGCCTTGATGTGACCGAGAAGGCATCCGCTCTCTCCCTGGACGAATTTTCCGACGGCCATAAGTGCGGAATCGAGTTTCGCTTCGGCATCCGCATTGAAATTGTAGAATTTGCCGCGGAATCCGGATGCGCAGCCGCCTGCTTCTTTTATAGAATTCTCTTTGGTTTCGCTCATTGTATCAACTCGTATGCTTTTTCAAGGTTCGTTCCTTCTTTGACAGAAACGGGGATAACGGGTTTGTCGGGGAAATGTTCGTTCAGCCAGGCCGTGGCATCCTCGATTTCGGTGCCGGTCGCCACATCCGACTTGTTGATAAGGATGAAATCAGAACCCTGCATCTGACGGGTGAAGAATTCTTCCTTTTTCTTGATGAGATCTCTGAACCTCTGGATGTCGCAGATGCCGATAATCACGTCCTTGTCTTCGTCGATGCAGGAGAACTTTACGAGTTCCCTTACCTTATGGGGCAACGCCAGACCGGTGGGTTCGATGATGATCACGTCGGGATCGATATCGTTTTTGATGTTCTTGAGAGCGCCCTGGAGGGTACCGGACAGCGAACAGCAGATGCAGCCCGAAGGGAGTTCGATGGCGTCGTAGCCCTGGGCTTTCAGGGTGGCTCCGTCCACGCCGATCTCGCCGGATTCGTTGACGACGATAGCGACTTTTGCCTTTCTTTCGCTGAACATTGTTGCGAGTCTCATAAGAAGACTGGTCTTTCCGCTTCCGAGGAAGCCGCCTAAAATGTATACTTGCATAGTAGCAGTAACTTAGACATTCTTAAAATATATTTCTAAACTAATCAGTTTGAAGTTCTTAATAAAAGTTACTGTTGCGGGAAAAAATCGCTGAAAAACGGCGAAATATGCCGATAATTGCCCGATATGGCAAATTTAGGCAGAGTTGATAAAACAAAGTAATGGACAGGTATGTATATACATCCAATCCAACTAAAAGATTTACTTTATATACATTGCAAATTTTTTAATTGCTAATATTTAATTTTATTCCAATAATTACCGTTTTTCGTCCGATATTCATCCAACTAATTAAATAGGGGATTGGTTTTCCACTATCACTGAGATATTCTCAGATTGGAGGAATAAGAATGATTGACTACAGCAAGGCAGACTTTACCAAAGTTCTGACCCGTTACGATGTCAAGACGCAGGTCGTCGAGACACCCGAGCAGGCAGCAGCAAAGATGCTCCCCAAAGACCCCCTCTTCAAGGCAGTTGCAGAAGCTGTTCTTTTCAAGAAGGTCAAAGAGATCATGCCCGCCATGGCGGAAGCAATGAAAAAATACAAGCCTGACGAGGTAATCAACAACGGACTCGTTCCCGGTATCGACGCTGTCGGTAAACTTTACAGCGACCACGTTTACTACCTTCCCGACATGATGGTTGCCGCAAAGGTCATGGACATCGGAATCAAGATGGCCGAGAAAGCAATGGGCGGAGCCCGTGAGACCAAAGCCACCGTCGTTATGCACGCCGCCGAGGGTGACCCCCACGACATCGGAAAGAACATCGCCGCAGCCA
>CAVIXW010000105.1:0-7231 GCA_963646785.1 Acutalibacteraceae bacterium
TATCCGGCATTCGAGGGTTGTGCAAATATCAAGAAGATGATGTTTGCCGGAACCGGAGACTGGTTCGAATACGGTTGCTCCGAAACCCAATCCTCATACTACGGATATACGCCCTGGCAGTTCAGCCGGACAGTTCTAAAAACCGTTGAAATATCCGACGGCGTGACATCCGTCGGAAAACTTGCGTTCGAAGGCTGCACCAATCTCGCTGCCGTTGACATTGGCATGTCCGTCGTTTCCCTCGGCGACCATGCGTTCGAGGATTGTGCATCCCTTACAGCCATTGCCCTCCCCGAGTCCGTCGTTTCCCTCGGCGACCATGCGTTCGGGGGTTGCACCTCTCTTACATACATCGCCATCCCCGGGCCCGTCACGTATGTCGGAGAGAATGGAGTTGGTATGACCATCTATGACACCGATGGTAATGCCGAACTCGAACAAACTGCTGAAAACCTTGCCGGTTCCACTTTCTACAACTTTGACGGCAAATGGATCAAACAGGACCTTTTCAAGAAATCCGGTAAATGCGGAGAAAATATCGTTTACGAATTGGACCTCTCCACAGGAACTCTCTCTATCGACGGTTTCGGACCTATGGAATCTTATTCAGGCGGCAATGGACCTCTGTTCTCTCTCAGAGATTCAATAAAATCTATCATTATTTCTGACGGCGTAACATCTATCGGAGCATACGCATTCGAAGGCTGCACATCGCTCACCTCGGTCACCCTCCCGGATTCAATCCTGTCCATCAGGGATTCTGCGTTCTATGGATGTTCGTCACTCCCTTCCATTGCCATCCCTATCACCGTCACATCGCTCGGGAAATGTGCTTTCATGAACTGCACCTCCCTGAAAAGCATAGTTCTTCCTCCCCTACTGACCTCTATCGGAGAAAATGCGTTCGATGGATGTTACTCGCTAGTCGCATTCGTTATGTCGACCGAGGGCTGTGATTACTGCTCCTCGGACGGTGTTCTTTTCAGCAAAGACAAGACCACGCTGATCCAATACCCGGCGGCAAAACCTGATGACTGTTACAGAGTGCCCTCATCTGTTAAGACCATTTCTCCCTCCGCGTTCAAAGGTTGCTCACTCCTTACAACCCTAACCATTCCCGATTCGGTCACATCCATCGGAGCCGGTGCTTTCGACATGGTCTTCTACGACTTCGATAGCGATACCGTTCTCGATCACACCGTCGAACACCTGGCCGGTTCCACATTCAGTTATATCAAAAGCAAATGGGTGAAAGAGGCTCCCGTCCTATTTTCCGGTAAATGCGGAGAAGAGGCCACTTTCGAATTTGATATAGATTCCAAAACCCTGATAATCGGCGGTTCGGGGTCGATGTACAGCGAAATCTACGGCAAATGGCCCTGGGATCCGTACAAAGATGTCATCGAATCGGTATGCATAAGAGAATCTGTTTCCTCTGTCGGATATTTTGCGTTCAAGGGTTGTACCGTGCTCTCCTCGATAACCATTGCCGATTCTGTCATGACTTTCGGAGCATCTGCGTTCGAAGGCTGCGTTTCTTTAACATCCGTGACCATCCCGGACTCAGTATCTTCGATAGGAACATATGCTTTCAAAGGCTGTACCTCCCTCGTCTCATTGACAATCCCCGATTCTATCAGATTTATCGGAGATTGTGCATTCAATGACTGTATCTCACTCGATTCCTTCGTTGTATCTGAGAAAAACGGAGCTTACACTTCTATCGACGGAGTTCTTTATAACAGGGATAAGACCACATTGATTCAGTATCCAATCTCCAAAGCAGATCATTCCTATGCGATACCCGACTCTGTCACGATTGTTGCACCCTATGCTTTCTGCGGTTGCACCTCCCTCACATCCCTCGCATTCCCAGATTCCCTAACCTCCATCGCATCCTATGCTTTCTGCGGTTGCACCTCCCTCACATCCCTCACACTCCCCGACTCCCTCATATCTGTCGGAACCTCTGCTTTCGCTGACTGCATCGGTCTGAAAATGCTTACCGTTCCCGCTGATCTGGATTGCGTCGGTTCCGGGGAGGATCCGATTTTCTCCGGTTGTGTCAATATCGAAGAGATAACTTTCACAGGAACAGGTAACTGGTACGAATACGGTGCTGAGGACTGCGTATATACGCCTTGGCATTACAGCAGATCCGCCCTGACAACTGTCGTCATTTCCGACGGAATCAAATCCATCGGAACCTCTGCATTCCAGGGCTGTTCCAAAATCCGCTCTGTGAGCCTTCCCGATTCCCTTATGTCCCTCGGAGCATTCGCATTCAAGGATTGCACTTCGCTTGAATCGGTCGATCTTGGCGAATCCGTCAGTTCCATAGGAAACGGTGCTTTCAATGACTGTACCTCACTCGGTTCCTTCGCCGTATCTGAGAAAAACGGAGCCTATGCTTTTGTCGACGGGGTTCTTTATAACAAGGATAAGACCGTTCTGCTGCAGTATCTCCTAACCAAAGCAGATCCCTCTTATGTGATGCCCGACACTGTCACGACCGTTGCACCCTATGCTTTCCGCGGTTGCACCTCCCTCACATCCCTCACACTCCCCGACTCCCTCATATCTGTCGGAACCTCTGCTTTCGCCGACTGTACCGGGCTGAAAACGCTTACCGTTCCCGCAGATCTGGATTGTGTCGGTTCCGGAGAGGATCCGATCTTCTCCGGTTGTGTCAATATCGAAGAGATAATTTTCATCGGAACCGGTAACTGGTACGAATACGGTGCTGAGGACAGCGAATATACGCCTTGGCATTACAGCAGATCCGTCCTGACAACTGTCGTCATTTCCGACGGGATCACCTCTATCGGTTCCTTTGCGTTTTGCGATTGTTCCGAATTATACTCGGTCGCCATCCCTGATTCCGTCAATTTCATCGGCGAGAGTGCGTTCCAAGGCTGTGCATCCCTTCCCTCCGTAACCATCCCCGATTCGGTCACATCCGTCGAGGACTATGTATTCTACGGCTGTAAGTCGATCACTGCGGTCTCTATTCCCCGTTCCGCTACGTCTATAGGCAGATTCGCGTTCGGTTACTGTTCTTCGCTCAACACGGTGTCCATCCCGGATTCCGTCACCTCGATCGGAGGGTCCGCATTCAGGTCCTGCACCTCCCTTGGTGCCCTGACCCTCCCGGAACATTTAGCGTCCATTGAGAAGTACGCGTTCAAATCCTGTACCTCCCTTATCACCTTGACCATCCCGGATTCCGTCACCTCGATCGGAACCTGCGCATTCGATGGCTGTACCTCGCTTGCTTCATATGTTGTCTCCGCCGGTAACAAGGCATACAGTTCTGCTGACGGCGTACTGTTCAGTAACGATAAAACCGTCTTGGTCCAATACCCCCTAGCCAAAGCGGATACGTCGTACGAGATACCCGAAACCGTCACGACCATCGCTTCCAATGCGTTCAAAGACTGCACATCCTTCACATCCATCATAATCCCCGGGTCCGTCACGAACCTCGGAAAAAACGCGTTCGATATCATCTTCTATGACTCCGATGGCGAAACGGAACTCGATCAGACGGCCGGAGCATTGGCCGATTCGTTTTTCCTGATCGTCGGTGACAGATGGACCAAACAGGCATCAGGTACCTGCGGAGATAATGTCAAATACGCATTCAACCAAATCACGGGCACTGTCACTATCAGTGGTTCGGGCCAAATGGAAACTTATTCCGGCGGCATGGCGCCATGGTTCCCCTACAGAGATTCCGTCCTGTCGGTCGTCATATGCGAATCCGTTACTTCCGTCGACGTTCACGCGTTCGAAGACTGTACTTCTCTGACGTCGATCGAAGTTGGCGGAAACAATGCGGCCTACTGTTCGAAAGACGGCGTTCTGTTCAGTAAGGATATGACGGTTCTGATATTCTGTCCGACTGGCAAGACCGAACAATTATTCGAGATTCCCTCGTCCGTCACGACGATCGGAGACAATGCGTTTTGCGGAGCATTCTTCGACACGGAGGGCGTATCCGAACTGGAACCGACCGCCGCAAACCTGGCTGGGTTCACCTTCTGGAACACCGGAGGCAAATGGATCAAACTGGCATCCGCCCCCACCGATCCCGACAGGGTGTCTGGTAAATGCGGAGAAAGCATCACCTACGAATTGGATGTCTCTACAGGAACTCTCGTCATAGGCGGTTCCGGAGCGATGCAGAATTACTGGGGTTCCAACCCGCCCTGGTATCTGTACAAGGAATCGGTCAGATCGGTCGTCATAGGGGATTCCGTCACGACCGTCGGAGACTATGCATTCTGCTACTGCGGACATCTAGATTCCGTGACAGTTTCTGGTTCCGTCACAGAGATCGGAAAATATGCGTTCCTGTGCTGTACCTCCCTTTCCTCGGTCAAGTTTCCCGGTTCCGTAACAACCGTCGGCGACTATGCATTCAAGAACTGTACGTCTCTTGCATCCGTCTCCCTCCCGGATTCCCTCGAAACCATCGGAATAGGAGCATTCCAAAAATGTGACACTCTCGATTCCGTTACAATTCCGGGTTCCGTGACCCGTCTCGGAGAGGGTTCCTTCGCAGAGTGCATGTCTCTCTCATCCGTTACCCTTCCGGATTCCGTCACGGCTATCAACGATTCCGTATTCGCTTTCTGCATCTCACTCTCTTCTATCGCCGTTCCCGATTCAGTCACCTTGATCGGCGATCGGGCGTTCTACGGCTGCATCCGTCTGACCGCAGTCGCAATCCCCGATTCGGTCGGGTCCGTAGGGACATCCGCGTTCGAAGGCTGTATCAAACTTGCCGATGTCAGACTCGGCTCGTCCGTCGACTCGATCGGCGAGTATGCTTTCAGGAGTTGTACGTCACTCGCTTCGTATGCCGTGTCCGACGGGAACCGCACCTACTGCTCTGTCGACGGCGTTCTCTTCAGCAAAGACATGACCGCCCTGTTCCAATACCCCGCGGCCAAAGCAGCCCTCTCTTACGAAATACCTGGGGCGGTCAGGACCGTCGGGCCCTTCGCTTTCCAGGGTTGCAAATTCCTCGCATCCATAACACTCCCCGATTCCCTCGCATCCATCGAAGAGTATGCTTTCGGTATGATCTTCTACGATACCGACGGTAAAACCGAACTCGTCCAGACCCTCGATAACCTGGCCGGTTCCACCTTCGACATCAAAGACGGAAAATGGATCAAACTGGCATCCGTTCCCCAGGTAGATCCCGACAGGATATCCGGCGAATGCGGAGAGAATGTCACCTACGAATTGGACCTCTCCACCGGAACTCTCACCATCAAAGGTTATGGGTCGATGGGATCCTATTCCAGCGGCGGTGCGCCTTGGTCCGTTTACAGAGAGTCGATCACATCGATCGTCATCGGCGAGAGAGTGGAATCTATAGGAGAATTTGCTTTCGAAGGCTGTATCCGCCTTGCCGATATCGACTTCGGCAGATCTATCTATTCCATCGGATTCTGTGCGTTCAAAGATTGCACCTCGATTGCTTCGTTCAATGTCTCTGCCGAGAACAATGCGTACAGTTCGGAAGATGGCGTTCTTTTCAACAAGAACAAGACCGTTTTGTTGCAGTATCCAATAGCTAAAGCAGACGGATCCTACGAGATTCCCGCATCCGTCACATCCATCCCCTCAAGCGCATTCAGGGGTTGCATTTCTCTTGAATCCATAACAATCCCCGAATCTGTCAAATCCATCGGATATCTTGCGTTCGACGTATCTTTTTATGATGCCGATGGTGAGACCGAACTCGAACAAACCGCATCTAATCTGGCCGGTTCCACTTTCGACAACATTGACGGTAAATGGATCAAACAGGCATCCGTTCCTCCGGTAGATCCCGACAAGGTATCCGGCGAATGCGGAGAGAATGTCATTTACGAATTGGATCTTTCCATAGGAGCTCTTACCATCAGCGGTTCCGGAAATATGAGATCGTATTCCAGCGGTAGCGCACCTTGGTCCTCCTACAAAGATCTCATCACCTCTATCATTATAGGTGCTTCCGTAACATCGATCGGCGACTTTGCGTTCGAAGGCATTACCTCCGTCGAATCTATCTCCCTATCCGATTCCGTAGAGACAATCGGAGCATTCGCATTCGAAGGATGTACCGAACTTGCCACGGTCACTTTCGGTAAGTCCGTCAATTCCCTCGATATGTCTGCGTTCAATGGATGTTCGTCGCTTGCTTCCTTCATCGTATCCGAGGATAACGGCACCTACTCATCCCTCGGCGGTGTTCTTTTCAGCAAGGACAAGTCTGTCCTGATCCAATACCCCGTGGCCAAAACAGACGCTTTCTACGAAATACCTGTGGCGGTCAAGATCATCAGATCCTCCGTGTTCAAGGGTTGTGCTTTCCTCGTATCCATAACCATCCCCGGTTCCGTCGAGACCGTCGAAGCCGATGCTTTCGACATGATCTTCTGTGATCCAACCGGTGAAAACGTACTCGAACAGACCGTCGAAAACCTGGCTGGTTCAACTTTCTGCAAAGCTGACGGCAAATTCTTCAAACAGAAGGAATTCGGCAAATGCGGAGATGCTGTTAAATACGATTTTGATCTTTCATCGGGAGTTCTTGCCATCTACGGTTCCGGGGAGATGAGCTCTTATTCCGACGGTGAGGCGCCGTGGTTCTCTCACAGAGCTTCCATAAGATCCGTCGAAATCGCCGATAGCGTTACTTCGATCGGTGATCATGCGTTCGAAGGCATCACATCTATCGAATCTGTCACCATCTCGGATTCAGTCGAGACCATCGGAACATCCGCATTCGAAGGATGCACATCACTCGCCACCGTCAATCTCGGTAATTCTATCAACTCCATCGGCGGGTCTGCGTTCAGCGGATGTTCGGCCCTCGCATCATACGTCGTATCCGAGAATAACGGCACATACACATCGATCGACGGCGTTCTCTTCAGCAAAGACAAGTCAGTCCTGGTCCAATATCCTGCGGCCAAAGAGTGTGCCACCTACGAGATCTCCGACACCGTCACGACCATCGGATCCGCCGCGTTCAAAGTTTGCGCTTCCCTCGCATCCATCATCATTCCCGATTCGCTCACATCCATCGAAGAGGGGGCTTTCAACATGGTCTTCTATGATCCAGCAGGTGAAAACGTACTCGAACAGACCGTCGAAAACCTGGCCGGTTTCACCTTCGACAACAAAGACGGCAAATGGATCAAACAGGCATCCGTTCCCCCGGTAGATC
>CAVIXW010000106.1:0-6942 GCA_963646785.1 Acutalibacteraceae bacterium
GACATGTCGGCAGGTTCGACCTCGGGTTCGGGTTCCACATCAGGGACAGAAGCCTCTTCCCTGATCCATTTGCCTTCGATCTTGTTGAAGGTATATCCTGCAAGGTTCGCTGCGGTAGGTTCGAGTTCGGTACCGTCGGCCGCGCAGAAGATCGAGCCGAAAGCACCGGCTTCGACGGTTGCGACGGAACCCGGAACGGTGACGGACTTGAGGAAAGTGCAATCCCCGAACGCGGAGGAGCCGATGGCAGTGACGGATTCCGGGATCTCATAGGAGACATCTGCTTTGGCCGCCGGGTACTGGAGCAGGACGGACATGTCGCTGCTGAAAAGAACGCCGTCGGCGGAGCCGTATGTGCCGTTCCCCTCGGATACGGCGAAGAAAGCGAGCGACGGACACCCTTCGAACGCAGATTCGCCGATGGAGCGGACGGACCTGCCGAGGGTGACGGTAGTGAGACCGGTACAGTCTTCGAACGCGGACATTCCGATGGTTTCGACCGAATCGGGGATGACCACGAACCAGAGGGTCGTAATACCTTCGAAGGCGGAATCGCCGATCGATGTGACCGTATCGGCGATTTCGACGGAACTGATGAGATCCCTGTGGGAGTACCACGGTGCTTCGCAGCTGTAATACGCGTACATCTTTCCGGAACCGCAGATGCTGAGAACTCCAGTGGAAAGGTCCAGTTCGTAGGTGACGTCCTCTCCGCACCTGCCGAATTCCTTCTGTTTGATCCATTTGCCGCTGATATTCTCGAAAACGCACCCTGCTATGTCCGATACGCTCGGCTGGAGTTCGGTCTTGCCGTCCGCTCCGTAGATGGTTGTTTTGAACAGATGGCCTCCGACGTACGTGACGGATCCGGGAATGGCGAGGGAGGTGAGTTTGGAACAACCGTAGAACGCGAAATCGCTGAGGACCGTGACCGAATCGGGGATCGTGACGGACTCCAGGGAAATGCAGTTCGTGAACGCACCGCACCCTATCGATCCGAGCTGGCTGCCGAGATGTATGTTGCGGAGATGGATGCAATCTGCGAACGCATAAGTTCCGAGAGCGGTGACGGAATCGGGGATCGAGACCGATTCGAGTTTTACGCAGCCACAGAACGCAAATTCGTCTATCGATTCGAGGCCGTCGCCGAGGGTTACCGATCTGAGGAAGTTGCACTCTTCGAACGCCCTGCCCGCGACGGTCGTGACCGAATCGCCGATGACCACCGATACGATGTAATCCTTGTACTGGGACCAGGGTGCCAGACCGTCGAAACACATTGCTCCGGAACCGCTGATCGTAAGTGCGCCGGAAATGGCATCGAATGCGTATGCGACATCTTTTCCGCACATGCCGGATGCGGGGATGTACTCCTCCGTGGAGGACTGTTCGACCCATTTGCCGTCGATCATCGCGAATGCGGACCCTGCCAGATCCTCGGGGGATAGTGCAAGCTTTACGATACCGTTCGGCTCGAAGAAAATTCCGTTGAACGCATTGTCTCCGACGTACGATAACGAATCGGGGAAGGTCACGGAGGCAAGGGAGGTGCATCCGTCGAACGCATCGTTACCGATCGACGTGACGGAATCTCCGACGGTGAAGCTGAGGAGACCCGAACAGCCCGCGAACACATAAGGCGGAAGTTCGTTCACCGAATCGGGGATGGCGATCGACGTGAGGCCGGAGCATCCGCGGAATGCGGACATTCCGATGGAAGTGAGGGAACCCGGGATTCTCAGGGAAGTAAGGGAACCGCAGTCCTTGAACGCGGAAGATCCGATGGTTTCGATAAAGTCCGGAAGAGACACGGACCTCAGGGAAGCACATCCCTCGAATGCGGAAGATCCGAGAGCTACAGTACGGTTCGGAAGGTCCACGGAAATAAGGGAGGTACAATCCCGGAACGAAGACTCTCCGACCGATTCGAGCGTGTAGGGAAGCACAACGGAAAGGAGTCTGCCGCAGCCCTGGAACATATGGTCTCCGATCGCGGTCACATCTTCGCGTATGTCGATCGAGATCAACGAGGATCTGCTCAGCTGCCAAGGCGTGTACGTATAATTATCAGCATCGTAACCGCACCAGGCGCCCGATCCGGTGAATGTGACCTTTTCGATCTGGGTGCAACCCTCGAAAGCGGGATCGTCCACGGAAGCGACGGCGTCGAGAGCGGCGGGGATCGTGAGTTCTTTCAGACTGCCGCAACCCCTGAATGCGGATGCACCGAGAGCGGTGACCGAATCGGGAATGGTCACTGATACCATCGAGGTACAGCCGTCGAATGCGGCGGGTTCGACGGTTTTAACGGAACCCGGAATGGTCACATTGGTGAGGGAGGTGCACCGGCTGAACGCGGACTCTCCGATGCGCACGACAGAACCGGTAAAGGTCACGGAGGTCAGCGAAGTACAGTCGCAGAAGGCGGAGGCCCCGATCCACAGGACATGCCTGGGGAGGGTCACGGAGGTCAGCGAAGTACTGCCCTCGAACGAAGATTCCCCGATCAGCGTGATCGTGCTGGGAAGCGCCACGGAAAGAAGCTTGTCGCAACCCTGGAACATATGGTCTCCGATAGTGTTTATGCCTTCGGACAATACTATCGAGGTCAGAGAGGATCTGCATTGCTGCCAGGGCGTGTACCCGTAACTGTCCGCGTCGTATTTGCACCAGGCACCCGATCCGGTGAATACGACCTTTTCGATCTGAAGGCAACGGTAGAAAGCGGGATTATCGACCGATACGACGGCATCGAGATCGGCGGGGATCGAGAGTACTTTCAAGCCGCTGCAATTATGGAACGCAGATGCACCGAGGGCGGTGACCGAATCGGGAATGGTCACGGAGGTCAGCGAAGTACATCCCCGGAATGCTGAAAATTCGATGGTCGTGACCGAATCCGGAATGATCACGGAAGCAAGAGAAGTACAATCGGCGAATGCTGAAGATTCGATGGTCGTGACCGAATCCGGAATGATCACGGAAGCGAGGGAGGTGCATCCGTAGAACGTCGAAAATTTGATTGAGGTCACGGGATCGGGGATGGTCACGGCGGAGAGGGAGTAACACCTGAAGAATGCGGAGTTCCCGATGGATGAAAGGGAATCCGGGAGAGTGACGGAGACTAGAGACGTACATTTCATGAACGTACAGTCTCCGATCGACGTAACGGAATCCGGAATGGTCACGGAAATAAGGGAGCTGCAGTTGCTGAAAGCTCTGTCTCCGAGGGCGGTGACCGAATCGGGGATGGTCACGAAGGTAAGAGAGGAACATCCGCTGAATGCGGAAGAACCGATGGTTGTGACGGAATCGGGAACGATTACGGATGTGAGTGAGGTACACCGACCGAATGCGAAATCTCCGATAAGCCGGATGGAATCGGGGATGGTCACGGAAGAAAGGGAAGTACATCCGTAGAAGGCGGAAGATCCGATCCATACGACATAATCCGGAATGGTCACGGAAGAAAGGGAAGTACATCCGTGGAACGAGTAAGATCCGATCGTTCTGATGTGGTTGGGTATCGTCACGGAATTCAGGGATGTGCAACCTTTGAACACGGATCCTCCGAGAGACGTGACGGTATCGGGGACTGTCGCGGAAACGAGGGAGGTACAGTTGGAGAAGGCATATTCTCCGACAGAGGTAACCGAACTCGGAATGGTGATTGCAGATAGAGCGGTACAGCCCCTGAATGCGGACCCCCCGATGGATGTGACGGAATTGGGGATCGTCACGGAAGCGAGGGAGGTGCATCCGTAGAAGGTGGATCCTCCGAGCGATGTGATGTGGTCGGATATTTTCACGGAATTCAGGGACGAACAACCGCTGAACACGGATCCTTCGAAATACCTGACGGAATTGGGTATCTTCACGGAAGCGAGGGAAGTACAATCGAAAAAGGCGGAATCCCCGATAGAGATGAGTGAATCCGGCAGGGGTATGGAGGAGAGCGCGGTACAGCCCCTGAATGCACATTTCTCGATATACGTGACATGGTCGGGAAGGGTCACGGAACCGAGCGATCTGCACCGACTGAACGCATAGTCGCCGATTATCGTGACGGTATCGGGTAAGGTCACGGATGTCAGGGCGGAACAATCGCTGAACAACCAGGTTCCGACGGAAGTAAAACCTTCCGAAATGACGGCCGTCTTCAATGCGGATTTGCTGATATGCCAGGGAGTATAACCGAAGAAAGGTTTGAAGGGATCCGTACCGTACGGGTGCCATTCGCCGGTTCCGGTGAAGGTGATCTTCTCTATGTTCGTACAACCCTCGAAGACCGGATCATAGATGGATACGACACTGTCAAACTCTGCTGGGATCGTAAGTTCGTTCAGACCAGTACAGTCTTTGAATGCGGATTCGCCAAGAGAGTCGATCGAATCGGAAATGATCAGGGATGACAGTGAAGAGCAGCCGCTGAACGCAGAGATTCCGATGGTTCTGACGGAATCGGGAATCGTCACGGATCCGAGAGATGCACAACCGGAGAAGGCGGATTCTCCGATAGAGACGAGAGAATCCGACAGGGACATGGCGGAAAGAGTCGTACAGCCGCTGAACGCATGTTTCCCGATGGATGTTACGGTGTCGGGAAGGGTCACGGATCCGAGAGATGTACAGCCGCTGAACGCATGGTCTTCAATGGTCGTGACGGTGTCGGGAAGGGTCACGGATGTCAGAGCAGTACATCCGTCGAATACCCAAGCCCCGACGGAAGTCAGACCTTCTGAAAGGACGACCGAGGTCAGAGAGGATCTGCTTTGCTGCCAAGGCGTATACCCGCAATTGTCCGCGTCGTATTTGCACCAGGTGCCCGATCCGGTGAATGTCACCTTTTCTATCTGAAGACAGCCTTTGAAGATGGGCTTATTGGCGGAAGTGACGGTGCTGAACCCGGCAGGAATCGTGAGTTCTTTCAGACTGCTACAGTCTTCGAACGCAGATTCCCCGAGAGAGGCAATGGATTCGCCAAGGGTCAGTATGGATAATGCGGAGCAGTTGTAAAATGCGTATTTTCCGACGGTCGTGACCGAATCCGGAATGTTCACGGAAGAGAGAGAGGTACACCGATCGAACGCGTGGTCTCTGATAAGCCTGACGGAATCGGGGATCGTCACGGAAGTGAGGGAAGTGCATCCGAAGAAGGTGGATACTCCGAGAGACGTGATGGAATCGGGAATCTTCACGGAAGTGAGGGAAACACATTTGGAGAAGGCGGATTCTCCGATATTGGTTATTGAACCTGGTATGGAAATTGTGGAGAGGGATGTACATCCCCTGAATGCATATCCCCCGATGGATGTGACGGAATTGGGGATCTTCACGGAAAGTAGTTTGTCGCAATCCTGGAACATGCGGTCTCCGATCGTGGTTACCCCATCCGATATTACGACCGAGGTCAGAGTGGATCTGCTTTGCTGCCAGGGCGTGTGCCTATAATTGTCCATGCCGTATTTGCACCAGGCGCCCGATCCGGTGAATGTGATCTTTTCGATCTGAAGACAGCCTTTGAAGATAGGCGTATTGTCGGAAGTGACGGTGCTGAGCCCGGCAGGGATCGCGAGTTCTTTCAGACTGCTGCAGTCTTCGAACGCAGATTCCCCGAGAGAGGTAACGGATCCGCCTAGAGACAGTACGGATAATGCGGAGCAGTTGTAAAACGCGTATTTTCCGACGGCCGTGACCGAATCGGAAAAAGTTGCAGTGGTCAGAGCAGTACAACCGTAGAACGAAAAGTTCCCGACGGCCGTGACAGATTCCGGGAGATCGATCGACTTGAGGGAGATACATTCCATGAACGCGTAGTCTCCGATGGATGCGACGGAATCCGCAAGGGTCACGGAAGTAAGGGATGTGCATTGCAGGAATGCGCATTCCCCGATGTAGGTGACGGAGTCTTTCACGATCACCGTTTTTACCATACCGCTGTACAGATTCCAGGGCATCGCATATTCGGGGTAATCGTCCATCGGCCCGGACCCGGATATTACGAGCGTTCCGGTAGTTCCGTCGAATTCATAAACGACGTCGTCCCCGCATCTGCCGATGTCCCTGTAAGAACTGTCTTCCGAAGGGATCGTTACTTTTTTGTACCATTTACCTTCGACATTGACGAATTTGAACCCGGCCAGGTTTTCGACCGTTTTTTCAATTTCGGTTTCGCCGTCGATATTGTAGATCTTTCCGCTGAACACGGATTTTCCGAGCATGGTCAGGGAACCGGGGAAGCTGATGGAGGTCAGAGAGGTGCAGTTGTAGAAAGCAGTGTCTTTGATCGATGTGACCGACTCCGGAACCGTGACGGAGGTCAGAGAGGTACAACCGTAGAACGAAGAAGTTCCGATAGAGGTGACCGAATCGGGGATGTCGATTGCAACGAGCGAGGTACAGCCACGGAATGCGGAGGGGCCGATCGATACGATGGAATCTGGAAGGACCACGGACTTTATGGAACTGCAGTCACGGAACGCAAAATCGCCGATGGTCGTGACCTGGCCCCTTATTTCGACCGATTGGATGAAATTTTTCAATGGCCCCCAAGGCATCGGATCATAATAATAATCATTCATCATCCCCGACCCGCTGATTGTAAGTGTTCTGGTAGGTATGTCAAATATGAAAGTGAGGTTGTCTCCGCATTTGCCGGAATATCCAGATAACACCCAAGGAGATATAGGATTATAATAACCATCCATATTTCCAATCCCGCTGTCCGCAGGGGTTCCGGCAGGTTCGCCAAATGTGTATGTGATGTCATCTTCGCAATTGCCGGAATAACCGGAAGAACCGACTTCCGACAAATCCGAATTCACGAGTATGACAAATGCTGATACGCTTATCAGCACTACGGTCGCCAACAACGCTGTTCTCTTAAGAATAATTTCACCTTCTTAAACTAATTAGATTGCTTGCAAAAAAGGAATATATAAC
>CAVIXW010000107.1:0-6930 GCA_963646785.1 Acutalibacteraceae bacterium
AGACTCGATCCCGTCGGATATGGTAACGGCGGCCAGATGATTCAGACCCCAAGGGGTGTAACTGCCGTAGTCGCTGTAGGGGTAATCGAACCCGACCCCGGTACCGACGGTAAGAGTGACCGTTGCGATACTGCCGCATCCGTAGAATGCGGGATCGGCTTTGGAAACGACACAGTCGAGACTTATCGGAACCGTAAGATCGGATATGTTCTCGCAATCCTTGAACGCGGAACTTCCGATCGAGACCAAAGATCCGGGCAGAGTGAGGGTCGTGAGAGAAGTACAAGAACAGAATGCGGAATCGCCGATGGATATGAGGTTATCGCCAAAGACCACCCCGGAGAGGCTGACACAACCGTTGAATGCGTAATCGCCGATGGAGACCACGGTCGTCAGTTCGGATATGGATACAAGTGCCGTACATCCGTCGAAAGTATGTGCTTCTATAGACGATACGCCCTCGGGGAGAACTACCTCCTTCAGAGAGGATCTGCTTAACTGCCACGGAGTGAATCCGTAATACGAATCCTGCGATTGGTCAGTACCGTACGCATACCACGTTCCGGACCCTATGGTGAAAGTGATCTTTTCGATCTTGTCGCAGTCGTAGAAGATGTACTTGGCGTTATTTCCGACACAGTTAAGGCTGATGGGGACCGAGAGTTCCCTGAGGCCGGTGCAGAACATGAATGCAAAATCGCCCAGGTCTGTCACGGCATAGGGAAGGGTCAATGAAGTAAGGGAGGTACAGTAGCAGAAGGCAAATTCTCCGATGGAGGTGACATTATCAGGGATGGTTGTCGAAGTAAGGGACGTACAGTCATAGAATGCCTGTTCTCCGATAGAAGTGACATTATCGGGGATGGTTATCGAAGTAAGGGCGGAACATCCGCGGAACAGATAATCCGGGATGGATGTCATCGTACCGGGCAGGGTCACCGATTCGAGGGAAAAACAGTACTCGAACACGCCGACACCGAGGGAGGGAGATGCGGGCAGGACCGGCATCGCGGTAAGGGATTTACAGCAACGGAACGCATAGTCGCCGATCTCCGTTACGGTATCAAACCCGGCCACTGCCACCAAAGCGGTGCAGCCGTCGAATGCATGTTCGCCGATCGAAGTGATGCCGTCGGAGATAACAATCGTTTTCAGTACGGATTTGCTCAACTGCCAGGGAGTATATTGGAAACAAGATTCCTGAAGGACGTTTTCGCCGTACTTGTACCAGACTCCGGTCCCCGTGAACGTTATCTTGGTGATATTGACACATCCGGAGAATGCGGGAGCGCCATTGGAAACAACGGAGTTGATACCGGCATGGATCGTAAGATCGCTCAATTTGCTGCAATCATTGAATGCGGATTCTCCGAGGCTGGTCAGAGTGTCGGGAATGACAAGATTGGTCAGATTGACACAGCTGAGGAACGCTTCGCTTCCGATAGAGTTCACGGATGCGAGATTCACGGCAGAAAGAGACCTGCAACCGTAGAACGCCCTGTCCCCTATAGATCCGATTTGGTCGGGAAGTATTGCGATGCGGAGATAGATGCAGTGGTTGAATGCGTCATCTCCGATGACCTGGATCGACCTACCGAATGTCACGTTCTTGATGAAGATACAATTACTGAAAACGGAATTTCCGAGGTATTCGACCGAATTGCCGATAACAACGACAGTGAGATCGTTACACTTCTCAAAAGCATGATCGCAGACGGATATGGTGGAATCCGGTATCCTGAGGGAGGTGATGGAAGTTTTGGAAAATGCGTATTCGCCGATACTTTTGACGGAACTGCCGAGGTTCAGGGTAGTTAGCTTGGTACAGCTGTAGAACGCGTATTCGCCGATAGTGGCGGCAGAACCGGAAAAGGTAAGGGAAGTGATCGGGGTCCTGTAGAACGCGTAGTCTCCGACGGAGACGAGAGATGCAGGGGCCACGAGAGAAGAGACGATGGTGCCGGAAAATGCATAATTTCCGATGATTTCGACGGATTTGCCGAGGCTCACGCGGTTAAGCATGGAACTGTTGTAGAACGCATGGTCGCAGATGGTGACGACGGAATCGGGGATCGAAATTTCCGAGATACGCGTGCCGGAAAATGCATAGGCGCCGATGGTTTCGACGGATTTGCCAAGAACCGCGCTGTTAAGCATAGAACTGTTGTAGAACGCATGGTCACCGATGGTGACGACGGAATCGGGAATCGAAACTTCGGAAACATGCGTACCGGAAAATGCATAGGCGCCGATGGATCCGACGGACTTACCGAGGTTCAAAGTAGAGAGGGATCCGCAGTCGGAGAAAGCATGATCCCCGACAGCGATCACCGAATCCGGCAATGTGATCGAGATCAAATTGCTGAGACTGAATGCGTAAGCCCCTATCGATGTGACAGACCCGCCTAGATCGACCGTCTCGAGCGAAGTACATCCGGAAAACGCGTAAGCTCCGACGGAGGTTACGGAACTGTCTATTTTGATCGTTTTGATGGATGGCAGGTATTTGATCCAGGGAACGGAGGTTGCGGTATAATCCTCCATAGGTCCGTTGCCGTATATCGACAGGGTACCTGTGGTGGGATCAAACATCCAATCGACGTCTCCCGCAGGAACATTGAATGACTGTGAAGCATCATTATGTTCATCCGAATGATTCGAAATAACAGATGCGGAAACCAACAAAGATGCAGAAACTGCAACCAATACCAGGAATACAATCATACTTTTCTTCATATTTCACGACCTCCGTCAAATTTCACGATCCATAGGTTGTATCCGTGTTTATTTTTTTCATATGATTCGGATTATTGGGATCACAGCTGAAGTTACATTCGGAAAGTGCCTCGGGAGTGATCGGTATTTCCTCATTATCGTATGTCCAGAAGGTAAGGCCTTCGAATGCCCCTTCGCCTATCAAAGACAGTTTTCCGTAGATGTAAAGGGTAAGTAAATTACACCCGGAGAAGGCAGAGTTTCCGATCACTGCAACAGATTTTCCGATTTCTACATGTTGAAGGGTTGCAGAACCGTCGAACGCATGATCTCCGATGTTCTTCACACCGTCCGATATGATAACGGTCTGGAAAGCCTCGCTGATCATCCAGGGGGTGTATTTATAATAGGACTCCTCGGTAAAGTAAAGACCGTATGCGTACCAGTCTCCTTTTCCTGCGGTGATGATTACCGTTTTGATGTTCACGCAGCCCTCGAATGCGGGAGATTCGTTGGAAACAACACTATCAAGACTCGCGGGGATGGAGATCTTCACCAGACCGGTACAATCCTTGAATGCGCTGAATCCCAGAGAGGTTACGGAATCCGGAATGACGATGGATTCGAGAGAGGTGCACCCGCTGAACGACCTTTCAGCGATCGTACGCAGGGATCCTCCGAGAGTTACGGACGTGAGGGAAACGCATCCTTCGAATGCGGAAATTCCGATCACGGTGACCGAGTCGGGAAGAACGATGCTTTCCAGAGAGGTACATCCGGAGAACGTCTTGGCCACGATCGCGGCCAAAGATTTTCCGAGAGTTACGGATTTGAGGGATTCGCATCCTTCGAATGCGGAAATTCCGATCGCGGTGACCGAATCGGGGACATCGATGCTTTCCAGAGAGGTACATCCCTGGAACATCTTGGCCGGAATCGCAACCAAAGATTTTCCGAGAGTTACGGATTTGAGGGATTCGCATCCTTCGAACGCGGAAATTCCGATGTTCGTCACGCCGTCCGAAACGATAAGCGTCTGGAAAGACTCGCTGATCATCCAGGGGGTGTATCCGTAATAGGATCCCTCGGCATAGTGAAGACTGTATTCGTACCATTCTCCGGACCCTGCGGTAATGACCACCGTTTCGATGTTCACGCAGCCCTCGAATACGGGAGATTCGTTGGAAACAACACTATCGAGACTCGCGGGGAGAGTGACCTTCAACAGGCCAGTACAATCCTTGAATGCGCTGAATCCCAGAGAGGTGATGGACTCCGGAATGACGATGGATTCGAGAGAGGTACATCCCTGGAACATCTTGGCTGGGATCGCAACCAAAGATCTTCCGAAAATCACCGACGTAAGGGAAGTACAATTTTCAAAGGCAGAACTTCCGATGGCGATAACATTGTCGGGGAATTTTACGGAAGCAAGGGACGTGCAATCGGAGAACGCGTTTTCACCGATGACATTCAAAGATTTACCGAACGTAACGGAAGACAGGGACGTGCATCCGGCGAAGGCATAGTCTCCCAACGAAACAATGTTGTCATTGATATCGAAAGCAGAGAATGCGGTACAGCCTTCGAACATATGACTTCCGATCGAAGTTATTGCGGAAGGGATGTTCACCGAAGTGAGGTTGCAGCAGTACTGGAATACGCCGTTTCCGAGATGGGTCACGGACTCGGGAAGGGTTACTTCCGAGAACATACAACTGCGGAATGCGTAATCCCCGATAACTTCAACAGAGTTTCCGATGGTGACAGAAGTAAGACACGTACAGTCCGCAAACGCGTCGGATCCGATGTATCTGACCGAATTCGGTATTGTTATCGCAGAAAGACTGGTGCTCTCAAATGCTTCATCTCCGATACTGACGATATTTTCGCCGAGATTGATAGAGGTAAGCTCGGTATATCTGAAAGTCCTGTTCGAAATAGAGGTGATCGAATCGGGAAGAATCACGGAATTGAGATGGAAGCATAGATCGAATGCGCCTTCGCCGATATAGGTCACACCTTCGGGAATGGTCACGGTTTCCAAGAGAGCCCAAAATCCGAATGCATATTTTCCGATCGACGTAAGTGTTGACGGGAGGTTCAATTCCTGAACGATCACACAATTTTTCAACCCGTAATCGCCGATGGAGACGACACCTTCGGGAATCGTTACAGACATCAGCCCCAACGCGCTGTATGCCCATGGCGTATACAGACTGTCGTTCTCCTCATAATCTCCGCCGTAAGAGAACCCGATGCCGGTTCCGACGGTGAATACGAGCTTTTGGATACCGATCGTAAACTCGAATGCCGGGTATTCATTGGACACGACCGCGTTGAGAGATATCGGAATGGTAAGTTCGGAGATCTTTATGCAATCCTTGAAAGCCGAAATTCCGAGAGAGGTCACCGTCTCCGGAATGACGACGGTCTGCAGAACAATGCAGCGTTCGAACGCATTATCCCCGATAGAGATAAGGTTCTTCGGAAGGTCGGCCGTGTAAAGTTCGATACAGTAGGCAAACGCATGAGCCCCGATGGTCAGGACGGAATCGGGGATCTCAACATAAGACAGCTTGATACACTGGAAGAACACATAGTTACCGATGAACGGGAGGCCGTCCGGAAGTTTTATGGAAGTGAGGGCGATGCAATTGCAGAATGCGTAATCTCCGATGGAATTAACCGAATCGGGGATGGTGAACGAAGTAATGGCGATACAATCGTAGAACGCATACGATCCGATTGATTCGGGTGCGGAAAGGACCGTGACAGATTCAAGGAAGTAGCAATCGCTGAAGGCACGATCGCCGATCGAGGTGACGCCGTCTTCGATGATCGCGGTCTTCAGGAAGTATTGGCTGACCAGCCAAGGGGCGTATGCATAATACGATTCCTCCTCGAGATTCGATCCGTACGAATACCAGGTCCCGTTCCCCGGAGTGAACGTGACCTTTTCGATGAAATAGGTATTCTCGAACGAAGGAGTTTCATTGTATCCGACAGAATTGAGACTTACAGGAATCGAGAGTTCCTTCAGACCGATACAGTCTTTGAATGCGTATTTGCCGAGATGTTCGACCGAATCGGGAATGGTCAGAGATGTGAGCGTGGCACATTGATAGAATGCGTTATCTCCGATCGAGCGGACGGATCTCCCGAGGGTCAGATCCGCAAGGGAAGAGCATTCGTAAAACGCATTGTCGCCGATGGATGTGACAGAGTTGCCGACGATTACCGTGGAAGCAAGGTAACAATTCTTGAAAGCACCGTTTCCGATAGTCACGACCGAATCAGAAATGACAATGGAGGTGAGCGAATGACACTCGCAGAATGCATTGTCGCCAATGGATGTGAGAGAGTTGCCGAAAGATACATTGGTCAGGGTTACGCACCCGTAAAACGCGTTGTTTCCTATGACGGTTAATGTCTCGGGAAGGTAGATGTACTGCAGTGCGGAACAGGAGAAGAATGCACTATCTCCGATTGTGACGAGGGTGTTGCCGAGAGTCACGTTAGCGAGCGCGATACAGTTACAGAACGATCTGGTTCCGATGGAAATTAATGATTTGCCGAGATTGACGCTTGTGAGCGAGGTACAGTTATAGAAAGCATCGTTCCCGAGAGAGCTGACGGAATCGGGAAGCCTCAGGCTGAGAAGCGAAGTGCAGCCGGTAAATGCACCGGTGCCGATAGAGACGATACCGTCAGGTAAACTCACGTACGTAAGGGAATTGCAATAAAAGAACGCATAAGATCCGATGGAGGTGATATTTTCTCCGACGACGACCCTCTTGATCGAGGATTTGTATTCGGCCCAGGGACAATCAAACTGAGAATAATCCTTCATGGGCCCGCTGCCATCTATGGTCAAAGTACCGGTATCGGAATCGAAATTCCAGGAAACATCTCCGATGGGCGCGTTGAAAACCTGAGAGTCGGATGATTCATCCGAGTGATCTTTAACTACAGAAGCGACGACCGCAACAGAAGCAGCGACGGCAGTTATCGCAACCAATATCACTATTGTTCTTTTTATGTCATTCATTCTAGTCACATCCTGAATGGACTTCGGCAACCATTACTTATAATTCTATTAATCATTTGCATAATTATATAGTTATGTACCAAATTAGGGACAATTAAATCTTAATTCACCATAATTTTACCTAAATCTTCTTCTAATCCGATTTCGACCCCTCAGGTCGGGGG